>JBARWE010000227.1:0-7318 GCA_049646625.1 Xanthobacteraceae bacterium
GCGGCGGAGAACGCGGTGGCCGGCGCGCGCGGCGCGGGCCGGCGGGGCGATCGGGGTCAGTTTTTGACGTCCTTGCCCGACATGATGTCAAAATAGGTGCGGTTCACTTCCTTCGGCCCGGAGCCATAGGCGTAAGCCTCGGACGGCGTCTGATAGCCGGGCGGCGGCTGGGTCAGGGTCTCGCGCGGCGGTTCGCCGGTGAACGGCTTACTCTCGTTCGCCGAGCCGCCGAACAGCGTCGAGAAGATCGTGCCTTTGTAGCCAAGCTCGGAGGGACTCATCATCGGGTTGCGCAGCGCCCCCGGTTGCAACGGCTCGGTGGCGTGGGTGGCGCGGGTACGGCCGACGTTCAATTCGGCCGGCGTCAGCGGCCGCGCGCCCTCGTCGCCCGTCACCTTGTTCTTGCGGGCGGCGGCGCGCAACTTCTTGCGCTCGATCTCGTCGGGATCCTTCGGCCAGTTGGGGGTGCCGGCGAGGTCCTGGCTGGTCTCCGGCGGCGGCAGGTCGATCTTCGGCGGCACCACCAGGGGCGAGCGCTCGCGGTAATCGATGCCGCGGTTTTCCATGTTGGTGGCGCCGATCCCGGTCATGAACTTGTGGATCAGACCTTCCTCGAAGGTCATCTCGTCGTCTTCCTGGGCCTGGGCGGCGGTCGCGGCGATCAGCCCGATGCCGGCGGCGACGACGGCGCACCGCAGCACCGGGAACAGGCGGGTGTGACGGCCGCGAAACCGGCCATAAAACCGAACATGGGCATCGGTCATGGAGGGCCTGAGGGTGTGCATCACGTTGATCCTGAACTCGTTACCGCCCCGTCGCGGGCGATATTGACGGCGATCAGGGCGCTTTTACGGCGCCAGGGCTGCGCAAAGTGTCATACAGGAGCAGGCACACCCCGGCAACAATCGCCACGTCGGCCAGGTTGAAGACATACCAGTTGTAGAGCTTGCCGGCGATCCTGATGTGCAGCAGCACGAAATCGACCACCGCGCCGTAGGCCAGCCGGTCGATCGCATTGCCGATGGCGCCGCCGATGATCAGGCCGAGGCCGATGGTCGCCGGCAGCGTGCGCGAACGCGCCATCCAGACCGCCAGCGCGACGACGGCTGCGACCTTGAAGGCCAGCAGCAGCCATTGGCCGGCCGCGCCGTCGCTCTGCAGCCAGCCATAGCTGATGCCGGTGTTCCAGGCCAGCACCAGGTCGAAGAACGGCCCGACCTCGACGATGCCGCGGCGGCCCAGATCGAACACATGGACGAGCCACAGCTTGACCGCCTGATCGGCGACGAGCGCCGCGGCGGCGGCGAGCAGGCCGGCGCGCACGATGCGGCTCATGGGATGCGCTTCATGGCATGTGGCTCATGGCATGTGGCTCATGGGGTGCGTCCCAGCGCTTTCCACTCGCGCAGCGCCGCAGCGTCGCGCGGCGATACGTCGGGGTAGCCGGGATCGCTGCCGACGCTCGGCAGGATTTTCCACGAGCGGGCGCATTTGCGCCCGGTGGCGCGCTCCACCACCACCGCGACGTCCTTGACATCATGCAGCCGGAACGCCTCCGCCGGCGCAGTGGCGTTCGTCACCATCGCGTTGGAGGTGATTGAGATCTCGGCCAGATCGACATCGACCAGGGTAGCGAAGATATCGGGGTCGGAGATGTAGACCAGCGGCGAGGCCTCTAACGAGGAGCCAATGCGCTTGGCGGCGCGCTCCACCTCCAGCGCGCCGGTGACGACGCGGCGCACTTCGCGGATCGTCTCCCACTTCTGCGCCAGCCGGTCGTTACGATAGGCGTCAAGCCCGCCGGGGAACAGGGTGAGATGCACCGATGCCGCGCCCTGTGGCCGGTACGATCCCCACGCCTCGTCGCAGGTGAAGGACAGGATCGGCGCCAGCCATTTGAGGATCGCGTCGCACAGCATATCGATGGTAGTGAGCGCCGCCTTGCGGGTCGGCGAGGAGGGCGGATCGCAATACAGCGCATCCTTACGGATGTCGAAATAGAACGCCGACAGTTCGGTGTTCATGAACGCGGCCAGTTGCGCCACCACGGTCTTGTAGTCGAAATCGGCATAGGCGCGGCGCACCACCGCGTCGATCTCGCTCAACCGGTGCAGCATCAACTGCTCAAGCTCGGGCATGTCGGCATGCGCGATTTTATCGCCGGGCTGGAAGTGATGCAGCGTGCCAAGCATCCAGCGGATGGTGTTGCGCAGCTTGCGGTAGGTCTCCACCATGTTCTTGAGGATTTCCGGACCGATGCGCTGATCGTCGGAATAGTCGGTGGCGGCGACCCACAGCCGCAGGATATCGGCGCCGGACTGGGCGATCACCTTCTGCGGCTCGGTGGTGTTGCCGAGCGACTTCGACATCTTGCGGCCTTCCTCGTCGAGCGTGAAGCCGTGCGTCAGCACGACGTCGTAAGGCGCCCGGCCGCGCGTGCCGCAGCTCTCCAGGAGCGAGGAATGAAACCAGCCACGATGCTGGTCTGAGCCTTCGAGGTACATCACCGTGTCGTCGCCGCCGTCGATCTTGCGGCGGATATCGCCGAGGATCGGAAAGTGCTCACGGTCCTCCAGCACGAAGGCGTGGGTGGAGCCGGAATCGAACCAGACGTCGAGCACGTCGTCGACCTTCTGCCAGTCCTCGCCGGCGCGGCTGCCTAGAAAGCGCTCGCGCGCGCCCTCGGCATACCAGGCGTCCGCCCCCTCGGCCATGAAGGCGTCGGTGATGCGGGCGTTGACCGCTTCATCCTGTAAAAGTTCGACGGAGCCGTCGCCCTTTTCGCGCACGAACACGGTGATCGGCACGCCCCAGGCGCGCTGGCGCGAGACCACCCAGTCCGGGCGGCTCTCGATCATGCCGGTGATGCGCCTCTCGCCCTGCGGCGGCACCCAGCGGGTGACCGAAATGGCCTGCAAGGCGCGGGCGCGCAGCGTGTCGCCGGGGGCAGCCGTGCCATTGTCGGTGATCGCCTTGTCCATCGCGATGAACCACTGCGGCGTGTTGCGGAAGATCACCGGCTTCTTCGAGCGCCACGAATGCGGATACTGGTGCTTGAGCCGGCCGCGCGCCAGTAGCATGCCGCGTTCGACCAGCGCCTTGATGACGGCCTCGTTGGCGTCGCCCTTGTCGCCCTTGTCGGTCAGCACGCGGCGGCCGGCAAAGCCCGGTGCCTGCGCGGTCAGCGCGCCGTTCTCGTCAACGGTGTAGGGGATGGCTGCGCCGATGCCGCGCGCTTCCAGCTCGCGCGCGTTCGCCGTCCAGATCTCAAAGTCCTCGCGACCGTGGCCGGGGGCGGTGTGGACGAAGCCGGTGCCGGCGTCGTCGGTGACGTGGTCGCCGTCGAGCAGCGCCACCTTGAAGCCGTAGCCGCCGTCGAGACCGGCAAGCGGGTGGCTACATTCGAGCGCGTCGAGCACACCGGCCTCGACCGTGCCGATGTTCTCGTAGGCGGTGACGCGGGCCTGCTTGAAGACGTCGGCGGCGAGCTTCTCGGCCAGCAGCAGCACGTCGCCCGGCTTGGCCCAGTTGTCGGCGGGGGCCTCCGTCACCTTGAACAACGCATAGGCGATCTTGGAGGAGAACGAGATGGCGCGGTTGCCGGGCAGCGTCCACGGCGTGGTGGTCCAGATCACCACCGAGGCGCCTTTCAGCCGGCCGTAAGGCGAGGCGACCGGAAACTTCACCCACACGGTGTCCGAGGTAAAATCCTCGTACTCGACCTCCGCCTCGGCCAGCGCGGTCTTTTCCACCACGCTCCACATCACCGGCTTGGAGCCGCGATAGAGCGTGCCGTTGGCGGCGAACTTCATCAGTTCGCGCGCGATCTGCGCCTCGGCGAAGTAATCCATAGTGGCGTAGGGGTGGTCCCAGTCGCCGATGACACCGAGCCGCTTGAACTCCTCGCGCTGCACGGAGAGCCAGTGCCCGGCATAGGCACGGCATTCACGGCGGAACGCCACCATCGCGGCGGGATCCTTGAAGTCGGGCTTGGGCTTGCCCTTGGAGCGGTAGTTCTCTTCCTCGATCTTCCACTCGATCGGCAGCCCGTGGCAGTCCCAGCCGGGCACATAGTTGCTGTCAAAGCCGAGCATCTGCTGGCTTTTGGTGACAAGGTCCTTGAGGATCTTGTTCAGCGCGTGTCCGATATGGATGTTGCCGTTGGCATAGGGCGGGCCGTCATGCAGGATGAATTTCGGCCGGCCCTTCGCCGTCTCGCGCAGGCGGTGATAGAGGTCCATGCCGGCCCAGCGCGCGAGAATCTCCGGCTCGCGCTGCGGCAGCCCGGCACGCATCGGAAAATCCGTCTGCGGCAGGAACAGGGTGCTGGAATAGTCGGGGCCGTCGGCCCTGGCGGCCGGCTTGCGGGACGGATTTTCGGTTGAATCGGACATCAAGGATCGCTTGCTTGCAAGAAGGGCGCGGCGGACGCGCGTGGCGGGCGGGGTGGAACGGTCCCGGTCTTGCGCCGAGCGAGGCTCAGGCGAAAGCCGGGCCGATAATCGGGATGCCGCGCCGTATCGTCATGGCGTGTCCATAAAGCATTTTGCCGGCAAGGGAAACGGGGAGGCGCGGCGGCGCCGGGCCGCAGTGTGCGGGGCGCGGCCTCAGTCGATCCGGCCGAGCACGGGGAACGCGGCCGGCTGGGCGGCCAGCCGCGTACGGGCGCGGGCCGTGTCGTCGTCCATCTGCCGCACCAGGGCACCGATGTCGTCGAACTTCAATTCCTCGCGCAGGAAGGCGATGAAGGCGACATCGAGCGGCTTGCCGTACAGGTCGCCGGCATAATCGAACAGGTGGATTTCAAGCAGCGGCGCGCCATTGTCGAAGGTTGGGCGGCGGCCGAAGCTCGCCACCCCGTCGAGGCGGACACCGTCCAGCCCGACCCTGACCGCGTAGATGCCGTGGCGCAGGCCGCAGGCCGGATCGAGCCGCAGGTTGGCGGTGGGATAGCCGAGGTCGCGGCCGCGTTTCTCGCCGTGGATCACCGTGCCTGAGACGAACCACGGGTAGCCGAGCAGTTCATTAGCCTCCTCCAGGTCGCCCTGGCCGAGCGCGTTGCGGATCGCGGTCGACGATACCGCGCGGCCGTCGAGATCGACATGGGGCTGAATGAACACCGTAAAGCCGAGCTGCTCGCCCATGGCACGCAGCAGGTCGGGCGAGCCGCGCCGCCCCTTGCCGAAGTGGAAATCGTAACCGGCGACGACGCCGGTGACGCCGAGGCGGCCGACGAGGTCGCGCGCGACGAAATCCTCCGCCGAGGTGCCGGCGCGCACCGCATCGAAGGTCATCACGGCGGCGCCGGAAAGTCCCATGCCGGCCAATAGCCGCAGCCGCGCCCGCGCGTCGGTCAGCCGGAACTGCGGCGTATTGGGGCTGAAGAAGCTGCGCGGATGCGGCTCGAAGGTGACGGCCATCGCCGGCGCGCCGCGCTCTGCCGCCATGTCCTGCGCCGCCTTCAGAACGACGCGGTGGCCGAGATGCACGCCGTCGAAATTGCCGAGCGCCACCACCGCGCCGCGGCGGATCGCGGCGTCCGGCGTATCGTCGCGGATCACGGTGAAATGCGGCATGACGGCGGGCTTCGGCGGAGGTTCGACTTTGGGCGGGGGCGGCGACCGTGGCGCGCCTCGGGCCGGGAAGTCAAGGGCGTGGCGGTAAAAATCCCTTTCGGAAACCCGCGCGATTTGCAAGCAACATGCACCGCCCGGTTAACGCGCTGTTTAAGCCGCAATGCTAGGGTTGCGCCATCCGGGCTGGGCAGGTGGACGGCGCGCGGCGTCGCGGTGTCCGCATCAAGCGCGTGTCCTGGCCGGTTCTTTAGTCTGTCGAAGCATGCCTTGCCGAAATGGTGTTTTGCGGGGTCGTGCGCCAGGGAGCGGTAGTGATGGCGGTTGACTTGTCGATGTCGGTGCTGGTGGTCGACGACTACAACACCATGATCCGAATCATCCGCAATCTTCTGAAGCAGCTTGGCTTTGAGAATATCGACGACGCCAGCGACGGCTCGGCGGCCCTCGCCAAGCTGCGTAGCAAGCGATATGGCCTCGTCATCTCCGACTGGAACATGGAGCCGATGACCGGCTACGACCTGCTGCGCGAGGTGCGCGCCGACCCCAACCTGGCCAAGACGCCGTTCATCATGGTGACGGCGGAGTCCAAGACGGAAAACGTCATCGCCGCCAAGAAGGCCGGGGTCAACAACTACATCGTCAAGCCGTTCAACGCGGCGACGCTGAAGGCCAAGATCGAGGCGGTGTTCCCGGATCCCGTGCCGGCGTGAGATGCAGTCCGTCCCTTGCTCTGATTCAATGCGATTGAATTAGCGTTTCGGGATCAGGCTCTACCACTTCAATTCGTGCATCAGCGCCGCCGGCGCGGGCGTTGCGCCGAACAGCCGGCCGACCGCCGCGGCGTCGTCGCGGTCAATTCCGGCAAACTCCTCGGCATGGATGCCGCGCGTGAGAAACACGCAAGGAATGCCGGCGGCATGCGCTCCGGCGACATCGGTGCGCACTGAATCGCCGATCGCCATGACGCGGCTGCGGTGGCCGTTGCGGCTGTCGCCGCCGGCCAGCGTGATTGCCTGGCGATAGATCGGCAGGTGCGGCTTGCCGAAGAAAATCACCTCGCCGCCGAGCGAGCGGTACAGTTCGGCGATGGCGCCGGCGCAGGCGATCAGCCGCTCGCCGCGCTCGACCACGATGTCCGGGTTGGCGCAGACGAAGGTGAGGCCGCGGGCATGCGCCGCGATCATGGTGTCGCGATAATCCTCGGCGGTCTCGACCTCGTCGTCGAACGGCCCGGTGCAGACGATGTAGTCGGCCGTCTCCAGCGGCGCGAAGCGCACGTCGAGGCCGCGGTAGATCGGGCCGTCGCGGTCGGGGCCGATGGCGTAGACGGATTTGTCGGGGCGCGCCGCGACGTAGTTGCGGGTGAGGTCGCCGGAGGAAACGATGCCGTCATAGACATCGTCCGGCACGCCAAAGCGGCTGAGCTGCCGCTGCACCGAATCGGCCGGGCGCGGCGCGTTGGTGATCAGCACCACCTTGCCGCCGCGGCGGCGGAAGGTGGCGAGCGCCTCGCAGGCGTCCGGGAAAGCGGTGAGGCCGTCATGCAGCACGCCCCAGACATCGCTCAGCACGATATCGACGCCCTCGACGAGGTGGCGCAGGCCGTCGGTAAAAGACAAGGGTTTCATGGGGCGGAGAGCCAAAGCGGGACTTTGCGGCGCGGTGATGGCCGTCGCCACGGCTGATCGTCAGACGCCGCGGCATACGGAAGCGTGCGCGTCATCACCGCCCCGGTCCCCTGC
>JBARWE010000228.1:0-10805 GCA_049646625.1 Xanthobacteraceae bacterium
GCTGTTCGAGATCCTGCGCGTCAAGCCGGCGATTGCCGCGCCGGCCGAGCCGCGCCCGCTGCCGTTGCCGGCGCGCGGCGACGTGACGCTTGAGGACATCCGCTTCGCCTATCCGGCGCGGCCCGGCGCCTTCGTGCTCGACGGCGTGACGCTGAAGGTTACGGCCGGCGAGAAGGTGGCGATCGTCGGCCCGTCGGGCGCCGGCAAGAGCACGCTGTTCCACCTGCTGCTGCGCTTCTATGACCCGATCAGCGGGACGATTTGCTTCGACGGGGTGCCGATCCGCGACGCCGCCCCATCCGATCTGCGTGCCCGCATTGCGCTGGTGCCGCAGGACACCGTGGTGTTCGCCGCCTCCGCCCGCGACAATATCCGCTTCGGCCGGCCCGACGCGAGCGACGCCGAGGTGGCGCGCGCCGCCGAACTGGCGCATGCATCCGAGTTTATCACGCGGCTGCCGCACGGTTTCGATACCCAACTCGGTGAGCGCGGCGTCACGCTGTCCGGCGGCCAGCGCCAGCGCATCGCGATTGCGCGCGCCATCCTGCGCGACGCGCCGCTCCTCCTGCTCGACGAGGCAACCTCCTCGCTCGACGCCGAAAGCGAGACGCTGGTGCAGACGGCGCTGGAGCAGTTGATGCGCGAGCGCACCACGCTGGTGATCGCGCACCGGCTTGCCACCGTGCTGTCGTGCGACCGCATCGTCGTGATGGATCAGGGGCGCATCGTGGAACAAGGCACCCATGCCTCGCTGGTCGCCGCCGGCGGGCTTTACGCCCGCCTGGCACGCTTGCAGTTCGAGGGAGCCTGATCGCGAAAAAGCCTGACCTCTCCCTCCCCTGTGCGCGGGGGAGGGATCAAGGTGGGGGCGTCAAGACGCGGATGCCCGGCATGACAGGATGGCGTTTCCGTCAACTCGCAGCCCTGAACTCCTGCTCGGCCTTGATGTTGATGGTGCTGGTGGCAAGCCCGCTCAGCGCCTTGTCGGTGGCCTTTTCCTCGTCGAGGGTGTCGGACAGGAGTTTTGCTGCCTTGTCGTAGCCAAGTTCCTCGGCCCAGGTCCGCAGCGTGCCGTAGCGCGAGATTTCGTAATGCTCGACCGCCTGCGCCGCCGCCAGCATTCCGGCGTCAAGCGCGGGCATGCCCTTGTACTCGTCCATCACCTCGGCGCCTTCGTCGGTAATGCCATCGATGGCGTCGCAGGTTTTGCCGCGCGCCGGCCGACCGATGATCTCGAACACCTGTTCCAGCCGCTCGACGTGGCGCTCGGTCTCGCCCTCGTGCTTCTCAAACGCCGCCTTCAGTTCCTTCGACTGCGTGGCCCTCGCCATCTTCGGCAGCGTTTTGAGGATTTTCTTTTCTGCGTAGTAGACGTCCTTGAGTGTGTCGTAGAACAGATCTTCCAGCGTTTTCTGCTTGGTCGCCATGTAAGCCTCCACTGTTGAGTTCACTGAACAGTGTGGGCGCGCGGATGTTCCTGCATGGTGCGCGAGGGCGGCAAAAAAAGTCGGCGGCCTACGGCTGCCACACCATGTGCCGCACCGCGCGGCCCGAGATCGGATTGACGTCGCCGCCCTCGTCGCGGAAGCCGGCTTTCTCATAGAAGCGGATGGCGCGGGCATTGTCGGCATTGACGGTGAGCCGCACGCCGGACGGCGCAAGCCGCTTCGCCTCGGCCGCCAGCGCCGCCGCCAGCCCGCCGCCCCAGTGTTCGGGCGCGACCACCAGCTGGTCGAGGTAGCCTGTGCCATCGATGGTGACGAAGCCGGCAAGCGCCGCCGCGTTCTCGGCGATGACGATCTGCGTGCCCGGCACCAGTTCGTCGCGCCAGCGTGCCCGCCACCATGTGAGCCGCGCGGCGAAATCGATGTCGGGGTAGGTCTGCTGCCAGGTGCGCAGCCACAAGGCGATCGCCGCCTCCGCATCGCTGTCGCGATAGGGCCGCAGATGGAACGGGCCGGCCATCTTCCTAGCGCTCGGTCAGCTTCAACTCGATGCGGCGGTTGCGCCGGTAGGCGTCCTCGGTCGGGTTCGGGTCGAGCGGCTGGAATTCACCGAAGCCGGCGGCGACCAGGCGCTGCGGCGGCACGCCGCGTGACACCAGATACTGCACCACGGAGATGGCGCGGGCCGCCGACAGGTCCCAGTTCGACTTGAACTGCGGGCTGGCGATCGGGCGCACATCGGTGTGGCCGTCGACGCGCAGCACCCAGGCGATCTCGGCCGGGATCTGCTTGTCCAGTTCGACGATGGCGGTCGCGATCTTGTCGAGTTCGGTCACGCCCTCGGGCAGAAGCTGTGCCTGCCCGGTGTCGAAGAATACTTCCGACTGGAACACAAAGCGGTCGCCGACGATGCGCACGTCGGGCCGGTTGCCGAGGATGGCGCGCAGCCGGCCGAAGAATTCCGAGCGGTAGCGCGACAGTTCCTGCACGCGCTTGGCCAGCGCGACGTTGAGGCGCTGGCCAAGATCGGCGATGCGGCTTTGCGATTCCTTGTCGCGCTTCTCGGAGGCTTCGAGCGCCGCCTCCAGCGCCGCGAGCTGGCGCCGTAGCGCGCTGATCTGCTGGTTGAGGATTTCGACCTGCGCCAGCGCGCGCGCCGTCACCTGCTTCTCGGACTCCAGCGCCCGGCCCAGTTCCCCGGCGCGCTGGGCGGCGTCGCTGCCGGAGGCGGCAAGGTCATCGTAAAGGCCCTTGATGCGGTCGCGCTCGCCTTCGGCCGAGGCAAGGCCGGCACGCATCTGTGCAAGCTGGTCTTCGAGGCCGAGACCGGAGAGCTTTTCCAGCGACAGCATCTCGCTCAGTTGCGCGATCTTGGCGTTCAGTTCCTCCAGCGCCTTGTCCTTGCCGGAGACTTCGCGCGACAGGTAGAACTGCACCACGACGAACACCGACAGGAGGAAGATAACGGCGAGCAGCAGTGTCGACAGCGCATCGACGAAGCCCGGCCAGTAGTTGAAGGGCGATTCGTTCCGCCGTCCGCGTGCCAGCGCCATGTCCGCCTCGTGCTAGTTTTTCTCGGGCTGACGCGCGATCAGTTCGAGCAGTCGGCGGATTTCGCGGTTCTGCTCGCCCTGGCCGTCGGCCCATTCGCGGATCATCTGCTGTTCGGTGCGCATATGCTGCACCAGGCTCTGGATCGCATCAGCCAGATTGGCCATCGCCGTCGAGGTCGAGCGGTTGGCGGCCGACGACAGCGCGCCTTCGGCGCCGCCGACCTCGGTGAGCGTCGTGCGCAGCCGCTCCAGCACGTCGCGCAGCTCGGTTGTCGAGGCGGGCGTCGTCGCGTCCGCCGGCTCGCCGCCGTAGCGGCGCACCGTCGCCGCCAGCCAGTCTTCGAGGTCGGTGTAGAAGCGGTTCTGCGCCTGGCTCGATTGCAGGTCGAGGAAGCCAAGGATCAGCGAGCCGGCGAGGCCGAACAGCGATGACGAGAACGAGATGCCCATGCCGCTGAGCGGCGCGGCAAGGCCCTGCTTCAGCGTATCGAACAGCGAGCCGGAATCGCTGCCGACCGACAGGCCGTCGATCACGCCGCCGACCGAGGTGACGGTCTCGATCAGGCCCCAGAAGGTGCCGAGCAGGCCGAGGAACACCAATAGCCCGATCATGTAGCGGGAAATGTCGCGCGCCTCGTCGAGCCGGGTGGCGATCGAATCGAGCAAGTGCCGCATGGTCTGCTGGGTGACAGTGACGCGGCCTGAGCGCTCACCGCCGAGGATCGCGGCCATCGGCGCCAACAGCCGCGGCCGGCGCTCAAGCGCGAGGCCGGGGTCGGCAAGGCGGAAATTGTTGACCCAGGCGATCTCGGGATAGAGCCGCAGCACCTGGCGGAAGGCGAGGATGATGCCGATCAGCAGGACCGCGCCGATCAGCGCGTTGAGGCCGGGGTTGGCCAGAAACGCCACCTGAATCTGGCGTGCGAGCACGATCAGCACCAGCGCGCACAGCACCAGGAACACCGCCATCCGCACCACGAAAATGCGTGGCGACGACAGTTTGGTCAGATCGTGACCCACTGGTGCGGGCGAGGAGGGTCCGTGAGCCATGGTCGGTCGTCGGTCCTTTTGCGGGAACAGCGAGCGGAGCCGCAATATGGCACAGCGGGAGCGAGATGAAAGGTGGTTTGGGGAGATTCCAGCGCGCGTGCGCGGCGCGCCGCCGCCGGCGTCAGGCTAGAGCTGTCGGCTTCTGAGGGACGAGAAGCGGCGCACCAGATTGTTGGTTTAACGCGCGTTTTCCTAACGCGAACCGGTTCCCGCTTCGCTCGAAAACGCTTTAGATTTTTCCAAGCAGCACCAGGATCAGCAGGATCACGATGATCAGCCCGAGGCCGCCGCCGCCGTAATAGCCGGTGCCGTAGAACGGCCCGCCGCCGACGCCGCTGAAGCCGCCGAGCAGGGCGATGATCAGGATGATGAGAATGATGGTGCCAAGCGTCATGCAAGCCTCCAGCTCCGGCTCGCTGCGAGCCGGTCCTCAACGAACAGTCGTCATGAGGTGAACCGGCGGGCGGCGCGCCTGTTCCAGGGCTGGGCAGCTTTTCGTCAGGCGAGCGGCTTCAGGATCCTGACCAGCGCGCCGTGGATCGCCTCGTTGCCGCACACCACATGGCCGGTGGTAAGCGCGTCGTCGTCGCCGGCAAGACCGCTGGCGATACCGCCGGCCTCGCGCACCAGCAGGATGCCGGCGGCCATGTCCCATGGCGCGAGGTTGCGTTCCCAGTAGCCGTCGAGCCGGCCGGCGGCGACATAGGCGAGGTCGAGCGAGGCGGCGCCGAAACGGCGCAGGCCGGCGACGCGGCCCATCATCTCGGCCAGTTCGCGTCGCGCCAGTTCGAGGTCGCCACGGCCGATATGCGGCAGCCCGCAGGCGATCACGCTGTCGTCGAGGCGGCGGCGGGCGGCGACGCGCAGGCGCTGGTCGTTGAGGAAGGCACCCTTGCCGCGCTCGGCGACATAGAGTTCGTCGCTGGCCGGGTTGTAGATCACCGCCGCCGTCAGCACGCCCTCGCGCTCCAGCGCGATCGAGATGGCGAAGTGCGGAATGCCGTGCAGGAAATTGGTGGTGCCGTCGAGCGGATCGACGATCCAGGTGTTGGTCTTGTCGGCGCCCTCGCGAGTGCCGCCTTCCTCGCCGATGAAGCCATAGCCGGGGCGCGCCTTGGTCAGCTCCTCGTACAGGATCTCCTCGGCGCGGCGGTCGGCGGCGCTGACGAAGTTGGCCGGCCCTTTCAGCGATACCTGCAGGTTCTCGATCTCGCCGAGGTCGCGGTTGAGGGTGCGGCCGGCGCGGCGCGCGGCCTTGACCATGACATTGATGAGGGCGGAATGAAGCATGAGAGGCGACCGGACGGGAGGGAGAAGCGTGCAGGCCCTTGCGTGCCCGTTGTGCAGGGCGGCGTCAAGGGCGGCACCGGGCGGCGTGTGACGGGCGGTTCAGATTACTTGATGCCAAGTCACTTGATGCCAAGTCACTTGATGTCAGGTCACTTGATGCCAAGCCATTTTTTGGCGGCGGCCTCGACCCGGCCGCGGTCCTCGGGCGAGAGCTGCGCATAGGCTTCATCCAGCATCAAGTCGCCCTTGCCGACGCTTTTGGCGACGAGGTGCCATTTCAGCCCCTCGATCTTGTCCATCGGCGCGCCCTGTCCCGTCACCAGCACGCGGGCGAGGCGGTTCTGCGCGATGGCACTGCCGCGCCGCGCCGCCTTCCACAGCAGCGCGACGGCCGCCGCCTCGTCCTTGGCAGTGCCGGTGCCGTTGTAGAGCGCGATGGCATATTCGACCTGCGCATCGAGATTGTCGGCGAGGCTGGCCGCCTGCAGCAGCCGCGTCGCCTCGGCCGGGTTCTTGTCGACGCCGCGGCCTTCCTTGTAGAACAGCGCCAGCGCGTACTGCGCATCGGCGTTGCCGGCATCGGCCGCCTGCCGGAACAGTTCGGCCGCGCGCACGAAATCCTGCGGGAACACCTGGCCTTCGAGATACAGCATGCCGAGATTGTAGGCGGCGGTCGGCTCGCCGAGCTTGGCGGCAGCGGCGAGCAGCTTGGCGCCGGCGTTGCGGTCCGGCGGCGTGCCGCGGCCGGCGATGTGCATCATTGCCAGCGCGAACATCGCCTCGCGGTCACCGCGGTCGGCGGCCTGCCGATACCACGACACCGCCTTGGCTTCATCGCGCTTGACGCCAAGCCCCTGCGCATACAGTTCGCCGAGCATGGTCATCGCCTGCGGGTCCTGAAGCTCGCTGGCGCGTTTGGTGGCAAGCGTCAGTGCGGTGCGATACTGGCCGCGCTGGAAGGCGCCAAAAACGAGATCGACGCCGGCGTCATCGGCGGCGGCGGGCAGCGCCTCGGCGTCACGGCGCGGCTGTGGCGCCGGTGCGTCCTGCTGCTGCGCCTTCGGCGCCGCGGGTTTGGCGGCGGGTTTTGGCGCGGCCTTCGGCGGCTGTTTTGGCGCGGCTTTAGGCGCCGCGCGCGATGGTGCCTGCGCGCCGGGCGGGGTGAGTGAAATCTGCGCCGGCGCGGGCGCGGCATAGGCCACGCACCAGATCGTCACTGCCGCCGCGCGTGAAAACCTCATCCTTCTCCGGCCTCTGTCAGTCGCCGCCATCTTGAATGGAATACGGTGCGATCCGCAACGCCGATCGCAATCAAAATCTCATGGCCAAGATGTCATGGCCAAAATCTCATGGCGCGATGATGGCGCCGATGGCGGTGGCAATCTCGGCCAGCGCCGCGCGCGGGCCGCGTGCGTCCTCCCATACCGCATCGCTGAGGAGGATGAAATCGGCGCCGGCGGCGGCGAACGCCCGCGCCTCGTCGCAGGTCGCTGCCGCGCCGACGCAGGGCGGCTGAAACACCTCGGCCCACCACTGGATGCGTTCGGCGATCGCCTCGATCGTCGGTCTGCGGCCTTCGCCGTCGGCATCGCCGAACAACAGATAATCGGCGCCGGCTTCGCCCGCGACCATGGCGTCGTGCCGCGTGGCAAGGCCGCCGACGCCGGCGATGCGTTCGGGCTTGAGCGCCGGCAGCGCCGCCTCCAGCGCCGCCACGCCGGTCAGATGCGCGCCGTCGGCGCCGCTCCTGGCCACGAGATCGGGATGGCCGTCGACGAGCAGCGCCACGCCGGCGCCCTGGACCGTCGGCGCCAGCGCCTTGATGCGCTTGATCAGGGTGCGCTCGTCGGCGGGCGCAAGATGCAGCAGCAGCGCGGCGACGTCGGCGCAAGCGAGCAGCGCCGGCAATTCGGCCGTCATAGCCGCCGGGTCCGCGACCGGCGGCGTTGCGAGGTAGAGCCGTGGCGCGCCGCCGGCTGCGGGCTGTGGCGTCACGCCGCTTTCTTCGCTTCCAGGTCGGCCTTCCACTCGCCCTTGCTGGCGAGGCCGTTCATGCGGGCGCGGTGGGCGAATGCCGCCTGCGCCGCCGCGACGTTCTCCGCCTTGCCGGCCCATGCCTTCTGCGGCGCCGCCTGTAGCGCGCGGCCGTAGGAGAAGGTGAGGTGCCACGGCAGCCCGCCGATCCGGTTCATGGCGTCGAGGTGGGCGGTGGCGTCCTCGTCGGACTGCCCGCCGGATAGAAACGCGATGCCCGGCACCGCCGCCGGCACGCATCCTTTGAGGAGTTTCACGGTCTTTTCCGCGACCTCCTGCACGCCGGCCTGCCTGGCGCTTTTCTTGCCGGCGATCGCCATGTTGGGCTTCAGGATCATGCCTTCCAGCGCGACGCGCTGGTAGTATAATTCCTGAAAGGTTTCCTTGAGCATGAACTCGGTGACCTCAAAGCAACGCTCGATATCGTGGTCGCCGTCCATCAGCACTTCCGGCTCGACGATCGGCACGATCGAGGCCGCCTGGCACAGCGCGGCGTAGCGCGCCAGCGCGTGCGCGTTGGTGCGGATCGCGGTGTAGCTCGGAATGCCCTGGCCGATGTCGATCACCGCGCGCCACTTGGCGAAGCGCGCGCCCTGCTCGTAGTATTTTGGCAGCCGGGTCGGCAGGCCGTCGAGGCCGGCGGTGATCAACTCGCCCGGACAGCCCGGCAGCGGCTTGGTGCCCTCGTCAACCTTGATGCCCGGAATCGCGCCGCTCTCTTCGATCAGCTTGACCAGCGGCGTGCCGTCCTTGGCCTTCTGCCAGATGGTTTCGTCGTAAAGGATGACGCCGGAGATGTGATTGGTCATCGCGTCCCTGGCGCGGAACAACAGTTCGCGATAGTCGCGGCGGTTGTCCTCGGTCGAGTCCACCTTGATGGCGTCGAAGCGCTTCTTGATCGTGCCGGAGGATTCGTCGGCGGCCAGAATGCCCTTGCCCGGCGCGACCATGGCCCGGGCGACTTTGTTGAGGTCTGCGAGGTTCATCGTGGTCTCCTGCTCGTCAGTCGAATGGAGCGTTTTCAAGCGAAGTGGGAACCGGTTCGCGTGAAGAAAACGCGCAGAACAGTGATTCGGACGAATGCCATGTCGTCCGCGAAACTGCATTGTTGGGGATCAATGTCCCGACATCATGGCTGGGGATTGGCGCCGCGCGTCATTTGGCGCGCAGCACGTCAACGCCCGGCAGCGGCTTGCCTTCCATCCATTCGAGGAAGGCGCCGCCGGCGGTCGAGACATAAGTGAACTGATCGGCGACGCCGGCGGCGTTGAGCGCGGCCACGGTGTCGCCGCCGCCCGCCACCGACACCAGCGCCTTGGCGCGGGTGCGGTCCGCCGCATGGCGCGCCGCGGCGATGGTGCCGCGGTCGAAGGGGGTGAGTTCGAAGGCGCCGAGCGGGCCGTTCCACACCAGCGTCGCGGCGTCGTCGATTGCCGACTTGATGCGCTCGATCGAGCGCGGGCCGACGTCGAGGATCATGCCCTCGTGCGGGATGGCGTCGAGGCCGTAGGCTTGCGAGGGCGCATTGGCCTCGAAATGGAAGGCGACCACCGCATCCACCGGCAGGATGATGGCGCAGTTCTCGTTCTCGGCCTTGTCGAGGATGCGTAGCGCGGTGGCGGCGAGGTCCTTCTCGGCCAGCGACTTGCCGATGCCGACCCCTTGCGCATGCAGGAAGGTGTTGGCCATGCCGCCGCCGATCACCAGCGCATCGACCTTGCTGACGAGGTTTTCGAGAAGGTCGAGCTTGGTCGAGACTTTCGCGCCGCCGACGATGGCGATCACCGGATGGGTCGGCGCGTCGAGCGCTTTGCCCAGCGCATCGAGTTCGGCCTGCATGCTGCGCCCGGCATAGGCCGGCAGCTTATGGCCGAGACCCTCGGTCGAGGCGTGGGCACGATGGGCTGCGGAAAACGCATCGTTGACCCAGAGGTCGCCGAGCTTCGCCAACTCCGCGACGAAGGCGGGATCGTTGTTTTCCTCGCCGGCGTGGAAGCGGGTGTTTTCGAGGCAGAGAATGTCGCCGCCCTTCATCGCGGCGACCGCCTGGGCGGCGGCCTCGCCGATGCAGTCGTCGGCAAAGGCGACCGGCTTGTTCAGGACATGGCCGAGCGCCTCGGCCACGGGTTTGAGCGAGTCCTTCGTCTCGCGTCTGCCCTTGGGGCGGCCGAAATGGGCAAGCAGGATGACCTTCGCGCCTTTGCCGGCCAGTTCGGTGATGGTCGGCGCGATACGGGTCAGGCGCGTTGCGTCGCTGACGCGGCCATTGTCCATCGGCACGTTGAGATCGACGCGCAGCAGCACGCGCCTGTCTTTGACATTGGCATCGTCGAGGGTGCGGAACGGTTTGGCCATGGCCCTGCCTCACGCTGAAAACAACGGCGCCGGGCGCGTGGCGCCCGGCGCAGGGAGGTTGCCTCAGATCAGCTTGCCGATGGCGACTGCGGTGTCGGCCATGCGGTTCGAGAAGCCCCATTCGTTATCGTACCACGACAACACCCGCACCAGCGTGCCGTTCATCACCTTGGTCTGGTCGAGGTGGAAGGTCGAGGAGTGCGGGTCGTGGTTGAAGTCGATCGAAACGTTGGGCGCGTCGGTGGTGCCGAGGATGCCCTTCAGTTCCTGCTGTGCCGCGCGCTTCACCGCCTCGTTGATCTCGTCCTTCGTGGTGGCCCGCTTGGCGACGATCTTGAGGTCGATCACCGAGACGTTGGGTGTCGGCACGCGGATCGCCACGCCGTCGAGCTTGCCGTTCAGTTCGGGCAGCACCAGGCCGATCGCCTTGGCGGCGCCGGTCGAGGTCGGGATCATCGACATCGCCGCTGCGCGACCGCGATAGAGGTCCTTGTGCATGGTGTCGAGCGTCGGCTGGTCGCCGGTATAGGCGTGGATCGTCGTCATGAAGCCGGTTTCGATGCCGACCAGATCGTTGATGACCTTGGCGACCGGGGCGAGGCAGTTGGTGGTGCAGGAGCCGTTGGAGATCACCTTGTGATCGCGCGTCAGCTTGTCGTGGTTGACGCCGTAGACCACCGTGAAGTCAGCGCCGTCGGAGGGGGCGGAGACCAGCACGCGCTTGGCGCCGGCGGTGAGGTGCGCCGCCGCCTTGTCCCTGGCCGAGAAGATGCCGGTGCATTCCAGCGCGATGTCGACGCCGAGCGCCTGCCACGGCAGCTTCGAGGGGTCGCGCTCGGCGGTGACCTTGATCTTGCCCTGGCCGACGTCGATCGTGTCGCCCTCGACCTTCACTTCCTTGGGGAAGCGGCCGTGCACGCTGTCGAAGCGCAGCAGGTGGGCATTGGTCTCGACCGGCCCAAGATCGTTGATGCCGACCACCTCGACGTCCCTGCGACCGGACTCGGCGATGGCACGCAGAACGTTGCGGCCGATGCGGCCAAATCCGTTGATGGCAACGCGGACTGTCATTTTCTTC
>JBARWE010000229.1:0-29585 GCA_049646625.1 Xanthobacteraceae bacterium
GCGCCGGCCCACCCGCCGGCGTCGGCCCCGGCGGCGCGGGTGCAGGTACCGCATC
The DNA here is from genome assembly GCA_049646625.1 of Xanthobacteraceae bacterium. Classification (GTDB taxonomy): domain Bacteria; phylum Pseudomonadota; class Alphaproteobacteria; order Rhizobiales; family Xanthobacteraceae; genus PRO6. The sequence continues at coordinate 56 of JBARWE010000229.1, forward strand.
GCCCGGCATCACCACCGCCTCCGGCAAAAAGACAGTCGAAAAGCCCGCCGGCAGCGCCTGTCCAGCTTGCTCCCGCGGCGCCCGGCGGCGATAACCGTTAAAGCTGACAAGACTGGTATGCGCGCGCGATGCGCGCCACGGAACAATGCCGCTTCATCTCATCAAACTTTGCGTCGGCTGCGAGTCCATCAAGGATCTGCGCGAATGGGCCACCGAGCGGGCGCGCGCGGCGAAGGCAAGGGGCGAGCCGGCGTGCCATGTTCACATCACCCGCATGGTGCCCAAGCGCGATCAGGAGCTGTTGGCCGGCGGCTCGCTGTACTGGGTGATCAAGGGCGAGATCGCCGCGCGTGAAAAACTGCTCGCTATCGAGCCGTTCCGCGACCGCGACGGTATCGGCCGCTGCCGGCTGGTGTTGCAGCCCAAGGTGATCGCGGTCGCGCCGCGGCCGATGCGTGCGTTCCAGGGCTGGCGTTATCTCGACGCCGACAGCGCGCCGCCGGACCTGACGAAATCGGCGGCGGCGAGCGTTGCCGCGATGCCCGAGCCGATGCGGCGCGAACTGCGCGAACTGGGCCTGCTTTGATCTGAACGGTTTTGGGTTTCAGCGCGCCGGGATGAAGGTCGGCCCGACGCTGCGGATGCCTTGGCTGCCTTGCGCCGGGGTGGTGGTGGCTGCGGACGGCGGGGCGGCAGCATCGCCGCGCTTGCCGCTCCCCTTGGCTTGCGACGGCTGCGACAGCTTTTTCGCGCGCTCCTCGGTGACGATGATGTCGCCGCGCTCCACGGAGGCGCGGTCGTCGAGGTTCTTCAGTGCGTCGGCCCAGGACTGTCCGGGCGCCCGGCAGGAGCACGACGGATTGTAGTCCTGGCGATAGCGGAAGGCATTGGGCAGCGACGTATAGGGCGCGCCGGCAAGCGACACGGCGTGGTTCATGTCCTCGCCGGGATTGCGGTAGATGTAGAGCGAGGCTTCCGTGGCCGGGCAAAGGTTGCGGCAAGCCTGCTCGTCGCTGGCAAAGCGGCTCGGCACGGTGGCGAACGAGATCGGGAAGTAATAGCCGTCGCAACTGCGCACGCACAGGGTACGATAGGTACCGGCCTGCGGCATGTTCTCCGGCATCATGATGGTGTCGTTGCGATGGCCGCCGAACAGGTCGTCGAGGAACGAGCCTGAGTTGCGCGCGGCGGCGGCATATTGTGGGCCGCAGTTGTTCTGCGCCAGCGCCAGGATGATGGCGCGGCGCTGGCCTTCCTGCTCCGAGGCGCCGAAGCTGGCGCGCAGTTGTTCGAGGCTGCGGGTGATGCCGTCGAGGTTGGCGCGCATCTGCTGGATCTGGTTGTTGACCGGGCCGCACTGCGCCGACTGGCCGCCGAAGATCGAGAAGAAGCCGGAACTGTCGCACCCCATGCGGCGCGCCTGCTGGGTGGTGCGATCGAGTTCAGCCTGCTGCCGGCCGGCGGCGGCCTCGTAGCGGCGGATCTGCTCGGCGCGCCCCGCTTCGCCGCTCGACCGATCGAGGCTCGCAAGCTGCGCCTCAAGCCGCGGGCAGGCCGGGTTCTGCCCGCCATGAGGGCCACCGTAGCCGGGCTGCGGCGGGGCCGGATAATATTGGGCCGACGCAGGGGCCAGCGCGAGGCCGGCGCAGACTGCCATTGCCGCAAACGTCAGTCGGGTGGTCGTGCTGAAAATCTCGGGCATGCTCCGGCCACGTCTCCATCAGACGAAGTCGCTATCAGACGAAGTGGAAACCGGCGCCCACCCTTGCTGATCGCGCCGCGAATGGCCCCGCGGCGGCCCCGACCCATAGCCGCTTCGCGCGGCCACGTCACGCCGTTTCCATGGCCGCAGCGCGGCGGAGATCAGCGCATGCAGGTGATGGCGATGGCGCGGCCGCAGGCGTTGCCACGGCAGGCGCCGGCCGGTTCCGTCGTGGTCGCGGTGATTTCGGCGGCATCGAGCGCGCGATAGGCGCTGGCATCGGTGAATTCCCGCGACCGGCAATAGGCCCGCGCCGCAGGGGCGCCGCAACGGTCTCCGTTGGCCAGGCACTGGTCGATGCCGTAGCCGTCGGCCTGGGCGGCGATCACGAATACGCGGCTGTCGGCGGCGGCAGGGAAGCTGAGAATGGCAGAGATTAGGCAGGCAAACAGGGCGCAGGAGAACCGCATGGTGCACCAGAAAAAGCGATTGGTTCACCTGTTGCGATAAACCGAATGCGTTAAAAATCGTTAACCAAGGCGAAACTGTGGCCAAGTGGTGTCGCAGCCGTTCGAACCGGCGGCAGCCGGGATACAAGGGGACGAAACGCCCCCAGGGAAAGGCGCCGCGCGGGATGATTTTACCCGGTTCCGTCTCTTGACGCGCTGCGGCCGCTGCCCCATGGTGCCGGCCCATGAACGGCTTTCTCACCCTCTTCGGCAATATTATTTGCTGCGGGATTATTCGCTAGCGATTCGCTGGCTGAGGCCGTCTTTTCTCATCGATCGTGAGCGGACGTCCCGGCCCCGGGGGATGGTTCGCCTTTTTTGGATTGATGAGCGATGCAGTTGCGGCTTTTCGATACGCTGACCAAGACCAAGCGGCCGTTCGTGCCGATCGATCCCGCGAACGTGCGGATGTATGTGTGCGGGCCGACGGTCTACGACTTCGCCCATATCGGCAATGCGCGGCCGGCGATCGTGTTCGACGTGCTGTTCCGCCTGTTGCGGCACGTCTATGGCGCCGAACACGTCACCTACGTTCGCAACATCACCGACGTCGATGATAAGATCAACGCCCGCGCCGCGCGCGACTACCCCGGCCTGCCGCTGAACGAGGCGATCCGCAAGGTGACGGAAGAGACGGAGCGGCAGTTTCATGCCGACGTCGATGCGCTCGGCTGCCTGAGGCCGACCATCGAGCCGCGCGCCACCGAGCACATTCCTGAAATGCGCGCGATCATCGACAAGCTGATCGCCGACGGTCACGCTTATGTCGAACAGGACCATGTGCTGTTCGCGGTGGCGAGCATGCCGACCTACGGGCGGCTGGCGCGGCGCTCGCTCGACGAGATGCTGGCCGGCGCCCGCGTCGATGTCGCGCCCTACAAGCGCGACGCGATGGATTTTGTGCTGTGGAAGCCGTCGAAACCGGGCGAGCCGGCGTGGCCGTCACCGGCCAGCATCGCTGTCGAGGGGCGGCCGGGCTGGCATCTCGAATGCTCGGCGATGGCGTGGAAGCATCTCGGCGAGGAGTTCGACATCCACGGCGGCGGCATCGACCTGGTGTTTCCGCACCACGAGAACGAGATCGCGCAAAGCTGCTGCGCCTTCCATCGCGACCACATGGCGCGCACCTGGATGCACAACGGTTTTTTGCAGGTCGAAGGCGAGAAGATGTCGAAGTCGCTCGGCAATTTCGTCACGATCCGCGATTTGCTGGCGACAACCGCGTTCGGATCGAGCAAGTGGCACGGCTCCGTGCTGCGGCTGGCGATGCTGATGACGCACTATCGCCAGCCGATCGACTGGACGGTGGAGCGGCTGATCGAAGTGCGCAGATTTCTTCCCGACTGGATCAACACTGCCTCCGGTGTGCCGCCGCATCCGGACGTGCCGCCCGAGGTGATCGAGGCGCTGGCTGACGACCTCAACACGCCGGGCGTTGTCGCCGTGCTTCACGCGCTCAACCGCGAAGCCAAGGGTGGCGTCCGCGAGGCCGCCGAAAAGCTGCATGCGGCTTTGCGTTTTCTCGGCGTATGGAATGGCGAGAAGCCGGACGAGATCGGAAGCTACGGTTTTGATGTCAGCGGTGCGCCGAGCGAGCAGGAGATCAAGCATTATATCGCCGCCCGCACGGCCGCGCGTGCGCAAAAGAACTGGGCGGAGTCCGACCGCATCCGCGACGAGTTGACGAAAATGGGCGTCGTGTTGAAAGACGGCAAGGACGACAGCGGCCAGCCCATCACCACCTGGGAGCTGGCACGATGACAAAACCTGACACGCCGTTTCCACGGCACCGCTATTATTACATCGCGCTGAAATGGGCGGTGATCGCGGCTGCGGTCGCGATTGCGCTCAAGCTGTTCGGAGTGTGGTGATGGGCCGCGCGATGCCGACACCGGGCTTGCGGCCGATGCTGCCGGCCGATGGCCCGGTGCTCGCGGCGATCTTCGCCGAGAGCGTCGAGGAACTGACGCAGGATGACTACACGGAAGCGCAGCGCGCCGCGTGGGCCGCGCGCGCCGACGACGAAGCGGCGCTGGCGGCAAGACTGGCCGCGCAGCTCACGCTGGTCGCCACGCTCGACGGCAGCGCGGTCGGCTTCGCCTCGCTCAAGGACAACGCGGAGATCGACATGCTGTTCGTGCATCCGGTCGCGGTCGGGCAGGGCGTTGCGCGCACGCTGATTGACGCGCTGGAAAAGCTCGCGAGTGCCCGCGGCGCCACCGCGCTGACGGTTGACGCCAGCGACACCGCGCACGGTTTCTTCCGGCAGCGCGGCTATGCCGATCAGCGTCGCAACAGCGTAGCGGTCGGTGACGAGTGGCTCGCCAGCACCACCATGACCAAAACGCTTGTGAGCAATACCCCCGGCGCCGATGCGCCCCGTTTGGATCCACTCTCATGAGCCGCGAGCGCATCTATCTGTTCGACACCACGCTGCGCGACGGCGCGCAGACCAACGGCGTCGATTTCACGCTGGCCGACAAGCAGCGCATCAGTGCGCTGCTCGACGGTCTCGGCGTCGATTACGTCGAGGGCGGCTATCCCGGCGCCAACCCGACCGACACCGAACTGTTTGCAAGAAAGCCGGCGTTGGAGCGTGCCGCCTTCACCGCCTTCGGTATGACGCGGCGGCCCGGCCGCTCGGCCTCCAACGACCCCGGCCTCAAGGCCATACTCGACGCCGACGCCGACGCGATCTGCTTCGTCGCAAAGTCGTCGGAATATCAGGTGCGGGTGGCGCTGGAGACCACCAACGAGGAAAACCTCGCCTCGATCCGCGACAGCGTCGCCGCCGCCAAGGCCAAAGGCCGCGAGGTGATGGTCGATTGCGAGCATTTTTTTGACGGCTACAACGCCAACCCCGCCTATGCGCTTTCCTGCGCGAAAGCGGCCTATGACGCCGGCGCGCGCTGGGTGGTGCTGTGCGACACCAACGGCGGCACCATGCCGCACGAGGTGAGCCGCATCGTCACCGAGGTCGCGCGCGCGGTGCCGGGCGATCATCTCGGCATCCATGCACACAACGACACCGAGCAGGCAGTGGCCAACTCGCTGGCCGCGGTGCTGGCCGGGGCGCGGCAGATTCAGGGCACGCTGAACGGCCTCGGCGAGCGCTGCGGCAACGCCAACCTGTGCTCGCTGATCCCGACCCTGAAACTCAAGCCGGAGTTTTCCGAACGTTTCGAGATCGGCGTCACCGACGACGCACTCGGCAGCCTGGTGCAGGTATCGCGCACGCTCGACGACATGCTCAACCGCGCGCCGAACCGGCATGCGGCTTATGTCGGTGAAAGCGCCTTCGTCACCAAGACCGGCATTCATGCTTCGGCCTTGATGAAAGACCCGACCACCTATGAGCACATCGACCCGGCCCGCGTCGGCAATCGCCGCAAGGTGCTGGTGTCCGATCAGGCCGGCCGTTCCAATGTGCTGGCCGAACTCGATCGCATTGGCATCGCTTACGAGAAGGACAGCCCCAAGCTCACCCGCCTTGTCGATGAGATGAAGCGGCGCGAGGCGCTGGGCTATGCTTACGAATCCGCCGGCGCCTCGTTCGAACTGCTGGCGCGGCGCACGCTCGGCCATGTGCCGGAGTATTTTTCCGTGGTGCAGTTCGACGTCAACACCGAACAGCGCATCAACGCGCGCGGCGAGCGCGTCACGGTGGCGCTGGCCGTGGTCAAGGTCGAGGTCGGTGGTGCGACGCTGATTTCGGCGGCGGAAGGCAACGGCCCGGTCAACGCGCTCGACGTCGCGCTGCGCAAGGATCTCGGCGAGTACCAAAAGTACATCGAAGGCTTGCGGCTGATCGACTATCGCGTGCGCATCCTGAACGGCGGCACCGAGGCGGTGACGCGCGTGCTGATCGAGAGCGAGGACGAAACCGGCGAACGCTGGATCACGGTCGGCGTGTCCTCCAACATCATCGACGCCTCGTTCCAGGCGCTGATGGATTCGATCTTCCACAAGCTCGTGAAATCCGGCGCGCCGGGGTGAGGGCTTTCATTTCGTTCACCTGTCATGGCCGGGTTTATCCCGGCCATCCACGTCTTTCTTCGCTGAATTGCCGCAAAGACGTGGATGCCCGGCACGAGGCCGGGCATGACGGCGGGAATGGCGGTGGCGAGGCTGTTTGCAGTTGACGCTGGGGCGGCCATCATGTCGGATAGCGGGTGCTAACCGATAAGGACATGCCGCCATGGACCCTGCAAAGCTGCCGTTCGACGCCGAGACGATGTTGCAGGGCTTGCGGCCATGGGTCGAATGCGAAAGCCCAACCTGGAATGCCGCCGCCGTCAACCGCATGCTCGACATCGCGGCGCGCGATCTGGCTTTGGCCGGCGCCCGCATCGAACGCATCCCCGGCCGCATGGGGTTCGGCGATTGCGTCCGCGCTCGCTTTCCGCATCCGAAGAGCGACACGCCGGGCGTCCTGATCGCCGGCCATTTCGATACCGTGCATCCGCTCGGCACGCTGAACGATCTGCCGTGGCGGCGCGAGGGCAATTTGTGCTACGGCCCCGGCATCTTCGACATGAAGGGCGGCAACTATGCCGCGCTTGAGGCGATCCGCCAGTTGGCCCGCGCGGGCGTCGCGACGCCGTTGCCGATCACGTTTCTGCTGACGCCGGACGAGGAGGTCGGCACGCCGAGCGTGCGCGATATCGTCGAGGCGGAAGCCGCGCGCAACAAATATGTGCTGGTGGCGGAGCCGGCGCTCGGCAATGTCGGCGTGGTGACCGGCCGCTACGCCATCGCCCGCTTCAATCTTGAGGCGGTTGGCCGGCCGAGCCACGCCGGCGCCACGCTCAAGGCCGGCCGCTCGGCGATCCGCGAACTGGCGCGCCGCGTCATCGAGATCGATGCGATGTCCGACGACGATTGCACGTTCAGCGTCGGTGTGGTGCGCGGCGGCGAGTGGGTCAATTGCGTTGCCTCACGCGCCACCGGCGAGGCGCTCAGCATGGCCAAGCGCCAGGCCGATCTCGACCGCGGCGTTGAGCGCATGCTGGCGCTGTCGGGGGCCACCGACGACGTGACCTTCACCGTGACCCGTGGCGTGACGCGGCCAGTGTGGGAGCCGAACGCCGCGACGCTTGCGCTCTACGAGAAGGCGCGCGCGGTGGCTAAGGCGATCGGCCTCGATCTGACGCACGGCTCGGCCGGCGGCGGCTCGGATGCCAACTTCACCGGCGCGATGGGCATCGCCACCCTCGACGGGCTTGGCCTGCGCGGCAACGGCGCCCATACGCTCGGCGAGCACATCGAGGTCGACAGCCTGCCCGAGCGCGGCCGGCTGATCGCCGGTCTCATCGCCACGCTCGACTGACGCCACCCGATCAAGGATATCCCATGCCGACCCTGCCGTTGATCGACAGCTTTGTTGACGATCTTGTCGCCATCCGCCGCGACCTGCATGCGCATCCCGAGATCGGGTTTGAAGAGAAACGTACTTCCGGCATCGTCGCCGACAAGCTCGCGCAATGGGGTATCGAGGTGCATTGCGGCATCGGCGGCACCGGTGTCGTCGGCGTGCTGAAAGGCAAGGGCGATGGGCCGCGCCGCATCGGGCTGCGCGCCGACATGGACGCACTGCCGATGGAGGAAGCAACCAACCTGCCGTGGCGCTCGACGATCCCGAACCGCTTTCACGGCTGCGGCCACGATGGCCACACCACCATACTGCTCGGCACCGCGCGCTATCTGGCCGCGACCCGCAATTTCGACGGCACCGTGGTGTTCATCTTCCAGCCGGCCGAGGAGGGACTGGGCGGCGCCCGCGCCATGATCGCCGACGGGCTGTTCGAAAAGTTTCCGCTCGACGAGATTTACGGTTTGCACAACGCACCGCATCTCGGCGCCAACCAGGTGGCGGTGGGGACCGGGGCGGCGATGGCCGGCGCCGATTTCTTCGACATCACCATTGCCGGTCGCGGCAGCCATGGCGCGATGCCAGAACAGTCGCGCGATGCGGTGGTGATCGCCATGACGCTGGGGCAGGCGTTGCAGACCATCGTCAGCCGCAACGTGGCGCCGAGCGATGCGGCGGTGCTGTCGATCACGCAAATTCACGCCGGCGCCGCCTATAACGTCATTCCGGGCGAGGCGAAACTTGCCGGCACCGTGCGGGCCTTTTCCGATGCGGTCCGCACGCAGGTCCGCGAGCGCATGCGCGCGATTGCCGCCGGCGTTGCGGCGGCCTTCGAGGTCGAGATCACGGTGGACATCCGCGATATCTTCACCGTGCTGGAGAACCGGGCCGAGCAGGCGGCGGCGGTCGCCGCGGTGGCGCGCGAGGTGGTGGGCGCGGACAATGTCGATACCGCTGCCCCACCGCATATGGCCAGCGAGGATTTCGCCGACATGCTGCGCGTCGTGCCGGGCGCCTATTTCTGGCTTGGGCACGCCGGCGACATGCCGCTGCACAATCCCGGTTTCATGCTTGATGAGGGCATTCTGCCGGTCGGCGCCAGCCTGTTCTCGCGCCTCATCGAGACGCGGCTGCCGCTCTAGCCGGCGGCGGTGGCGGGCGTCCGCGCCGCGAAATCCCGCGTCGCGATGCCCATGCCCCACATCAGGCCGAGCAGCATGAAGTAGTGCCGCCAGTGGTCGGTGTCGATGATGAAGCTCTCGCCGACGGTGCCGACGAAGGTGGCGAACACCGCGAGATAGGCGCGCTGCCACGGCGTGCGCACGAACAGGTAGCGGGCGCCGATGATCACGGTGGAGAAGATCAGCGCCGGATAGCACACCCCCGACAGCCAGCCGCCCGACATGAAGGCGTTGAGATAGGAGTTGTGCACGTCCTCGGGGAAATATTTCGAGAATTGCAACGGCCCGATACCGAACGGCACGTCGAGCGCGAGCTGCGCGCCAAGCACATGGCGGCCAAAGCGGCCGAACCGGCCCTCGTCGTAGCTCTGGCCGAGGGTCGCGCGCTCGCGAAACAGATCCTGCACCTGATCGAGCGATAACAGCACCGCGATCACCACGGCAAGCGCGGCGACGGCGATCGCTGCGGTGACGACGATGCGCCGCCGCGCCGCCGCCGATGGGCTTGTCAGCAGCATCAGCATCAGCATCAAGGCCGACGTCGTCACGAGCAGCCCCCACGCCGCGCGCGAGAACGCCAGCAGCACCCCGACGCACAAGACGCCGAACACGATGGCGTTGCGCAGCGCCTTGCGCGGCGGATCTGCGACCACCGATTGCAGCGTCAGCAGCGCTGGCAGGATGACGAAGGCCCCGTAGACGTTGGGGTCCTTGAAGGTGCCGCTGAGGCGGCTGTACAGCGTGAAGCGGTCGCGCCCGGCGATGCCGAAATAGCCGACCAGGCCGAGCACGGTGGCGATCAGCGCGCCGACGATCAGGCCGCGGCCGAGCGCGGCGAAGCGTTCCGCGGTGTCCTCCGACAGCGCCATCGCGAAGAACACCGCGGTCACTGCCATGTACCACGAGGTCATCACCCACATGAAAATGCGGTTCTGGCTCATCAGGTCGGCGGCTGAGATGCTGTAGCCGAGGTTGATCAGAATCAGCAGCACGATCGGCGGCAGGAAGGCCGCGCGCAGCCGCAGGCCGGCGGCGAGGAACACCACAATGGTCAGGAGGGTGGCGAACTCGTAGGGGCTTGGCTCGATGATGACCACCGCACCGCTGGCGCCGACCAGCCATAACAGCGCCCGGCACAGCGTCGTGAGGCGCGGCGCGGTCGCCACGGCGGCTGCGCCCGGCGTGGCCGGGTCGGCAGGCGGAGCGGCGGCGGTCATCGTATAGGCCATGGGTCCACTCGATGCGCGGGCCAGGGCCGCGCCTCAGAGCCTGATTTGATACGTTGAACCAGACTCGTTGGTTGCTCCTTTTATCCGAGCATGATCTTGTCCGAAAACCGGTTCTCACTTCTCGGGATCATGCCCTAATAGGCATTCTCCGCCCGCAACAGCGCGAACGGCGTTCTCAGCACGATGTAGATGTCGAACAACAGCGACCAGTTCTCAATGTAATAGAGATCGAATTCGACCCGCTTCTGGATTTTTTCCTCGCTGTCGACCTCGCCGCGCCAGCCGTTGACCTGCGCCCAGCCGGTGATGCCCGGCTTGACGCGGTGGCGGGCGAAGTAGCCATCGACGGTTTCCTCGAAGCGGCGGCTTTCGAACTTGCCCTGCACGGCGTGCGGGCGCGGGCCGACCAGCGACAGGTTGCCCTTGAACACCACGTTGAACAGTTGCGGCAACTCGTCGAGCGACGTCTTGCGGATGAAGCGGCCGACACGGGTGACGCGCGGGTCGTCCCTGGTCACGACCTTGGCGGCGAGCGGATCGGCCTGGTCGTGGTAGAGCGAGCGGAACTTGTAGACCTCGATGCGCTCGTTGTTGAAGCCGAAACGCTTTTGCTTGAACAGCACCGGCCCCCGACTGTCGAGCTTGACGGCGAGCGCCACCAGCGCCAGCACCGGCGACAGCAGCACCAGCAGCAGCGCCCCGGCGAGGCGGTCGAACAGCCACTTGGTGACAAGCCCCCAATCGGTGATCGGGGCCTTGAACATATCCAGCGTCGGCACGTCTCCGATGAAGGAATAGGCGCGCGGGCGGAAGCGCAGCTTGTTGTTGTGGGCGGAAAGGCGGATGTCCACCGGCAGCACCCACAGCTTCTTGAGCATGTCGAGGATGCGCCCCTCCGCCGAGATCGGCAGCGCGAACAGCACCAGATCGACGCGGGTGCGGCGGGCGAATTCGGGCACGTCGTCCACCTTGCCGAGCTTCGGCTTGCCGGCGCAGGTCTCAAGCGCGCGACTGTCGGCGCGGTCGTCAAATACGCCAAGGATGTTGAGGTCGGAATCGTCCTGCGCGTCGAGCGCGGCGATCAGTCGTTCGCCGTTCTCATCGGCGCCGATGATCACGGTGCGGCGGTCGATCCGGCCTTCGCGCGCCCAGCGTCGCACGGTGGTCCGCAATATCAGCCGCGCCGCCAGCAGCAGCGCCATTCCGCAGACGAAGTAGGCGCCGAGCCAGAGTCGCGACACTGCGTCGCCGAGCTTGGTGAAGAACGACGCACCGATGAACAAAAGGAACACGAAGGCCCACGCCATGCCGAGCCGCGTGATCTGGTAGAGCTGCTTGCGGAACACCTGGACGTCGTAAAGGTCGGCGGCCTGAAAGGCGATTACCGCGGCGGCGGCGATGCCGACGATCACCCAGATGTAGCGCCAGTTGAAGCCGTCGATCGGGGCGACGTAGGCGAGATAGAGCGTGATGCCGAGCGTGGCGATCAGCGCGAAATCGATTCCCCGCACGGCGCCGGCGATCACCACCGGCGGATAGGCGGGCAGCACCTTGCGGTTGGCTACGGCAAGCGCCGCCGGAGACAGCCGGCGGCGGCGCTCCACGCGCGGCATCCCATTGTTGGAAACGCCCTTGCTCGTCGGGCGGGCATCGATCGGGTCCATGTCATCGTCCGTTGCCGGAAAGCGGGTTGGCCGCCGCCGGCTGCTTAGGGTTCGCGCCGGCGTGCCGGGGCGGACTCGTCGCTTATTGTTGTTGCGCGCAGCCGCTTCACCGGCGCGTGGCACCGGAAAGCAACTGCATGTCTGGAGATAGCCGAGAATAGGGAACATTTCGTTATCGGCACCGGCGACTTCAAGCCCATCGTGGTAGGCGTCCGATAACGCTCCACTGATGGCAGGGCGCGGCCGCCACGGTTAACGGGCGGCAAACGCCGCGTGATAGCCGGCCAGAATGCCATCGACCATGGCACCTTGCGAAAACGCGCGGTGGACGCCCTCGCGTAGCGCCGCCGCGCGGCGCTCCGTTGCCGCGGGGTCGTCGAGCGCTGCGGCAATGGCGGCGGCCATGGCATCGGGATCCTCGCCGGCGAACAGCGCCTCGGCATGGGTTCCGAATATTTCGGGAATGCCGCCGACGCGGGCAGCGATCATCGGCCGGCCGGCGGCGGCGGCCTCGATGACGACATAAGGCATGGAATCGCCGCGCGAAGGCACCACCAGGAGCCGCCCTTGCGCGAAGCCGACGCGCGGTGGCACATGGCCGATGAAGCGCACGCTGTCGCCGAGGCCGAGCCGTGCGATCTGCGCCTTGAGCGCCTCGGTTTCCTCGCCGTCGCCGGCCAGCGTCAGCCGCAGCGGCCGGCCGCGCGCGTGGAGCCGTGCCAGCGCCTCGATCAGCAGATCAGTGCCCTTGATGGCGCGAAACTCGCCGACGTAAACGAGGTCGGTGGCGTCCGGCGCGGTCGTAACAGGCGCGAATTCGCGCTCCGCCACGCCGTTGAAAACGCAGCGCACCAGTCCGCGCGGCTCACCGACCACGCGCAGATAGGTGTCGCGGGCAAAGCCGCTTTCGAACAGGAACAGGTCGGTGCGGTTCATCAGCGCGCGTTCCAGGCGCGAGAATACCATGCCCTTCAGCGTGTCGGGCTTGTAGTGCAGCGAACCGCCATGCGGCGTGTAGACTTTGATCGCGCCGGCGCGCGCCTTGACGAGGCGGACGAAGGCGCCGGCCTGGGCGCCGTGGCCGTGCAGTACATCGGGGGCGAGCCGGTTCACCAGGCGCCGGAACTTGAGCCACGCCGCGGCGTCACGCGGGTCCGGCTCGCGGCGGATCGGCAGGCGGTGGACGCCGAGCTTGAGCCGTGGTGCGATTGCCGCCAGCGCCTCAGCCGCCCGCTCGCCGCCGGTCAGGCTGTCGGCAAGAATTCCGACGGCATGGCCGCGCGCGATCTGGCCTTCGGCAAGGTCGAGGATGTGGCGGAAAATGCCGCCGACCGGCGCCCGCACCGCGTGCAGGATGGCGAGGGGATTTTCGGAGGCGGGGGTCATCGGCGGTCCGGCGAGGTGGATGGTGAGCGGAGCGGGCCAGTCAGGTCCGCTGACTTTGGGTTGGTTCGATATTTAAGCCCGGCTCGGAAGAGTTCCGCTTTTCCGTCATGGCCGGGCTTGCTCCAGTTGGACCCGGCGGTGTTAACAAAGTGTCGTCGCAGGCGGTTAACCGCGCCGAAACCATAATTTGCTGTAACGGAGAAGGATGCAGCCGCCGCGCGGCGGCGGTCGGGAGTAAGGCATGCGTACCTCGTTGCGGGACTACTGGTCACAGATCGCGGGCCGCCGCGCCGCTGCGCGTCGCGTGGCCGCGCCGCCGCCGGGCGATCTCGATCTGCGCCACATCGGCGCCGCGCTGTGGCGCCGGCGGGCATGGATCGTTGTGCCGACGCTGCTGACGCTGGTGGCCTCGTTCGTGACCGTCAACATGATGACGCCAAAATATCGCTCCGAGGCGCGCATCCTGCTCGATGGCCGCGAAAACGTGTTCCTGCAGCCGACCGGCGGGCGCGGCGAGGATCGCATCGCCGCCGATCCCGAGGCGGTGCCGAGCCAGGTGCAGCTTCTGTTGTCGCGCGAACTCGCGCGCGAGGTGATCGCCAGGAACAAGCTGGCTGAGCTTGCCGAATTCGACCCCGTGCTCAAGGGCGTCTCTCCGCTCAGAAGCGTACTGGCGCTGATCGGGCTGACGCGCGATCCGCTCAAGATGACGCCGGACGAGCGCGTCATGGAATCGTATTACGCGCGGCTCACCGCCTATGCCGTGGACAAGTCGCGCGTCATGGTCGTGGAGTTCACTTCAAGCGATCCCGAGCTTGCCGCGCGCGTCGCCAACTCCGTCGTCGAGGGCTACCTCGTGCTGCAGCAGGCGGCGCGGCAGGATCAGGCCAAGGCGGCGAGCCAGTGGCTCGCGGGCGAGATCGACAAGCTGCGCGACAAGGTGGCGGCGGCGGAGCGCCGCGCCGAGGATTTTCGTTCCAAATCGAGCCTGTTCGTCGGCACCAACAACACCTCGCTGTCGAACCAGCAGTTGAGCGAACTGACCACGCAGCTCAACGCCGCGAGCGCGCAGAAGTCGGACGCCGAGGCCAAGTCGAAATTGATCCGCGAGATGGTCCAGCGCGGCCAGCCAATCGAGTCCTCCGAGATCCTTAACTCCGAACTGATCCGCCGGCTGTCGGAGCAGCGCGTCACGCTGCGCGCCCAGCTTGCCGAGCAGTCGACCACGCTGCTCGGCAACCATCCGCGCATCAAGGAATTACGGGCGCAGATCGGCGACCTCGATCGCCAGCTTCGCGACGAGGCGCTGAAAATTTCGCGCTCGCTGGAGAACGATGCACGCATCGCCGGGGCGCGGCTCGATGCGCTGAGCGCCAACCTCGACCGGTTCAAGCGGCAGGCTGCCTCGACCAACACCGAGGATGTGCAGTTGCGCGCGCTGGAGCGCGAGGCCCGCGCCGAGCGCGAACTGCTGGAATCGTACCTGGCGAAATATCGCGAGGCGACGACGCGCGAGAACATGGAAGCCGCGCCGGTGGAGAGCCGGATCATTTCCCGCGCGGTTGTCACCAACACGCCGGCCTCGCCGAAGAAGCTGCCGGTGGTGCTGATCTCGACGCTGGCCATGCTGATGCTGACCTCCGGCATCGTCGTGACGTCCGAACTGTTGCGGATCACCGCACCGGCGCATGCGGTGGCGCCTGGAGGGACGCGGGCCGAGCCGGTATTGCCGCCGCAGGCGGCGGTTGCGCCGGTTGCCCCGCCTGCGGCGCCGGTGGTGCCGGTGGTCGATGAGCTTGAGCAGGTCGCGGCGGAATTGCGCCGCGCCGGTGAGGGCGGCCGCAAGGTGACGATGCTTGGTGGCGGCGATGTCGCCGCCGTGACGGAAGCGGCGCTGGCACTGGCGCGGCTATTGTCGCGCGACGCCAAGGTCGTGCTGGTCGATCTGTCGGGCGCTGCCGAACTGGCGGAGGCGTCAGAGGAGCCGGCGGCGCCGGGCCTGACCGACCTGATGCGAGGCGAGGCTTCGTTCGGCGAGATCGTCACCCGCGATCGCGCCTCGCGGCTGCATCTGGTGAGCGCCGGCCACGGCGCGCGGGCCGACCGCACCGCGCTGGCCTCGCCACGCCTGACGCTGGCGTTCGACGCGCTGTTGCGTGTCTACGATCACGTCGTGCTCGACGCCGGCGGCGCCACTGACCTGCCGGCCACGCTGCTGGCCGGAGAGGCGCGTGCCGTGGTGGTGCCGACGCCGGCAATGGATGCGGTTGCGCGGCGCGAAATGGGCGAGCAGCTTCTGGCGATCGGCTTTACCGCCGTGACCATGCTTGACGGCGACAGCGCGGCGCCGGCCGAGGCACGCGCCAGCGCAGCGGCGTAGCGCTTCAGTCGTCGCTTTGCGACTCGGCCTGCGGCCTGGCGTTCGGGCGCAGCAGCGCGCGCGTGCGGTCGGCCAGTGCCATCAGCGCCGGGTTGTGCTTGATGGCATGCTTGGCACGGGCGATCTGCGACATCACCTTTGCCGCCACGCTGCCGCATGGCGAAAGTCCGGTGAAGCTGTCGAGCAGCGGCTCCTCGTCCTTGCAGAAGGCGTGCTTGTAGCCGTCGTCGCCGACGCCGAGATCGAAGCCGGTGTAGCCCTGTCCGGCGTAGTGGTCGATCATGTTCCGGGTCAGCACCATGCCCGGACTGAAGCGGGCGTTCTCCGACATGGTGTAGGTGCCGAACATGGTCGAGAAGCGCTGGCCGTCGGCCATGCCGGCGAAGATCGCCAGCACCTCGGCGTCGCATTCCAGGGCGTGCAGTGTGATGGCGCGGCCGCCGGAGGCGAGCCGGGTGTGGCAGGTCTCGCGCACGAAGCGCTGCACCGCCGCGTCGGAAAAGATATCCGGCAGGCCCTGCGCGGCCATGCGCTGCGGCTTGATCAGGAAGAAGGCATCGAGAATGCGCGCGATGTCATCGTCGCTGTCGGCGGCGATGTGGCGGTAGCCGGACAGCGCCTGCAGCTTGCGCTCCTTCTTGTTGCGCAGGAAGCGGCGCAGCGAATTCTTGATGTAGTCGGTCGGCGCGGCGCCCGGCGCGATGGTCAGCAGCGGGCAGGCATTGACCGAGGCTTGCGACGGCAGCGCCAGCATCGGGTTGGGCAGGCCGTTCCACCGCGCCGGCTGGCGTTCGAGAACCAACAGGTCGGCGCGCGCCGGCGGCGCACGCAAGCCGGCGAGCAGCGTCTCGCAGTCGGCCGGGGTCATCGCCGGCGCGAAGCCGGCCGCGATCACCGGGGCGTTGAAGGTCGCATGCTTGCCGCCCATGAAGCGGGCGCAACGCACCCCATGCTCGCGCCGGATGACCAGCGGCAGCAGGAGCAGAGGCCGCCGCGCGGCGTCGCGGGCGACAATGATGCATGGCCGGAAGCCCTCGGCCTCGCCAATGTGGCTTTGCCAGGAGCTGAGGACATCGAACCGCTGAAATGGTGTCGCCCACGCCGCGCCGGCTTCGAGCTGGCGCCAAGCCGGCTCGGCGGCGGCGAGAGTGTCGACCACCTCGACGTCGGCGATCCGCGCCGTCGCCCGGATCTGCGCCGGTGTCGTCTGGTGGTCGGATACTGCAGTCATGGTCATCGTCTGGTTAGCCGGTTCTTCATCAGGGACAATCAGGTATTATTATGACTACGCTGGTAGCCACGGACCACCGCGACCCTCGCAGACAAGTTCCCACAAAAGTGTAAAGGTGATCGGAGAAAGGCGGATCCTGTGCGGCAGTCGGCCGCTTACCGGTCGGGGCGTGACATCCAGGCGACGATCGGCATCGCCGGCAGCACCCAGCCAAGCCCCGCCACCACATAATAGATCGCCTGCACCAGCTTGGAGCCGGCCACCAGCGGCGCCTGCGCCAGCGCCATCGCGGTGAGCGACCACAGCGCCACAAGAACCAGCAATGCGACGGTTCCGACCAGTTTGCGGGTGCGAATCGGCATGGCAGCCTGTTTTCGAGGAGGGGGTCCGGCTTGCGTGCCGTGGCGGCGCGACTATAAGGGCCGCGCCGACCCGATCAAGGTGCCCCGCCAGATGTCCCAGGGAATGCCTCAAGGAATGCCTCAAGGTTTTCACCCCGCCGTTCACCCGCCGCGTCTCACCGCGGTGCGCGTGTGGCTGATTGTCGTGGCGGTGCTGATCGCAACCATGGTGGTGGTCGGCGGCGCGACGAGGCTTACCGAATCCGGGCTGTCGATCGTCGAGTGGAAGCCGGTCACGGGCACGCTGCCGCCCCTGTCCGACGCCGCCTGGCACGAGGCGTTCGAAGCCTACAAGACCATTCCGCAGTATCGCGAGATGAACGCCGGCATGACGCTTGCCGAGTTCAAGACCATTTTCTGGTGGGAGTGGGCGCATCGCTTGCTCGGGCGCGTTATCGGCCTCGTCTATCTGCTGCCGTTCCTGTTCTTCCTGTGGCGCGGCGTGCTCGATGGCGCGCTCAAGCGCCGGCTGTGGGTGATCTTCGGCCTCGGCGCGCTGCAGGGCGCGGTCGGCTGGTGGATGGTGGTGTCGGGCCTGACTCACCGCGTCGAGGTCTCGCAGTATCGGCTCGCGGTGCATTTGATGCTGGCGATGATCATCTTCGCCGGCGTCGTGTGGACGCTGCTGCGGATGCGGCCGGCCGCATCCAGGCCGGCAGAGCCTGTGCCGGGCCGTCTGCGCGGCACGGCGGTGGTGCTGACCGTGCTCACGTTCCTGCAAATCTATCTCGGCGCGCTGGTGGCGGGCCTGCGTGCCGGCAAAGCCTACAACACCTGGCCCACGATCGACGGCGCGCTGATCCCGGAGGCGGATCGGCTGTTTTTCGAAACGCCCTGGTGGCGCAACTTTTTCGACAACGTGCTGACGGTGCAGTTCAGCCACCGCATGATCGCCTATCTGTTGTGGGGCGTGGCGCTGTGGCATTTGATCGACGTCATCGCCGCGCGCACGACGGCGGCGCTCGGGCGTGGCGCCGTGGTGCTGTTCGCGGCCATCAGCGCGCAGGCCGCGCTCGGCATCTGGACGCTGCTGGAAGGGGTGCCGCTCGGCCCGGCGCTGCTGCATCAGGGCGGCGCGATCGTGGTTCTCGCGATCATGCTGATGCAACTCGATGAGGCCGGCCGCAGTCCCGCCATGCGGGCGGCGTCAGCCCCGGCCGCGGCTTGAATGGAGCAATTCTAAAATATCAGGGAAGCCTTGCGAATTGCGGTGTTTGTCGACGTTGACGCACACTGCGCGCAAGCCCGCGCCTTGATTCCATCCGCTCGGGGGCTAAAACCGGCTCGTCGATTTCGGGCGGATCTTCATGTCCAGTGCATTCATCCAGGCGGCAGCCATTCTGCTGCGCGAGGGGCTTGAAGCGCTCCTCATTCTCGCAGCGCTCGCGGCCTACCTCGTCAAGGTCGGTGGCGCCCATCGCATCCGTGCGCTGTATTTCGGTGCGCTGGTCGCGGTCGCCTTCAGCCTCGTTGCAGCGTGGGTATTCGCGACGTTCTACGCCGGCCAGCACAACGACCTGATGGAAGGCGTGGTGATCCTGTTTGCCGCAGCCCTGATGCTGTATGTCAGCGGCTGGCTGATGGTGAAGCAGGATCCGCAGGGCTGGAAAGAGTTTCTGGCCGACAAGGCCGATGCGGCGCTGGCCCGCGACACCGATTGGGCGGTGGCGGCGCTGGCGTTCTTCGCGGTGTTTCGCGAGGGCGCGGAGACGGTGCTGTTCATTCAGGCGCTGGCGGCAACCGAGGGCGGCTGGAGCCTTGGGCTGTTCGGCGGGCTTATCGCGGCGGCGATCGGGCTGGCGGTGCTGTTCTATTTCATCAACATCATTGCTCAGCGCATTCCGCTGCGGCCGCTGTTCATCATTACCTCGGCCTTCCTGTTCGTCATGGCGATCCTGTTCATCGGTGACGGTCTCATCGAGTTTCAGGAGCAGAACTACATCCCCTATACGGAAGTGGCGGGCGGCGAATGGCTGTCGGCAATCGGGCTGAACCCGACGGTCGAGGCGCTGTCGATCCAGCTTCTGGTGATCCTGGCGGCGCTGGCGACCTATGCCACCGTCCAGCGCAACAACCGGCTGGCCCGCGAGCACAAGGCGGTGCAGCAGCGGTGAGCGTTGCGTAATCCGTCCGTCATGGCGTTGGGACGTGGATGCGCGGGCATAGGCGTTCTACAGAACGCCGTTCTTCGAACGGCTATGCCCGCGCATGACGAAGTGAGATGGGTGCGCCATCAACTCCGTAAAGATTCCGGCAAATATTGAAACGCTCCGTCCGTGATGGCCGGACGTGTTCCGGCCATCCACGTCTTGGTGAAGCGCCACGCTCGCCGGCTTGATCCATTCAGGCGCGCAACGCCTGATCGAGGTCGGCGATCAGGTCGTCCTTGTCCTCGATGCCGATCGACAGCCGCACCACCTCCGGACCGGCGCCGGCCTTGGTCTTCTGCTCGTCATCGAGCTGGCTGTGCGTGGTCGAGGCCGGGTGGATGATCAACGAGCGGGTGTCGCCGATGTTGGCGAGGTGCGAGAACAGCTTGACGTTGGAGACCAGCTTGACGCCGGCGTCATAGCCACCGCGGACGCCGAAGGTGAACACTGCGCCGGCGCCCTTCGGCGTGTATTTGCGCGCCAGCGAATAATACTTGTTGCTCGGCAGCCCGGCATAGTTGACCCACGCGACCTCGGGATGGCTCTCCAGCCATTCGGCGACCGCCTTGGAGTTGTCGGAGTGCTTCTGCATGCGAAGCCCCAGCGTTTCGATGCCGGTCAGGATCTGGAAGGCGTTGAACGGCGAGATCGCCGGCCCGAGATCGCGCAGGCCGAGCACGCGCGAGGCGATCGCGAAGGCGAAGTTGCCGAACGTCTCATGCAGCTTGATGCCGTGATATTCCGGGCGCGGCGCGCTCAGCATCGGGTACTTGTCGGTCTTGGACCAGTCGAACGTGCCGGCGTCGACGATGATGCCGCCGATCGAGTTGCCGTGGCCGCCAAGAAACTTGGTCAGCGAGTGCAGCACGATGTCGGCGCCGTGCTCGATCGGGCGCAGCAGATAGGGCGAGGCCAGCGTGTTGTCGACGATCAGCGGCACGCCGGCCTGGCGCGCCACCGCGGCGATCGCCTCGATGTCGGTGATCGAGCCGCCCGGATTGGCGATCGATTCGATGAAGATCGCCTTGGTTTTCGGCGACACCGCCTTGGAGAAGGTCGAGATGTCGTCGGGGTCGGCCCACACCACGTTCCAGCCGAAATTCTTGTAGGCGTGCGCGAACTGGTTGATCGAGCCGCCGTACAGTTTGCGCGCGGCGATGAATTCGTCGCCCGGCGTCAGCAGGTTGTGGAAGGCGATGACCTGCGCGGCGTGGCCGGACGCCACCGCGAGCGCCGCGGTGCCGCCTTCGAGCGCCGCGACGCGCTCCTCCAGCACCGCCTGCGTCGGGTTGCCGATGCGGGTGTAGATGTTGCCGAACGTCTGCAACCCGAACAGCGCGGCGGCGTGGTCGGCGTCGTTGAAGACGAACGATGTCGTCTGGTAGATCGGCGTCGCGCGGGCACCGGTGGTCGGGTCCGGCTGGGCGCCGGCGTGGACCGCGAGCGTGGCGAAACCCGGAGTGCGTTCGGTCATGGAAGGTCCTTAGGGCTGTCGATGAGAAGGGGTTGAACAGGAAATCCGGCCGCCATGCTGCCAGCGCGCAGCGGGAAACGTCAAGCGCCGCGCGGTTGCCGTGCCGCCGATGATATTTATTTCATGTCCCGCCGTATCGGCAGGACGCTTTGCTCGTTTCTCGGCGGTGCGAAGCCGGTCAATGCTCGTGCGCACGCGCGGCACGGTCGGCGGCCGGTGTCTCCGCGCCGCCGACGCTCTGGCGCGACAGCGACAGCCGCATCCCGTGCGTCGGCACCGGCGGGCGTTTCGAGGACAGCGTGCGCGTGTTGACGCCCATCCACGAGATTTCCGACGACAGCCGGCCGTATTCGATCTTCGGGCAGCGGTTCATCACCACCTTGAGGCCGGCCGCCTCGGCGCGGGCGCCGGCTTCGTCGTGGCGCACGCCAAGCTGCATCCAGATCACCTTCGGCCGTGGCGTGAGCGCCAGCGCTTCCTCGACCACCGCCGGGGCGTATTGCGATCCGCGAAAAATCTCGACCATGTCGACCGGCCGGCCGATGTCGCTGAGCGAGCCAACGAACGGCTTGCCGAGCAGGCTCTTGCCGACCTGGCCCGGATTGACGGGGATCATGTCGTAGCCGCGTTCGGCGAGATACTTGAAGGCGAAGTAGCTCGGCCGCACGTTGAGCGGCGAGGCGCCGACCATGGCGATGGTTTTGACACTGGTGAGGATGCTGCGGATGTAGGCGTCGGAATAGTGGTCGTGATCCATTTTTCGGATGTCCATGGGGGCGGCCGAGGCAGGCTCAGCGGTCGTCCCAGGTCGGGGTGCGTTTCTCGATGAAGGCCGAGATGCCTTCTGCGGCGTCACGCGCCATCATGTTCTCGGTCATGACCTCTGCCGCATATCGATAGGCGTCCGCAAGAGGCATTTCAGCCTGACGGTAGAACGCTTCCTTGCCGATGCGGATGGTGTGGGCCGACTTGCGCGCGACCTTGGCCGCGAGTTCGATGGCGATCTCGCGTTCGGTGCCGGGCGCGGCGACGAGGTTGACGAGGCCCATCGCGCGCGCCGTCTCGGCCGTCACCGGCTCGCCGGTCAGGAGCATGTGCATGGCGTGTTTGCGCGGCACGTTGCGCGTCAGCGCTACCATCGGCGTCGAGCAGAACAGCCCGATATCGACGCCGGGGGTGGCGAACGTCGCGCGCTCGGAGGCGACCGCAAGGTCGCAGCTTGCAACGAGCTGGCAGCCGGCGGCGGTGGCGATGCCCTGCACCGCGGCGACCACCGGTTTCGGCAGCCGCACGATCTTTTGCATCATGGCGGAGCAGGCATTCATCAGGTGGGCGAAATAGGCGCGGCCGCCATCGGCGTCGCTGCGCCGCGCCGTCAATTCCTTGAGGTCGTGGCCGGAGGAAAACGCCGGGCCGTTGGCGGCGATCACCACCGCGCGCACCGCCGCGTCGTCGCGCACGGCGTCGAGCGCGGCGGCGAGGTCGGCGATCAGCGCTTCCGACAGACAGTTGCGCGCCGCCGGCCGGTTGAGGATCAGAAGCGCGACCGGGCTGGCGTTCTCGCGCACGAGCACGGCAGCCTCTTTGTGCTGTTTTTGTGACTCGCGCTGTGCCAAGGGAGCGGTTAAGGGAGCGGCCATCGACGACACCATGGGAGAGGACATCAACCTCTTCACTCTACACGAGAACCGGAACGGGGTAAGGGAAAACCAGATGGCGGAAGCGAAGATGGCGGTGGCGGAGCTGGAAGCGTTCCTGCACCGGGAGTTCCCGCAGGCTTTTTCGGGTGGCGATATCGTCATCGAAAGCGCCGACGGAGCCACCGCGCTGCTGCGCCAGCATTATAGCGAACGCATGCTCAGGCCCGGCGGCACGGTGTCGGGACCGACGCTGATGGCGCTCGCCGATTTCGCCATGTATGTGGTACTGCTGTCGGCGATCGGCCCGGTCGGGCTTGCCGTCACCACCAACCTCAACATCAATTTTCTGCGCAAGGGCGCCAGCGGCCGCGATATCGTTGCGGTGGCGCGGCTCCTGAAGCTGGGCAAGCGGCTCGCGGTCGGCGAGGTCCAGCTTCTGTCCGGCTCATCGCCGGACCCGATCGCCCATGTCACCGCCACATATTCCATCCCGCAGGCAGGTTAGTCGAGGGTATTAAAATACCATAATTATAAATATCTGATTTCATTAGAATATTTATGGACGGCGGCGATTGACGCAAACGCCGCTTTTGACTAGAACCGCGACCGACCCGGCGCCGGCGCCGGCTGATCCCTTTTCACGGAACATTTCCATGACCACGTTTTCGGCCAAGCCAGCCGAAGTCACGAAGAAGTGGGTGCTGATCGACGCCAAGGGTCTGGTGGTCGGTCGCCTTGCGACCATCGTGGCGATGCGGCTGCGCGGCAAGCATCTGCCGACCTACACCCCGCACGTCGATTGCGGCGACAACGTCATCATCATCAACGCTGCCGAAGTGGTGCTGACCGGCCGCAAGCGCGAGAACAAGGTGTATTACCATCACACCGGTTTCCCGGGCGGCATCAAGGAGCGCACCGCCAAGTCGATCCTTGAAGGGCGCTTTCCCGAGCGCGTCGTCGAGAAGGCCGTTGAGCGCATGATCCCGCGCGGGCCGCTTGGCCGCAAGCAGATGGGCAACTTGCGCGTCTATGCCGGGGCTG
The DNA here is from genome assembly GCA_049646625.1 of Xanthobacteraceae bacterium. GTDB lineage: Bacteria > Pseudomonadota > Alphaproteobacteria > Rhizobiales > Xanthobacteraceae > PRO6. The sequence goes on from JBARWE010000229.1 coordinate 23,415, forward strand.
AGCATCCGCACGAGGCCCAGCAGCCTGAAGTGCTCGACATCGCCGCGCTGAATCGCAAGAACATGAGGGCCGCATAATCATGTCCGAGACCATGCAATCCCTCGACCAGCTTGCGACGCTGAAGACGCAGGCGCCGGAAGCGCCCCAGCACGTCAAGAAGGTGGACAAGCAGGGCCGCGCCTATGCCACCGGCAAGCGCAAGGACGCCGTCGCGCGCGTCTGGATCAAGCCCGGCTCCGGCAAGATCGTCGTCAATGCCCGCGAGTTCGAGAACTATTTCGCGCGGCCCGTGCTGCGCATGCTGATCCAGCAGCCCCTCGTCGCGGCTGCCCGCAAGGACCAGTACGACGTGATGTGCACGGTCGCCGGCGGTGGTCTCTCGGGCCAGGCCGGCGCGGTGCGTCACGGCATCTCCAAGGCGCTGACCTATTTCGAGCCGGAGCTGCGCGGCGTGCTCAAGAAGGGCGGCTTCCTGACCCGCGACTCCCGCACCGTCGAGCGCAAGAAGTACGGCAAGGCCAAGGCTCGCCGCAGCTTCCAGTTCTCCAAGCGCTAAGCGAAGCATGGTCCCAAAAACCGGCCGCGCGCGCGGCGGGCCATCGTGGCTACATCGACAAGGGCGCCTTCGGGCGCCCTTTTTCGTGGCGTGTTTGTCGACCTCCGCCATCTGCGGGTAAAGTTTAGTGAAAATTGCATCATCGCGGCCAACCGTTTTGGAACGCGCGCCGGTTTAGTGAACATCCTGCCGACGTTGAATGAGCGGCCTGCATCGGGCCGGGCGGAGGCAAGGGGGCCGTTACCCATAACGATGTCGCTTGATCTCGTGACACTTCACCTGATCGCGGCCTTGATCGGCGTGCTGCTCGGCACGCTGTTGATCGTATTCGGCCGTGCGCAGGGCATCCGGGCGCTGTCGTGGTGGGGAACGGCCTATCTCTTGGCCGGCTTCTCCGTCGGGATCTGGACGCTTGCCGCCCCGGTGCTGTCCGAGGCGGCGGCGCGGATCGTGGGTGCGGCGGGCTTTGCCGCGTGCGGCCTGATCTGGGGCGCCGCGCGCGTCTTTCATGGCCGGCGTCCGCTTTGGCCCGGCATGCTGGCGGGCGCGCTGGTGTGGTGCGTGCTGGCGCCGCTTTCGTCGGAGTTGCGGCTGACGCTCGGGGTCGCGGTGATCGCCAGCTACGCCGCACTGACGGCGTGGGAATTGGGGCGCGAACGCCGCCGCCGGCTGCGGCGGCGCTGGCTGGCGACGATTGCGCCGCTGCTGCACGGCTTCGCCTTGATGCTGCCGGTTGCGATCGGCGACCTGATGCCCCACGCTGACGGCAACAGCGGCGAATTGTGGGCTGCGCTGGTCGCCGTCGAACTGGTGCTGTACGCGATCGGCACCGTGTTCATCATCGTCATGCTGGTATCCGAGAACGCGGTGCGCGCCCACAAGGTGGCCGCCGAAACCGACCCGCTGACCGGGCTGCTCAATCGCCGCGGCTTCGCCGAGGCGGGGGTGCGGCTGGCCCGGCAGGAGGTGGGCGGGAGCGATGCGGTCAGTCTGCTCGCCTTCGATATCGACCACTTCAAAAGCGTCAACGACAGGTTCGGCCATCCGGCGGGCGACGAGGTGCTGCGGCTGTTCGCCGACGTGATGGCGCAGACGTTGCGCGCCAGCGATGTCGTCGGTCGCGTCGGCGGCGAGGAATTCTGCGCGCTGCTGCCGTGCCGGATCGACGAGGCGGTGGCAGCGGCGGAGCGGGTGCGGCAGGCGTTCGAATCGTGCGGCGTCAGCATCGACGGCGAGCCGCTCGTCACCACCGTCAGCGTCGGTATCGCGGGGGGCTGCGCCTCGATCCCGCTGGACGTGTTGATCGCCGCCGCCGATGCGGCGCTGTATCGGGCCAAGCAGGCCGGGCGCAACCGCATCGAGACCGCGCCCGAGGTGCCGGATTTCATCGGCGCGCGCCGCCCCGGCATGGTGGCGGGGCCGCGCCACAGGATCGAGATTTTGCACCGCCCCAAAACGCAACGTGCCGCCGAGAACGCCTGAACGCGGCCTCAGGCAACCGCTTGTTTACCATATGCGCATTAGGCTTGCGGCATGGATACGGTTCGCCACACCGATCACCGCGCCGCCTTGCTGGCGCTGGAAACCGCCGCCGCCACAGCGCGCGCGGGCTTTGCCTGCAACTTTTCGAGCGCGGCCGAATACGAGCAGGCGTTGATTGCCGCGCGTCGCGCCGAGGGCCGCTATCGGGCCGTGAACGGCTTGCCGCGCCTGCTGTTTGCCTGTGGCGCGGTGGCGGTCATGGTTGTCGGCCTCTGGTCGCTCCTCACGCGCTGACGTGCGGGCGGTCGGCGGGCCTGTGCTGCGAAGCGGGTATTCGCGCCGAGCGAAACCACGATATAGTCGCGCCGCGTTGACCTTTTGCACATTCAAAGGATGCGGCTGCCGATGATTACTGAAATTGCCCAGATCGAGATCAAGCCCGGCCATGAGGCCGATTTCGAAGTGGCTGTCGAAAAGGCCAAGGCGGTGTTCCGTCGCTCGAAGGGGTTTCACGGTTTCGAACTGCATCGTTCGATCGAGAAGCCGCAGCGCTATCGCCTGATGGTCAAGTGGGCGACGCTGGAAAACCACACGGTGGATTTTCGCGGCTCGGAGGAGTTCACCCAATGGCGGGCGCTGGTCGGGCCGTTCTTCGCGGCGCCGCCCGAGGTCGAGCACACCGATACGGTGGTGGCCTAACCCTACGCCGCAGCTTCATCCTCGCCATAGAGGTGGCCGAGGCACACCTTGGCCACCGCGATCAGTGGCAGCGCCAGTGCCACCCCCCACAGCCCGAACAGCACCCCGAGGAAAATCTGCGAGGCGAACAGCGTCGCCGGCGGAATGTCGATGGCGTGGCGCTGGATCAGCGGCGTCAGGATGTTGCCTTCGAGGAACTGGATGAAGAGGTAAAGCGCGAACGCGCTGAGCACCGCCGTCATGCCCGCGCCGAGGCTCGCCAGAATGATGATCACGCCGGCGATCACCGCGCCGACCGTCGGAATGAACGACAACAGCCCGGCCTGAAAGCCGAGCACCAGCGCCCCCGGAATGCCGATCAGGCTCAGGCCCACCCAGGTGACGACGAAGATCGCCGTCATGGTCAGCAGCTGGCCGAGAATCCAGCGCCGCAGCGTCTCGCCGACGTCGCTGTAGACTTCGGCCGCTTTCGCGCGATGGCGCCGTGGAATGAAGCTCAACAGCCCGCGCGTATAGACCTGCGGCTGGGCCGCAAGCAATAGCCCGATGAAGATGATGATGAAGATGTTGGTCAGCGCGCCGAAAATCTCGACGAGGATCTTGACGGTGTGCGTGACGATGGTGCCGGTGCCCGACGCGATCGCGCCGGCGCTCGGCAGCGAGCCGGGGGTGGTCCGCTTCGGTTGCACGCCGGGGGTGGCGGGGTCGCTGTCGGCCTCGTTGCTGGTCAGCGCGCTGAGATTGAGCAGGTCGGTATCGAACCCGCGCTTGTCGAGATAGTCCTTGACGTTGACGATCTGGGTCTTGATCGTGTCGCTCAAGGCGCGTGCCTGCTGCGCGATGGTGGCGCCGCCAAGCCCGATAGCGCCGGTGAACAGCGCGGTGAGAAACACGCACACCAGCGTCAGCCGCAGCGTCTGACCGCCGCCGATGACGCGGCCGAGCATGTCGGTCAGTGCGCTCAGGAATACGCCGAACAGGATGCCGGCGAAGATCAGAAGCAGCGTGCCGGCCGAATGCCAGATCAGCGCGAGAGCCGCGCCGAAGGCGACGATCGCCGCGCCGCCGACGCCGATCGACCAGGCGAGCGGGCGGGCGTCGCGCGGCAGGGGACGGCTCGGGTCGGTCTGGCTTGGCAGGGTCATCGGCGGCTCGTTGCGGCGGGTCGGCGCCTCGCAACCGTGTCATAGCCGGGCTTGACCCGGCTATCCATCGTTCTTTTGAAGATGGACCCGCGGGTCAAGCCCGCGGGTGACGCTGCGGAGTGGTGGGCGCCTCCCGTCAGACGGAGCGCACCCCGGTTTCCGCCCTTACACCGAATAGTACATCTCGAATTCGACCGGGTGCGGGGTCATGTCGTAGCGCATCACCTCGGTCATCTTCAGCTCGATGAAGGCGTTGATGAAGTCATCGTCGAACACGCCGCCGGCCTTCAGAAAGGCGCGGTCGGCGTCGAGATTCTCCAGTGCCTCGCGCAACGAGCCGCACACCGTCGGAATCTGCTTCAGTTCCTCCTTCGGCAGATCGTAGAGGTCCTTGTCCATCGCCGGACCCGGATCGATACGGTTCTTGATGCCGTCAAGGCCGGCCATCAGCATCGCCGCGAAGGCGAGGTAGGGGTTGGCCATCGGATCGGGGAAGCGGACCTCGACGCGCTTGGCCTTCGGCGAGGTGGTGTAGGGAATGCGGCACGAAGCCGAGCGGTTGCGCGCCGAATAGGCCAGCAGCACCGGCGCCTCGTAGCCCGGCACCAGCCGCTTGTAGGAGTTGGTGGATGGGTTGGTGAAGGCGTTGATCGCCTTGGCGTGCTTGATGATGCCGCCGATGTAGTAAAGACAGGTCTCCGACAGGTCGGCGTATTTGCTGCCGGCGAAGGTCGGCTTGCCGTCCTTCCAGATCGACATATGAACGTGCATGCCGGAGCCGTTGTCACCGAACACGGGCTTCGGCATGAAGGTCGCGGTCTTGCCGTAGACGTGGGCGACCTGGTGGATGCAGTATTTATAGACCTGCATCTGGTCGGCCATGTGGGTTAGCGTGTCGAACTTCATGCCGAGTTCGTGCTGGGCGGAGGCGACCTCGTGGTGGTGCTTCTCGACCTTGACGCCCATCCGCGCCATCGCCGCCAGCATCTCGGTGCGCATGTCCTGCGCCGAATCCTGCGGCGGCACCGGGAAGTAGCCGCCCTTGTTGCGGACGCGGTGGCCGAGATTGCCGCCGGCATATTCGGTGGCGGAGTTGATCGGCAGTTCGGCCGAATCGAGCTTGAAACCGGTGCTGTACGGCTCGGCCGAAAAGCGCACGTCGTCAAACACGAAGAACTCGGCTTCCGGCCCGACATAGACGGTGTCACCGACGCCCATGGCGCGCACCTGTGCCTCGGCCTTGCGGGCGATGCCGCGCGGGTCGCGGTTGTAGGGTTCGCCGGTGGTCGGCTCCAGCACGTCGCAGGTGATGACCATGGTGGTCTCGGCGAAGAACGGGTCGATGGACGCGGTCGCCGGGTCCGGCATCAGGGCCATGTCGGATTCGTTGATCGCCTTCCAGCCGGCGATCGAGGAGCCGTCGAACATGGTGCCTTCGGCGAACAAATCCTCGTCCACCATCGAGACGTCGAAGGTGACGTGCTGCCACTTGCCGCGCGGATCGGTGAAACGCAGATCGACATATTTGACATCGTTGTCCTTGATGGACTTCAGGACATCCTGGGCGGTGGTCATGGCTAACCTCTTGGTACCTTCTGGGCTTGAGCGAACGTCTGTGAAAATTGGGGGCGGGGTTCAGATCGCGTCGAGGCCGGTTTCTCCGGTGCGGATGCGGATCGCTTCCTCGATCGAGGAGATGAAAATCTTGCCGTCGCCGATGCGGCCGGTCTGCGCGGCGCGGCGGATGGCCTCGACGGCCTTGTCCACCAGATCGTCGGCGATGACGATTTCGATCTTCACCTTGGGCAGGAAATCGACGACATATTCGGCGCCACGATAGAGTTCGGCATGCCCCTTCTGGCGGCCGAATCCCTTCGCCTCGGTGACGGTGATGCCTTGCAGGCCGATCTCCTGCAGCGCCTCCTTCACCTCGTCGAGCTTGAACGGCTTGATGATGGCTTCGATCTTCTTCACGGCAACTCTCCGGGGCGCGGGCGACGACTGCGGGCGGGTGTGCGCGCCGTCAAAAGCCTTCATAGGCGTGTCCGTGGTCCCGAACAGCCTGTTCAATAGGCTCAATGCCTAAAAAATAGGCGGCAGTCGGGGTGTGGCGATCACTCGCCACTCGGTTAGGATCATCGCATGGAACTTTTGACCACGACCGAGATGGCCGAGGCCGACCGGCTGACGATCGCCGGCGGCACGCCCGGCTTCGCGCTGATGCAGAACGCCGGCCGCGCGGTGGCCGAGGCCGCCGCCGACCTTGCCGAGGAGGGCGCCGTGCTGGTC
>JBARWE010000230.1:0-3243 GCA_049646625.1 Xanthobacteraceae bacterium
ATGAACATCAGAGTCCAACAGGCCGCCGAGCATCTCGGGGTCAGTAAATCATTCTTGGATAAAGCCCGTATATATGGCGGCGGCCCGCGCTTCATGCGGTTCGGTCGGGCGATTGTCTACAACACCACGGACCTCGACGAGTGGGCGCGGTCGTGCACGGTTGCCAACGATAACGTTGCGGCCGGCGGCAGGGAGGCTGCGTGATGGAGACGACTATCGACTGGGGCGCGATCCCCATTAAGTCGGCGTTCAGCTATAGCGCCCTTAGTTCCGATATCGCAGATCGGCTCCGACGACAGGCCGAGCGCATCCGTGAGCGGGTCGCGCGGACGGCGCAAGACATGATCGAAACCGGACGAGACCTTGCGGCGGTAAAGTCGTGTACCGAGCACGGCACGTTTACCGCATGGGTTGAAGCCGAATGCGGCATCACGCCCCGGCTCGCCCAGATGTATATGCGAGCCGCAGAGTGGGCATCCGACAAAAGCGAAATCGTTTCGCTTTTGCAACCGACCGCCATTCTGAAGCTGTCTGCCAAGAGCACGCCGAACGATATTCAGCTTGATGTTATTGAGCGGGTTCGAAGTGGCGTGCATGTCACGCCGCGCGAAATTGACGGTATGCTTTACACCGCCCGGAAGGAAAAGAAAGAGCGTGAACGGCATGAACGTATGTCGCCCGCGACCAGAAAGAAGCGTGAGGCAGAGAGGATTGCGCGGGCTGAGCGTGAGCAAGAGCAGAAGCGCCAGCGTGAAGAGACTCAGGTGAAAAACCGAGACGATGCGAAACGTCTCACTCGGATATTGGTTTCTCACGTGCCTCACGACCAAATCAACGACATCCTCGCCATCATGTTGAACGTGAGCATCTTCGATACGCAATATCAGTCTGGCCTCCGCACGCCGTCACAGGCGTACTGTGCATTAAAGGATGCCCATGAAGCAAATGCGGTCGGAAGCGATGCAACAGATGACGATGACGGTGGCGAATCCCACGATCCAGGTCTCCGCGAGAAGATGAGCGCGGCATTCAATTCCGGAAGAGGGCTTCCCGCTATAGCCAACGGCGATCCCGTTCCCCAAAACTGCCAGTTAACTGACGTCGACTGCACTGCTTTTGCTGAGGCTATAGGCCGACAAGTTCAGGCCACCACCACCCACGCCGCCTAACAGCCGCGCCTCGGCGCAATCCACCACCATTGGGAAACACAATGCGAATTCTATCAATCCGCCCGGCGCCGCCGGGTTCGGCTACGCTCGCGCGTTTCGATCTGGAATTAAACGATCACCTGCGCCTGTTCAATTTGGCGCTTCGCCAGCGCGGCAGCGAAGCGGCGCATGTCTGTGCGCCGAATGCATTCAACGAACGTGTCGCCGGCTTCAGCGCACCCTTCAATCGGGCGCTTGCCGAGCTTGCCCTTAAATCCCTTGTGGAGCTGCAGACCAATGTCGAACTCGCTGCGTAGTATCGCCCACGCCCTCGGTGGCGACATCGCTGGGCGCAATCGCATTCTGTGCCCCGGTCCCGGCCACAGCCGGCGCGACCGCTCTCTCAGTGTCACATTCAATGGTGACGACTTTCTTTGTCATAGTTTCGCCGGTGATGATTGGCGCGAGTGCAAAGACTATGTCAAGGCCGCGCTCGGCTGGACCGACGCACCGCGCCACGTCAATGACAATCACCCTCCCGCAATAGATACGGCCGCCCTGCTTGACGAGCAGCGCCGCATCCGTTCATCGCTGCGGCGATGGGCAACTGCCGTGCCGATCGCTGGTACGCTAGCGGAACGCTACCTGGCCTCCCGCGGCCTTTCGTACGACGGCGACGCTATCCGCTACCGCGCGAACGATCGGACGATGGTCGCCCTGATGACGGACATCGTCACCGCGGAGCCGACCGGTGTTCACGTCACATACATCGATCCTGAGGGCCGCAAGCTCGGTAGGAAGATGTACGGGCGCGCCCGTGGCGCTGTCGTGCGGCTGTCGGACGATGCCGACGTCCACTACGGACTCGCAATAGCCGAAGGTATTGAAACAGCCTTGGCAACCAACTTTGCGCCCATGTGGGCGTGCCTTTCCGCGGGCACAGTGGCGGCCTTTCCGGTGCTTGGCGCCATCGCTGCGTTGACGATCTTCGCCGACAACGACCGAAGCGGCACCGGCATCAGGGCCGCCAAGGCTTGCGCCGAGCGCTGGCACGCGGCGGGCCGCGAGGCAATCATTCACATTCCAACGGAAACGGGTGTCGATTTCGCCACCTTTGTGGAGGCGGCATAATGGTGGCACTTCCCAGTAAAATTCAGACCTTCAAGTATGAACCCGGCCAGCCAGCGCCGGAGATTCCGGTGGCGGCGAATGATAATCAAGCGCGTGGCAAGCTCGTCTTTCTCGGCGAGGATAAGCCTTATGTGCCGCGGCCGGAACTGGTCCGCAACACAATGCCGCGCAATGGCGTCGGCTTCTTCGGTGGGCAGTCTGGTTCATGGAAAACCTTTTTCGCCATCCATGCAGCGACTTGCTTCATGACGGGCGAGTCCCTTGCCGGTCGCGACATCGAGCGCACTGGCGGCGTCGTCTATCTGGCGGCCGAGGGCGAAGGCACGATCGAAGGTCGATTGAAGGCGCGGAGGACTCGACTGCAAAAACCCGGCGCGGAATTGCCGTTCTATTTACTGACAGGCATGGGCGCGATTGCCGATGAATCTGGGTATCGATCGCTAAAGTCCCAGCTTCGCGCGGCTGCGGAAGATATGCGCAAGCGATTCAATGTGCCGCTTGTGGCGCTCATCATCGACACGGTCGCGGCTGCCGGTATGATTCCAGAGGATAAAGAGAACGACCCCGGCGCATGGCAAAAGGTGTTCGATGGCCTTCAACCTATCTCGACCGAGATGGATTGTGTTGTCATCCTCGTGCATCATGCCGGCAAGAATGCGTCCGCCGGATTGCGCGGCTCGTCGAATGCCCGTGCCGGTGCAGACTTCGCATTGATGCTGGCCTGCGAGCGTGACGAGATCACGGGCGCGACCGCGCATCACTATCTGCATCTTGCGAAAAGCCGCGACGCACCGGAAGGGCCGGTTGCATCCATCAAGGCGGAGCCGGTGGTTATTGGCAGTCGCGATGATGGCAGCCCGGTCACGACACTCGTCCTCGACTTCGACACAGAAGGCAGGATGCCCCCAGCGCGACGCGGGCGTCCCGCAAAATCCGACGCGCCATTCCGTGCGGCATTCGAGGC
>JBARWE010000231.1:0-6980 GCA_049646625.1 Xanthobacteraceae bacterium
GCGCCCGGTCGATCCGACGCCCGGCGAGCGGCCGCCGCCGGTCGCGCGCAAGCCGTTGCCGGTCGTCGCCGATTTCCTGAAGGCCGCCGCCGAGCATTATCGTTTCTCGCCGCAGCGCCCGGCGACCGAGCTTGCCTTCAAGCGCGCTTATGCCCGTGCCGCCAGCGAGGCCGGGCTGACGCGCGAGCAGGCGGTCAGGGTCTACGCCTTCGAGACCGGCGGCAACGGTACCCACGATCTGCAGTCGGGTCTGAGCAAGGCGCGCCCCGGTGCGCGCGCCATCTCGACCGCGCTCGGCTACAACCAGCTTCTCACCGCCAACAGCGTCAACCTGATGGCCGAGCAGGGGCCGCAGATCGTCGCCGCGCTCAACGCCCGCGCCGCGCGGCTGTCCGGCGGCGCGCGCAAGGCGCTGGAGCACAAGACCGCCGTGGTCCGCCGTATGGTCGCGGTCGCCCGCTCGGTACCGGCAAGCTGGAGCGAGCAGCAGAAACTGGCCGCCACGCCCCAGGGCCATGGCATTCACGCCATGGTGCTCGATATCGATGTCGGACCATTGTTGCAGACCCACAAGTTGATGACGTCGGTGCTGTTCGCGCGCCGCAAGGGCTATCAGCGTCCGCTCAGCGCGGCCGAACTGGAGATGATGAACCTGACCGGCGACGGCAACGGCTTCGACATGGTGACGATGCCGCTCGCCTTGCGCGAGCGAGTGCCGACCGCGAATTTTTTCCAGCGCGGCGGTTATGAACGCAACCCGGTGGCGATCCGCCATAACACGGTGGCAAAACTGCTTGCCGTCACCGATGCCCGCATGGACAGCGCCGGGCAGGCGGCGGGCGCACGCGAACTGGCCGGCGCGTTCACCACCGTGCTGTCGTCGCGCGACTGACAGGTCCGGCGCGGGTGACATAAAAGGAAAGGCCGCGATCCTTGCGGATCGCGGCCCGGTGCCGACCAGGGCCGGCGTGCGGCGACCTATTTGCCGATGCCCTTCTCCTTGAAATACTTCAGCGCGCCGGGGTGGAACGGCACCGGCGAGCGGTCCTGCACCTGGTTTTCCAGGGTGAAGCTGTTGGCTTCCTTGTGCACGGCGACCAGGTCGGCCTTCTTTTCCACCAGCGTCTTGACGATGGTGTAGGCATCGTCGTCCTTCATCTTGTCGCTGGTGACGATAATGTTCCACACCTCGGCAATGGCGTTGTCCTTGTCGTAGCCCGGATAGGTGCCGGCCGGAATCTTGCTCTGGCTATAGAGGTTGCCGTATTTCTTGTTCATCTTGTCCACCACTTCGGCGTGGTCGACCAGCTTCAGCTTCATGCCGGGGGTCGCGGCAAGATCCGTCACCGCGGCGGTCGGCAGGCCGCCGACCCAGAAGAAGGCGTCGATCTTGCGGTCCTTGATGGCGTTGACCGACTCCGCGACGCTCAGCCGCTCGCGCGTCATGTCCTTGTCCTTGTCGAGGCCGGCCGCTTCGATGACGCGAAACGCCATCACCTCGGTGGCGCTGCCCGGCGAGCCGGTCGAGACCCGCTTGCCCTTGAGGTCGGACAACTTCTCGATGCCGGTTCCTTCGACGGTCACGACATGCATGCGGTTCGGATAGACGACCAGCAGCGTCCGCAGCGGCACCTTGCCGCTCTTGAACTTGTCCTGGCCGTTGAGCGCGTCGAGCGCCGCATCCGCCATCGTGAAGCCAAGCTCGCTCTGGCCGGAGGCGATCAGCTTGAGGTTGTCGACCGAGCCGCCAGTCACCTCGGCGGTGGCCTGTACATTGGGCATGTTCTTCGACAGCACGTTGGCGACGGCACCGCCGAGCGGATAGTACACGCCGCCGGTGCCGCCGGTGCCGATCGCGAGGGTTCGCTGCTGGGCATCGGCCGTGCCGGCGGCGAACAACCCGCCGGCGAGGACGACGGCCAGCGCCATCGCGGTTGTCCTGAAGTTGGTCAGCATAAGTTCACTCCCTAATCGTCACGAGGTTATTGCCGGTTCTGGCGGCGCTCGTGTTTTCGCCTGCCACAACAATACACCCAGTCCGATCGCCAGGCCCGGCAGGTAGGTGTAGCTGATGTCGCGCCCTATGATCGCTTCAACAAGCGCTTCGATCAAGCTCGGGAACACCAGAAGCAGTCCCGACAGGATCAGCAGCGCTTCCTCGATCGCCGTATTGCGCCGCAGCCCCCATTGTTGCGCCGCCGCCGCGAGTGCGATCAGCCCGAGCGAGGTCTTGAGCGTGATGGCCAGGATATCGACCCAGCTGCCGTCCTTCGGAATCGCCAGCAATAGTCCGATGCCCTGCGGATCGAGCACGAACACGAACGGCACCAGGAACGCCGGCAGCGTGTATTTCCATGATTGCAGCGTGGTGCGGTAGGGATCGCCGCCGGTGATCGCGGCTGCCGCGAACGGCGACAGCGCTGTCGGCGGCGACACCTCGGACAGCACTGCGTAGTAGAAGATGAACATATGGGTGGCGTAGTCCGGCGCGCCGAGCTTGATCATCGCCGGTGCGGCGATCACCGCGCAGATGATGTAGGAGGCCGTCACCGGCACGGCGAGGCCGATGATCCACACGATCAGCGCGGTATAGATCGCGGTCAGCAGCAGGCTGCCGCCGGCATAGTCGATGACGATCGATGAGAACTTCAGCCCGAGGCCGGTCAGGGTGACGATGCCGACCACGATGCCGGCGCAGGCGCAGGTGGCGGCCGCGCTCAGCGCGCTGGTCGAGCCGTCGGCCAGCGCCCGCACCAGCTTCTTCGGCATCAGCGCGGTTTCGCGGCGCAGGAAGCTCAGCGCGAAAGTGGTGACGATCGCGTAGAACACCGACAGCGCCGGCGAGTAGCCGATCACCATGAACACCACCACGGCGACCAGCGAGATGAAGTGGAAGCCATAGCGGCGGGTCATCTCGCCAAGCCCGAGGTCCTGCTTGAACACGACCTGGCGCGCGCCGAAGCGGCGGGAGTCGATCTCCACCATGATCAACAGCGACAGGTAGTAGAGAAAGGTCGGGATCGTCGCCATCCAGATCACGTCGAGATAGCTGATCTTGAGAAACTCGGCGATCAGGAAGGCGGCGGCGCCGAGCACCGGCGGCGACAGGATGGCGCCGAGGCCGCCGGCCGCGAGCAGGCCGCCGGCGGCGTTTTTCTCGAAGCCCGCTTTCTTCATCATCGGATAGGCGACGGTGCCGATCATCACCGTGGTGGCGACGCCCGAGCCTGACGGTCCGCCGAGCAGGAACGACGACAGCACCACGGTGCGCCCCGCGCTGTTGGCGCGCCCGCCCATCAGGGCCAGCGAGAAATCGATGAAGAATTTTCCGGCGCCCGACTGCTGCAGGAACGCGCCGAAAATGCAGAACAGGATGATCAGCGTGGCCGAGACATCGACCGCGACGCCAAATATGCCTTCGAGCGTGATGAACAGGTGGCCGACCAGCCGCGAGAGGTCGTAGCCGCGATGCGTCCACGGCGCCGGCAGCCAGGGGCCGAGCATCGCATAGGCGATGAATAACAGTGAGACCACCGGCATGATCGGGCCGGTGGTCCGCCGGGTCGCCTCCAGGATCAGCACGATGAACACCAGGCCGACGGTGACGTCCAGCGTGTCGGGCATGGTGGCGCGGTCGGTGAAGTCGTCGCCGCCCCACAGCGCGTAGGCGATGGTCACGATCGCCAGAAGGCCCGGAATGATGTCCCACCACCGCACGCGGTTGCGAAAGCGCGCCGCGATCGGAAACAGCAGGAAGCACAACATCAGCGTGAACGCGACGTGGACGTAGCGCAGTTCCTGGGCCGGGACGATGGAGTAGGCGGCATAGAGGTGGAACAGACTCATGGCGACCGCGATCGCGGTCACGCTGGTGCCGGCCCAGCCGAACAACCGGTTGGTGGCGCCTTCCTCCGCCTCGACGAACGCCTCCGCCTTTTGCAGCGCATCGTCGGAGACGGCAACGATCTCCTCGTTGGGCGAAGTCGGTTCGGCCATGTTCCCCCCGGACGTTATATGCAATCTCGCCGGACGATGGGTGCCGGCGTTTTCTTTTCTGGAGTCGTCGTGGCGCCGGTCTTGTCACCGCCGGTGCGCGGCACGTCGGCTGCTATGTGCCGGTCAGCAAGGCTGCATCCGTGAACTCCGCTTGATCGTGGTTGATCCGATCGTGTGAGTTTGGACGAATTTTGCAACCGGGAGAAGTCATTTGTCGCCGGGTGTGTGGAAACGGCGTGTGGCGACTGACGCGCGTGCGGCGCTGGCTATCGCGGCCGCGCCGCGAGCGATCTCATGCCGAGCACCGCGAGCGCGGCCATCGCAAGCGAGATGAGCACGTTGTAGCCCGCAAGCGACAGGCCGAGGAGACGCCATTGCACGGTGTCGCAACGAATCACTTTGGCGCTGTTGAGCCGGTCGAGCAGGCTTGCGGCGTCGCCGAAGTCGCTGGCGGCGCCGGAACAGGCTGTCGGCCCCGGCCACCAGCCCCATTCCACGCCGGCGTGATAGGCGCCAAGCCCGGCGTTGATCAGCATCGCCGCCGCGATGACGGCAAAGCCGATCAGCAGGGCGCGGCGTGGGCCGCGCGGTGCGGTCAGCGCCAGCATCACGGCCAGCGGAATCGCCAGATAATAGGCGTAGCGCTGTTCGAGGCAGAGCGGACAGGGGCTGATGTCGAGCACCAGTTCGAAGAACCACGCACCGGCAATCGTCGCCGCGCCGATGGCGGCGATGGCAAGCGCCGTCAGCCGCGCCGTGTCGCGGCTGCGCGCCGGGGCGGACATGGCAATAGTGCCGATGGTGGGGTCGTCTGTCATGCGCCCCTGCGTGCCTATCGTGACGCCGGCTGGCTGTCGAGATCGGCACGATCACAAAGCGCGGCGCCGGGTGCTTGTCGTGCCTTGACCCGGCTTCGGCGGCCGCTATGATCCGCCCGCTTCGCGCCCTGCCGCCCGCGGGGAGCAGATGCCCCTGTGGCGGAATTGGTAGACGCGCTCGACTCAAAATCGAGTTCCGCAAGGAGTGCTGGTTCGATCCCGGCCAGGGGCACCATCCCTCAGCCTTTGCCGATCTGGATGATGGCGTGCCGGCGCGAGGGGACGCCGGCTAATGCGCTTCCTCCCAGTTGCCGGCGGCGCGCGCCTCCACCGCCAGCGGCACCGACAGAGCGACGGCCGGGAACGGTGCATCCTGCATCACCCGCGCGACCACCGGCAGCGTCGCCTCGACCTCTTCATCCGGCACCTCGAACACCAGTTCGTCGTGCACCTGCAACAGCATTTTCGCCGACAGTTTTGTCTCCGCCAGCGCCGCGTCCATGCGGATCATGGCGCGACGGATGATGTCGGCCGCCGTGCCCTGCAGGCGCGCATTGATCGCCGCGCGCTCGTTGAAGGCGCGCAGCGACGGATTGGAGGCCTTGATGTCGGGGTAGTGGCACTTGCGCCCGAACAGCGTCGTCACATAGCCGTGGCTGCGGCAGAACTCGCGCGTTGCGTCCATGTAGGCACGGATGCCGGGGAAGCGCTCGAAGTATTTCTTGATGTAGGCGCCGGCTTCCTCGCGGCCGATGCCGAGCTGGTTGGCCAGGCCAAACGCCGAGATGCCGTAGATGATGCCGAAATTGATCGCCTTGGCACGGCGGCGCACTTCGCCCGGCATGCCTTCGATCGGCACGCCGAACATTTCCGATGCGGTCATGGCGTGAATATCGAGGCCGTCGCGGAACGCCTGCTTGAGCGCGGCGATATCGGCGATCTCGGCCAGGAGCCGCAACTCGATCTGCGAATAGTCGGCCGACACCAGCTTGTAGCCTTCGGTTGCGACGAAGGCGCGGCGGATCTTGCGGCCGTCCTCGGTGCGCACCGGAATGTTCTGCAAGTTCGGATCGGATGACGACAGCCGCCCGGTGGTGGTCGCCGCCAGCGCGTAGGAGGTGTGGATGCGGTTGGTCTGCCGGTTGACGAACAGCGGCAGCGCGTCGGTGTAGGTCGATTTCAGCTTGGAGACCTGCCGCCATTCAAGAATCTTTTTCGGAAACTCGTGGCCGGCTTCGGCCAGTTCGTCGAGCACCTGCGCGGAGGTGGACCAGGCTCCGGTCTTGGTTTTGCTGCCGCCCGGCAGGCTCATCTTGCCGAATATGATGTCGCCGAGTTGCTTCGGGCTGCCGGGATTGACCGGCTCGCCGGCGAGCTTCTGGATCTCGGCCTCGACTCGCGCGGCGGTCTGCGCGAATTCGCCCGACAGCCGCGCCAGCGTCTGGCGGTCGATGGCGATGCCGCGCCGTTCCATGCGCGCCAGCACCCCGACCATCGGGCGCTCCAGTGTTTCGTACACCGTCGTCATGTGCTCGGCGATGAGGCGGGCCTTCGCGACCTGCCACAACCGCAGCGCCACGTCGGCGCGCTCGGCGGCGTAAGGCGCCGCCTTGTCGATCGCCACCCGGTCGAACCCGACCTGCGCCTTGCCGGTGCCGGCGATCTCGCCATAGGGGATCGTGGTGTGGCCGAGCAGGCTCTCGGCCTGCGCCGCGATGTCGTGGCTCGCGCGGCCGGCGTCGAGCACATAGGCCATCAGCAAGATGTCGTCGGCAGCGTTGAGCGCGATGCCATGCCTCGCCAGCACCAGCGCATCGGTCTTGAGGTTGTGACCGATCTTGAGCACGCCTTCGGTCTCGATCAGCGGCTTCAACGCTTCGAGCGCCGCGCCGGCCTCGATCTGGTCGGCGGCGAGGCCATCGCCAAACAGGCCCTCGGCTTCGCCGGCGGCGCGATGGGCGAGCGGCAGGTAAGCGGCCTCGTTCGGCGCGACGGCAAGCGCGATGCCGCAGATGTCGGCCTGCATCGCGTCGGGACCGCTGGCGGCGACGTGGAGCGCGACAACACCGGCGTCGCGCGCGCGGGCGATCCAGCGGGCGAGGTGCTCCGGCGTGCGCACGATGTCGTAGCGGTCGCGATCGACCGGCCTGGCGGCCGCCGCCGTTG
>JBARWE010000232.1:0-8605 GCA_049646625.1 Xanthobacteraceae bacterium
GCGACTGAGCGCGCCGCCGTCACCCGCGCCGCAGCGCGGCCCGAGGCCGATGCCGGGCTGGACGGCTGGCTGCTGCAGCGGCTGTTTGGGCGCTAGTCCCCCTTACCCCGCTTGCGAGGGCAGGGGTGGGGGACGAATGCGTTCGTCAGTCCCGCACGCCGTAGCGGTGCAGATCGTTGCCATAAGTGTCGATCCATTTTTTGGCGCGCTCCATCTGCGGGCAGATGCGCGCGACCACCCGCCAGAATCGCGGCGAGTGGTTCATCTCGATCAGATGAGCGACCTCGTGCGCGGCGAGGTAGTCGAGCACATAGGGCGGCGCCAGGATCAGCCGCCACGAGAACGACAGCGATCCGGCCGAGGTGCACGACCCCCAGCGGCTCGACTGGTCGCGGATGGTGATGCGAGCGACCTTGACGCCGAGCATCTCGGCATAGGCGTGCGAAGCCCGCGTCAGGTGGCGCCTCGCCTCGCGCTTGAGAAAGTCATGCAGCCGGCGCTCGATGTGTTCGATGCCGCCGGCCACGCACAGAATGCGTTCGCCGCTGTCGCGCGTCTCGGCCCACACCGTGCCACGGCCGGCACGATGCGCGATGCGATGCGGAATGCCGCGCAGCGGCACCGTCACGCCCGGCGCAAATGGCACTGCCTTCGGCAGTCGCCCGAGCCGCGCCGCGATCCACGCGCCGTGCCGCTCGGCAAACTCCCGTGCCTCCACCAACGTGCCGCGTGGCGGCATGGTGAGGATCGCCTCGCGGTCGCTTGGATGAATGCGCAGGGTGTAGCGGCGCGCGCGGCGATGCCGGCGCAGCCGGATCGAGTAGACTTGCGAGCCGTAGCTGATCACCAGCGCGCGCGGCTCGCTCGGCCGCCGGTAAAGGAGTGCACGAAAGGCCATGTCGATGGGTCCGGGAGACAAAACGCTGCCCGGATTCTGCCACATGCGCAGCCGCGGAAACGGCGTGGCGGAAAAACAAATCATTTGCCCAACATATAGCGGCAGCCGCGCCTTTGCCTACCAAAGGCGGTGGCTGGAAATATGCTTTCGAGATTCATTTTCGGCCATATTTCGCCGTTTAAGAAATGAACATTGAATCGTTCAGTAACACATTCGTGTTGTTCGAAATAGATAGCGAATTCAATGGCTTATAGGAGCGGCGCAAATGCCTCGCCGGGACAGGGGCTAGCAGCGGCGAAAAGTCCCGTCAGATCGGGACTTCTTGCCCTGTCCGGGCGCGCTTAGCCGGCGGCCAGCGTGCCCGGCCGGCGCGCGTTGCCAGCGTTGCTCATGAAGTCGCAGATGCGCGGCACGATCTCGGCGCGGAAGCGCGAGCCGTTGAACACGCCGTAGTGCCCGACGCCGGGCTGCACATAATGGGCGCGGCGATTGTCCGGAATGCGGGGGCATAGCTCATGCGTCGCCTCGGTCTGGCCGAGGCCGGAGATGTCGTCGTTCTCGCCCTCGACGGTCATCAGCGCGACGCGGCTGATTTTCGCCGGCTCGACCCGCTTGCCGTGGTGGGTCATCTCGCCCTTCGGCAGGGCGTGGCGGATGAACACATGATCGACCGTTTGCAGATAGTATTCGGCGGTGAGGTCCATCACCGCGAGGTATTCGTCGTAGAAGTCGCGATGCTTGTCCACCAGGTCGCCGTCGCCTTTGACGAGATTCTCGAACAGCCGCCGGTGGGCGTCCATGTGACGGTCGAGATTCATGCTGATAAAGCCGTGGAGTTGCAGGAAGCCCGGATAAACGTCGCGCATCACGCCGGGATGCGGGAACGGCACCTTGGTGATCACGTTGTTGCGGAACCAGCCGATCCCCTTTTCGGCGGCCAGGTTGTTGACGGCGGTCGGGCTGCGTCGCGTATCGATCGGGCCGCCCATCAGCGTCATCGAGAGCGGCACGTTCGGATCGCCGTTGGCTTCCATCACCGAGACGGCGACCAGCACCGGCACGGCCGGCTGACACACCGCGACGACGTGAACGTCGCCGCCCAGCATGTGCAGCATGTCGATCAGGTAATCGACATAGTCGTCGAGGTTGAAGCGGCCTTCCGCAAGCGGCACCATGCGGGCATCGGCCCAGTCGGTGATGTAGACGTCATGGGTCGGCAGGAAAGCTTCGACCGTGCCGCGCAGCAATGTGGCGTAGTGGCCGGACATCGGCGCGACGATCAGCACGCGCGGTGCCGGCCGGCGCTGCGGGCGGGTGATCAGGCGATCGAAAAACAGCAGGCGGCAAAACGATTTTTCCCACACGGTGCGGATCGACACCGGCACGCGCAGGCCGTCGACGACGGTTTCGTCGAGGCCCCATTCGGGTTTGCCGTAACGCCGGGTGGTGCGCTCGAACACCTCGCAGCCGGCGGCGATCGATTTGCCGACCTGGGTGCGCGACAGCGGATTGAGCGGGTTGCGGTACAACAGCCGCGTTGCGTCGGCGACGGCGCGGGCCGGGTTCAGCGACGCCTGCGCCATCTCGTACATCCAGTACATCGGCGTGGTTATGGCCGGACTGTTTTCCACCGGCAGTTCCGGCGGGCGGCCAAACTCTCCAATCGGCATCGACGTCTCCATTTCGGTTGGTCAGCCTGCCGCGAATCGTCGCCGCAAACAGTTCCATTCTCGTAAATCCATGATCCTGAGAACAAATATAGTCAGTTCCGCCGGATCGTACGCACCGCATCGCAACATAGTGATCACGGCCGTGGGAGGCGTCAATGCGTTCAAAGTCGATTCTGACTGTGGAACAACAAGAACGTGACCGGCCCGCCACACCGGTTCCGGGTTGGAACCGGTAATAAGCCGCCCCGCGCCTTGCCTTATTCCCCGCTTTGCAGCAAGGCGCCGTGCCGCCGGGCGCTATTGAGAAGGGCAAGGAAAGCAATGCAGGCGGCGGCGAAGTAGAGGGCGTTCAGCACCAGCGCTTGCGCCATCAGGTCGGCGCGAAACACCCCGTCCGCGAGCAGTGCCCGCATGCCCTCGAACACATAGGTCGGCGGCAGCGCCCAGGCGGCGATTTGCAGCCACGACGGCAGCACCGCGACGGGATAGTACACGCAGGTCAGCGGCAGCAGCAGGAACATCAGCGTCCAGGCCAGGCTTTCGGCGCCGAGGCCGTGGCGCAGCACCAGGCCCGAGACCAGAATCCCCATCGCCCAGCTGGTGAAGATCAGGTTGCAGAAGAACGCGATCAGCGGCAGCCCGATGGCGTACAGGTTGAAGTCGAAGAAGGCGATTGCCAGCAGCGTCATCGGCACCACGCCGATGGCGAGCCGGATCACGCTCATGACCATCAGGGCCAGCAGAAATTCGATCGGCTTCAGCGGACTCATCATCAGGTTGCCGACATTGCGCGCCCACATTTCCTCAAGGAAGGAAATTGAGAAGCCGAGCTGGCCGCGAAACAGGATGTCCCACAGGATCACCGCGCCGAGAAAAGCGCCGCCGGCGCGGGCGAAGAAGCCGGCGTTGTCGGTGATGTAGGTTTGCAGAAAGCCCCAGGTGATGAGTTGCAGCGCCGGCCAGTAGATAAGTTCCAGCAGGCGCGGCCACGACGACTTGAGCAGATAGCCGTAGCGCAGCACCATGGCGTTGATGCGGGCGAGCGAAATGCCGGTCGCGCTGTTCTCGCTCATGGCGCTTCTACGCGGGTGCGGCCGCGCGCGACATCGAGGAATACCTCTTCGAGGTTGGCGCGGTTGTAGCGGGTCAGGATGTTGTCCGGCGTGTCGTCATCGGCGATGCGGCCGCGCTTCATGATGATGACGCGGTCGCATAGCCGCTCGACCTCGGCCATGTTGTGCGAGGCGAGCAGGATGGTGGCGGTGCGGCGCCGGCGATAGGCTTCGAGGTGGCTGCGAATCCAGTCGGCGGCGTCAGGATCGAGCGAGGCGGTCGGCTCGTCGAGCAATAACAGGTCCGGCTCGTTGATCAGCGCCTTGGCGAGCGCCACGCGGGTCTTCTGCCCGGCCGAGAGCTTTCCGTTGGCGCGGTCGAGGAAGTCGCCGAGGTCGAGGTCGGAGGCGAGTTGCGCGATGCGCTCGCTTAAGTTCGCCACGCCATAGAGGCGGCCGAATACAGTGAGGTTTTGCCGCACCGTGAGCCGCATCGGCATATCGACATAGGGGCTTTCGAAATTCATCCGGGCCAGCACGCGGGCGCGCTCGGCCGGCATCGGCAGGCCGAAGATGCTGATGCGCCCCGCCGTCGGCAGCACCAGCCCCATGATCATGGCGATGGTGGTGGTCTTGCCGGCGCCGTTGCCCCCTAACAGGCCGGTGGTCGAGCCGCGGGTGATGCGGAACGAGATGTCGTCCACCGCCGGAACCGTCTTGTACATCTTGACCAGACGCTCGACAGCAATTGCCGGGTCTGCTTGCGGGACGCGGTGCGAAAGGGTGGCAAGGGGCGGGGCGGACGTCATGGAGCGTTCCTTATGGCGGCGTTCCTTGGGCCATTGCGCCGCCGAGGACAAGGGGAGGGCGGGGCGCGGTGTTTCAATATCGCGCGAACTTGCTCTAAAACCCACGCTCATGAGCGACCTTGTGCTGCCCGACGCCCGCGATCCGCGCCGCTACGTCCTGCTCGATACCATTCTGCGGCTGCGCTGGCTCGCCGCGCTTGGGCAGTTCGTGGCGATCATTATCGTGGTGCGGGGGCTTGAGTTTGAACTCCCGGTGGTGCCGTGCATCGCCATCGTCGGTTGCTCGGCGACCCTCAATCTGGCGCTGCAACTGGTGTTCGGGCCGATGTATCGCCTGTCGCCGCTGGCGGCGGCGGCGCTGCTCGCGCTCAACATCGCCGAGCTTGCGGCGCTGTTGTTCCTGACCGGCGGCCTCGCCAATCCGTTCGCCTTCATGTTCCTGGTACCGGTGCTGATCTCGGCGACGGCGCTGCCGACCCGCCTGACCATCGCGCTCGGGGTGCTGGCGGCGGCGTGCGCAACGCTCGTCAGCTTCACGCATCTGCCGCTGCCATGGGAACCGGACAGCCCGCTGGTGCTGCCGCCGATCTATCTGTTCGGGGTGTGGCTGTCGATCGTACTGGCGATCGGCGTCACCAGCCTCTATGCGTTCCAGGTCACGGAGGAGGCGCGCAAACTGTCCGATGCGCTGGCGGCGACCGAACTGGTGCTGACGCGCGAACAGCATCTGACCCAGCTCGACGGTCTCGCTGCCGCTGCCGCCCATGAACTCGGCACGCCGCTGTCCACCATTTTCCTGATCTCGCGCGAACTGGAACGCGGCATTACGCCGGACAGTCCGATGGCGGCCGATCTCGCGACCTTGCGCGAGCAGGTGCAGCGCTGCCGCGACATCCTCGCCAAGATCACCCAATTGTCCTCCAGCGGTGCACCGTTCGACCGCATGCCGCTTGCCACCCTGATCGAGGAAGTGGTGGCGCCGCATCGCGATTTCGGTGTCGCCATCGACGTCCATGTCGCTGCCGCCGGCGGCAGCGCCGAGCCGGTCGGCATGCGCAACCCCGCGATCCTTTATGGAATCGGCAACATCCTTGAGAACGCAGTGGATTTCGCCCGCGCGCAGGTTGAGGTCAGCGCCTGGTGGAACGAGGAATGGGTCGAACTGATCATCTCGGATGACGGCCCCGGCTTCGCGCCGGACGTGCTCAAGCGGATCGGCAAGCCCTATCTCAGCCGTCGCCGACCGGGCGACGATGCGGCCGGCAGCCGCGGGACCGGGGCCGGACTCGGGCTTGGCGTGTTCATCGCCCGTACGCTTCTGGAGCGCACCGGGGCGCGCATAACTTTTACCAACCGGCCTTTCCCCGATCATGGTGCGGTGGTGCGCATTGCCTGGCCGCGTACGGCGTTCGAAAGCGAGGCGGCGTTGACGGCATTGTGACGGCGGGGACGTTTCGTCGCGGCTTCTCTGTCTTGGCAGGATTGCGATACCATTCCATATCAGAAACGGACACCAGTGCAGACAGAGGGTTTATGAGCACAGCGCCCGCCACCGAACTTGCCGCTGCCGCCGATCGTTCGCTGTTGATCGTCGAGGACGACAAGCCGTTCCTCGAACGGTTGTCGCGGGCGATGGAAAGCCGTGGCTTCCAGGTGACGGCGTGCGGCAGCGTCGCCGACGGGCTTGCCCGTATTGGCGAGGCGGCGCCGGCCTTCGCGGTGGTCGATCTGCGGCTCGGCGACGGTAACGGTCTCGATGTGGTCTCTGCCCTCAAGCGGCAGCGGCCGGATGCGCGCGCCATCGTGCTGACCGGCTACGGCAACATCGCCACTGCCGTGACCGCGGTGAAGATGGGGGCGGTCGATTATCTCGCCAAGCCGGCCGATGCCGATGACGTGGTGGCGGCACTGCTCGCCAGCGGAACCGCCAAGTCGGAGTTGCCGCAAAATCCGATGTCGGCCGACCGGGTGCGCTGGGAGCACATCCAGCGCATCTACGAGATGTGCAACCGCAATGTCTCGGAGACGGCGCGCCGGCTCAACATGCACCGCCGCACCTTGCAGCGCATCCTCGCCAAGCGCGCGCCGCGCTGAGGCGGCAGTTCGTTCACCCTTGCTATTTCGCCGCTGCCGGCAGCCCGAGCGTTTGCGCGAGCGGGCATTGCATTGCGACCAGTGCGTAGCGCTCGATGATGAGCGTGCCGCGCCGGCGCGTCGCCTCGCCGGCGTCCTGCTGCGAGGGGCAACGCGATGCGAGTGAGCCGGCAATGCCTTCGCTGTCAACGAACAGGCTCGTGGCGCCGAGCGCAGCTCTGTCCGGCGCCGGCATGTTGACCCAGCGGATCGGCTCGAATGCCTGGCGCACGCAGGTGCCGGGCGGCAGGTAGAAGGCGAGCCACGCGGTGGTGCCGTAATCGGGCGCGAGCACGCACGTCGCGCCGCTGCGCGCGCGGGCTGCCTCCACCTCGCGCGCCGCATCCGACCAGCCGATGCCGATACTGCGCAGCGTCGGGTCGCGTCGGTTGCCGTTGAGCCAGCCGGTGTTGGCCTGCACGATCAGCGCCACCAGCATGAGGGCGCCGACCGGCACGGCGGAGCGGCGGCTGAGATCGACGGCGCGCTGCCAGCGCCGCGACCACGCCACTTCATGCGCGGCGACCGCGGCGGCGACGGCGAAGGCCGGATAGACCGGCGCCAGCCAGTTGGCCTCGATGTGGCTGTGCAGCGAATGAATCGTGAAATAGATCAGGATCGGCCACAGCGTGAGGTTGATCAGAAGCCGTGCCGGCCGCGGGCCGCCGCGCTGCGTCAGCAGGGCCGCCAGTCCCATCGCGCCGAGTAAAAATACCGGCGGCGTGGCGAACGCGATCTGCGCCGGGATCAGTTCGCCGATGAAGCGCAGTGTCAGCCCGTCGAATTTGGCCCGCCCGAACTGCTTGGCGAACGACACCCAGCCGTGCTCGGCGTTCCACGCGACCACCGGCGCGATCATCGCGCAGGTCACGAGGCCGCCGAGATAGGGCCACGGCGAGACCAGCCAGCGCCGCAGTTTCGGCACCGCGACGAGCCATGCGAGAATGGTGACGCCGAAGAACAGCGCGGTGTATTTCGACAGCAGCGCCGCGCCGACGGCGGCGCCGACCGCCAGCCACCAGACGCCGCGGCCGCTGTCGACGACCTTGGCGAGGAAGAACAGCACGAAGGCGGCGGCGACCATCAGCGGCGCGTCCGGCGTGACGATGATGGTACCGACCGCTACCACCAGCGTGACGTTGAGCAGGATCGCGGCCGTTGCGGCGGCGCGCGCCGAGCGAAACAGGATCGCGGTCGCCTGGTACACCGCAAAGCTCATCGGCAGCGCCAGCAGGATCGAGACGAGCCGCACACCGAGTTCGCTGTCGCCGGCGATCAGCGTGCCGGCGCGGATGACCAGCGCCACCATCGGCGGGTGATCGTAATAGCCGCCGGCGAGATGTTGCGACCACATCCAGTAATAGGCTTCGTCGAAGGCAAGCGGCGTCACGGCGGCCGCGGCGAGCCGCAGCGCTATGAGCGCGAAAACGACGATGGTGGCCTGCCGGGCAAGCGGCGACAGGGACAGGGTCATGCGGCGGCCGGAGCGTGACGCAAGACCGGGCCGGATGCGGGCGATCGCCGCGTGGTCGGAGCCTTGCGTTCGGTGTCTTGATCGGCGGTTCTGATAGCCGAGCCGGCGCCCGACCTCAAGCCGGGGCCGTGGCAGGCGTCCGGCGGGACAGCCCTGTCGCCGGTCCTGTTGTTCGTGCCCGCATTCTCGCGCAGGATGCGGCGCCGCCGGTTGCGGCGGGCGATGGCCGCACGACAAAACGGGAGGAATGACATGGCGCTGCTTTCGGACAAGGTCGGCATCATCACCGGCGCGACCAGCGGCATCGGCGCGCGCACCGCCGAACTGTTCGTAGCCGAAGGGGCGAAGGTGGTGTTCACCGGCCGGCGCAGGAAAGAAGGCGCGGCGCTGGCCAAGAAGCTCGGCGAGAACGCGTTGTTCGTGCAGGCCGACGCCACGCTGGAAGCCGACTGGGTCAAGGTCGTCAACAAGGCCGTGAAGACCTTCGGCCGCATCGACTGCCTGTTCAACAATGCCGGCGGTCCGGCGCCGACCGGCAGCATCACCAGCATTCCGGTGGAGGGTTTCGA
>JBARWE010000233.1:0-19181 GCA_049646625.1 Xanthobacteraceae bacterium
GCGCGACCGCGCCCGGAGCGAACCGGACCGCCGCCGCAGGCGCAGGCGGCGCAGCCACAGGGCCGGCGACTCTATAATGCAGCCCCGCCCGGCTACGCGCAGCGCCCGCCGCCGCGGCAGATGCAGCGGCCGATGCCGCCGCCGTTCTTCGGTGGGCCGACCAACTGGCTATCGGATTTGTTCAGAAGGTAGCCCCGTTCTTTATCCCTCCCCCGCTTGCGGGGGAGGGGAGGGTGGGGGTGGATGGCCGGGACGAAAGGGCGTTCACGCCCGTCTGCGACGGGCTATGCCCGGCCATGACGACAAAGGAGCGGCATCCCGCCTCACGCCGGCAGCTTGGACGATCCCATCAGGTACTGGTCGATGGCGCGGGCGCAGACGCGGCCCTCGCGGATTGCCCACACCACCAGCGACTGGCCGCGCCGCATGTCGCCGGCCGCGAACACCTTCTCGACCGAGGTCTTGCAACTCGCCGCCGCGGCTTGCACGTTGCCGCGGGAATCGAGTGCGACGCCGAGCATTTGCAGCATCCCCTCGTGCAGCGGATGGACGAACCCCATCGCCAGCAGCACGAGGTCGGCTTTCAATTCGAACTCCGTGCCCGGCAGCGGCTTGAATGCACCGTCGACCCGCACGCAGCGTAAGCCGGCGACGCGGCCGTCCTGGCCGGTGAAGGCTTGCGTCAGCACCGCGAATTCGCGCTCCGCGCCTTCCTGATGGCTCGACGAGGTGCGCAGCTTTAAGGGCCATAGCGGCCACGTCGTCAGCTTGGCCTCGTGTTCGGGCGGCTGCGGCATGATCTCCAACTGCGTCACCGAGCGCGCGCCCTGGCGGTTGGAGGTGCCGATACAGTCGGAGCCGGTGTCGCCGCCGCCGATCACGATCACGTCCTTGCCGGTGGCGAGGATTTCGCGCACGTCGCCGAGCGGCTCGTTGCCGACGCGGCGGTTCTGCTGCGGCAGAAAATCCATGGCGAAGTGGATGCCGTCGAGGTCGCGGCCGGGGATGACGAGATCGCGCGGCGCCTCCGAGCCGCCGGTCAACGCCACCGCGTCGAATTGGGCCACCAGTTCGGCCGGATCGACCGCGCTTGGTGCGGTGCCGCCGACCTCGGCGTTGCAGTGGAATGTCACGCCTTCGGCCCGCATCTGCGCGACGCGGCGGTCGATGACGCTCTTTTCCAGCTTGAAGTCGGGAATGCCGTAGCGCAACAGCCCACCGGGCCGGGCGTGCTTCTCGTAGACATGCACCTCGTGGCCGGCGCGTGCGAGCTGCTGCGCGCAGGCCATGCCCGCCGGCCCCGAGCCGACCACCGCGACGCGCTTGCCGGTCCGTTGCGCGGCCGGCTCCGGTTGCAGCCAGCCATTCTCCCAGGCGCGCTCGACGATGGCGTGCTCGATGGTCTTGATGGTCACCGGCGCATCGATCAGGTTGAGCGTGCAGGAGGCTTCGCACGGCGCCGGGCAGATGCGCCCGGTGAAGTCGGGGAAGTTGTTGGTCGAGTGCAGGTTGCGCGAGGCTTCCAGCCAGTCGCCGTGATAGACGAGGTCGTTGAAGTCGGGGATCTGGTTGTTGACCGGACAGCCCGGCGTGCCCGGCTCCAGCGAGCCGGTGCCGTGGCAATAGGGCACGCCGCAACTCATGCAGCGCGCCGCCTGATCGCGCGTCTCCTTCTCGCTCAAAGGAATGACGAACTCGCGGTAGTGCTGCACGCGCTCAGTGACCGGCGCATAGGCGCGGTCGTGGCGGTCGATTTCAAGAAAGCCGGTGATCTTGCCCATCGATCAAGCTCCGATCGCGATCTGCGGCGTGTCGACTTCGGCCGCCTTCATCTGTTCCAGCGCGCGCCGGTACTCGACCGGCATCACCTTGCGGAATTTCGGCAGCCATGCCGGCCAGTCCTTGAGGATGGCGCTAGCGCGCGCCGAGCCGGTCAGCCGCGCGTGGCGCGTGATCAGCGCATGCAGCCGCTCGATGTCGTGGCCCAGCATGTCGGCGAACACATCGACCTTGCCGTGTGCTTCGAGGTCGCCGACGTGATGATAGCTGTCGGCATTGACCATCTCCTCGGAGATGACCGGGGCAAGCTCGACCTGCGCCAGATTGCACAGCTTCGGAAAGTCACCGTCCTCGTCGAGCACATAGGCGACGCCGCCCGACATGCCGGCGGCGAAGTTGCGTCCGGTCTTGCCGAGCACCACGACGATGCCACCGGTCATGTATTCGCAGCAGTGATCGCCGGCGCCTTCGATCACCGCGATGGCGCCGGAGTTGCGCACGGCAAAGCGTTCGCCGGCGATGCCGCGGACGTAGCACTCGCCATCGATGGCGCCGTACAGCACGGTGTTGCCGATGATGATCGATTCCTCCGGCACGATACCGGATTCGCGCGGCGGGCGGATCACGATGCGGCCGCCCGACAGCCCCTTGCCGACATAGTCGTTGGCCTCGCCTTCGAGATCGAGCGTGATGCCGCGCGCGAGCCAGGCACCGAACGACTGCCCGGCGGTGCCCTTGAGCTTCACCGTGATGGTGTCGTCGGGCAGCCCGGTATGGCCGTAACGGCGGGCCAGCGCGCCGGACAGCATGGCGCCGGCGCTGCGGTCAGTGTTGCGGATCGTGGTCTCGATCGTCACCCTGGCGCCGCGGTCGAGCGCGGCCTGCGCCTCACCGATCAGCTTGCGGTCGAGCACGCGGTCGAGGTGATGGTTCTGCGCCTCGCAGTGGTGGATGGCAACGCCGGGCGCGGCCTGCTGCTTATAGAACAGCTTCGAGAAGTCGAGGCCACGGGTCTTCCAGTGCGCCAAGAGCGCGCGCTGGTCGAGCATCTGCGTCTGCCCGACCATCTCGTCGAAGGTGCGATAGCCGAGTTCGGCCATCAGTTCGCGCACCTCCTCGGCGACGAAGAAGAAGTAGTTGATGACGTGCTCGGGCTGGCCGTTGAAGCGCTTGCGCAGCACCGGGTCCTGTGTCGCCACCCCGACCGGACAGGTGTTGAGGTGGCACTTGCGCATCATGATGCAGCCGGCGGCGATCAGGGGCGCGGTGGCGAAGCCGAACTCGTCGGCCCCGAGCAGCGCGCCGATCACCACGTCGCGGCCGGTGCGGAAACCGCCGTCGACCTGCACGGCAATGCGCGAGCGCAGCCGTTCGCGCACCAGTGTCTGGTGCGTTTCGGCGAGGCCAATCTCCCATGGCGAACCGGCGTGCTTGATCGAGGTCAGCGGGCTTGCGCCGGTGCCGCCCTCGAAGCCGGAGATGGTGACGTGATCGGCGCGCGCCTTGGCGACGCCGGCGGCGACCGTGCCGACGCCGATCTCCGACACCAGCTTGACCGAGACGGCGCCGTCCGGGTTGACGTTCTTCAAGTCGAAGATGAGCTGAGCCAGATCCTCGATCGAGTAGATGTCATGGTGCGGCGGCGGCGAAATCAGGCCGACGCCCGGCGTCGAGTGGCGCACTTTGGCAATGGTGGCATCGACCTTGTGGCCGGGCAGTTGGCCGCCTTCGCCGGGCTTGGCCCCTTGCGCCATCTTGATCTGCATCATGTCGGCGTTGACGAGGTATTCCGTCGTCGCGCCGAAGCGGCCGGAGGCCACCTGCTTGATCGCCGAGCGCATCGAATCGCCATTCGGCAGCGGCTTGAAGCGGTCGGCTTCCTCGCCGCCCTCGCCGGTGTTCGACTTGCCGCCGATGCGGTTCATGGCAATCGCCAGCGTGGTGTGGGCCTCACGGGAAATGGAGCCGAACGACATCGCGCCGGTGGCGAAACGCCTGACGATCTCCTTGGCCGGCTCGACTTCGTCGAGCGCGACGGGCTTGCGGCCGTCGTCCTCGGCGCATCTGAGCTTGAACAGGCCGCGCAGCGTCAACAGCTTCTCCGACTGCTCGTTGAGCAGCTTTGCGAACTGGCGATAGCGCTCGCGCGAATCGCCGCGCACCGCGTGCTGCAACAGCGATACCGATTCCTCCGTCCAGGCGTGGTCCTCGCCGCGGGTGCGGTAGGCATATTCGCCGCCGACGTCGAGCGCGTTCTTGTAGATCGGCGCGTCGCCAAAGGCGTCGGCGTGGCGGCGCACCGCCTCCTCGGCGATCTCCTCAAGGCCCACGCCCTCGATACGGCTGTGGGTGCCGGTGAAATACTTTGCGACGAAATCCGCCTTGAGGCCGACGGCGTCGAAAATCTGCGCGCCGCAATAGGATTCGTAGGTCGAGATGCCCATCTTGGACATCACCTTCAAGAGGCCCTTGCCGATCGCCTTGATGTAGCGCTTGACCAGCTCCTTGTCGTCGAGCGTGACCGGCAGGCGGTCCTTCATCGCCAGAATGGATTCAAAGGCGAGATAGGGGTTGATCGCCTCCGCGCCGTAACCGGCCAGACAGGCGAAATGATGTACCTCGCGTGGCTCGCCGGATTCCACCACCAGCCCGACCGAGGTGCGCAGGCCCACCCGGATCAGGTGATGATGCACGGCGGCGCAGGCGAGCAGCGACGGGATCGGGATGCGGTCGGTGCCGGTCATGCGGTCCGACAGGATGATGATGTTGACGCCGTCTCGCACCGCGCTTTCGGCGCGCGCGCACAGTTCGTCCAGCACTTGCTCCATGCCGGCGCCGCCAAGGCCGCCATGGAACGTGGTGTCGAGCGTGCGCGAGCGGAAATGCGATTCCGCGATGTCGGAGATGGCGCGGATTTTTTCGAGGTCGCCGTCGGTCAGGATCGGCTGGCGCACTTCAAGGCGCTTGGTGCGCGACAGCCCTTCGAGGTCGAACAGGTTCGGCCGCGGCCCGATGATCGACATCAGGCTCATCACCAGCTCCTCGCGGATCGGGTCGATCGGCGGGTTGGTGACTTGCGCGAAGTTCTGCTTGAAGTAGGTGAACAACAGCTTCGAGCGGTCCGACAGCGCCGACAGCGGCGTATCGGTGCCCATCGAGCCGGCTGCCTCCTCGCCGATGGTGGCCATCGGCGCCATCAGCATGGCGATGTCTTCCTGGGTGTAGCCGAACGCCTGCTGGCGATCGAGCAGCGACAGGTTGGAGCGCGGTCCGCGCACCGGGGCGTCCTGCAGGTCTTCCAGTACGATCTGGGTGCGGTCGAGCCACTCGCGATAGGGATGGCTGCGGGCGAGCTGCGACTTGATCTCGTCGTCGGGGATGAGGCGGCCCTGTTCGAGATCGACCAGCAGCATCTTGCCCGGCTGCAGCCGCCACTTGGTGACGATCTGCTCTTCCGGGATGGCGATGACACCCATCTCCGAGGCCATCACGATGCGGTCGTCGCGGGTGACGAAGTAGCGCGCCGGCCGCAGGCCGTTGCGGTCGAGCGTGGCGCCGATCCGGCGGCCGTCGGTGAAGGCGATCGCGGCGGGGCCATCCCACGGCTCCATCACCGCGGTGTGGTACTCGTAGAAGGCGCGGCGCTCGTCGTCCATCAAGGGATTGCCGGTCCATGCTTCCGGGATCAGCATCATCACCGCGTGCGGCAGCGAATAGCCGCCCTGCACCAGGAACTCCAGCGCATTGTCGAAGCAGGCGGTGTCCGACTGGCCTTCGTAGGAAATCGGCCACAGCCGCGAGATGTCCTTGCCGAACTTGTCGGAGGCAACCGACGCCTGCCGCGCCGCCATCCAGTTGACGTTGCCGCGCAGCGTGTTGATCTCGCCGTTATGCGCCACCATGCGGTAGGGGTGGGCCAGCGACCAGGTCGGAAAGGTGTTGGTCGAGAAGCGCTGATGCACCAGCGCCAGCGCGCTCTCGAAATCCGGCTCGTGCAGGTCGGGATAATACTTGCCGAGCTGGTCGGCGAGGAACATGCCCTTGTAGATCACCGTGCGGCACGACAGCGACACCGGATAGTAGCCGGCGAGGTTGCGGTCGCGGCGCTGGTAGATCGCGTTCGAGATCGACTTGCGCAACAGGTACAGCGTGCGCTCGAAATCATCCTCGGTCGGCTCATTGCCGCGGCCGATGAACACCTGCATGTGATGCGGTTCGGTCGGCTTCACGGTCTCGCCGAGCGAGGCATTGTCGGTCGGCACCTCGCGCCAGCCGATCAGGGTCAACCCCTCGGCCTTGATCTGGTCGGCGATGATGCCCTGAATGACGCCGCGCCAGGCGGCCTCGCGCGGCATGAACAGCGCGCCCACCGCATAGCGGCCGGGCTTTGGCAGCCGGAAGCCGAGTTCGCTGGCCTTGCGGGCGAAGAAGGCGTGCGGAATCTGCACCAGAATGCCGGCGCCGTCGCCGGCGCGCGGGTCGGCGCCGACCGCGCCGCGGTGCTCCAGGTTGCACAGGATCGCCAGCGCGTCGGTCACGATCTGGTGCGACCTGGCGCCCTTGATGTTGGCGATGAAGCCGACGCCGCAGGAGTCCTTCTCAAGCGAGGGATCGTACAGGCCCTCGGCCGGCGGACGGAAGCTGTGTTCGCGGGAAGCCTCGCTGGACGTGGCGGTGGCGATCGGTTCGGTGTGAGAGTGCTCGGGAAGGTGTGCCTGTGCTTTCGGGGCCGGGGCTGCCGGTCCCGCGTGGTCCATTTGTGGCGCGCGCACAAATCCGTCCCGATGCATGTTCACATTCGTATCCTCGAATCGCTGCTCTCTCTCAAAGCTCCAATGGTGTGCCGTCGGCTAATTTCGGGGGTCACAAAATCCCGTGGGCACCCGAAGGCGACCAGCGCGGCCAATCCATCAAACCTCGTTTCGTATAAGCTGCGCCGCCCCCGTCCCGATGACACGGGGAGCGAGCGTCCGTCTCTTCAGCGTGCCGCAGACGGCACAGATCGCAAATGGTATTTGCGATCCGGGAAGCCCCCATCCCGAAGGCTGCTGCGGGAACGCCGTAATTAGGACAGCAATGCTGTCCTAGATTTCAGACTGCCAAACTTTGCCATCCTGCGCAAGGGTTCAGAGGCATTCTAACGCAATTTTTTTCGCGTGGGCGCCGGTTATCCGACCGATTGTTTCAGCCCGGCCAGTGCAAACGCACCGAATGAAAAAGCCCCCGGCCGGGCCGGGGGCGTCGTCATCGTCGTTCCAAGCAGGAACTTGCCGATCAGGCTGCGACCTTTTCGCCGGCCTTGGCGTCGACCACCTGCGGGGCGGGCGTGCCGGTGCCGATGGCGATCGTGCGCGGCTTCTTGGCTTCGGGAATCTCGCGAACCAGATCAACGTGCAGCAGGCCGTTTTCCAGCGAGGCGTTTTTCACCTGCACATAATCGGCAAGCTGGAATACGCGCTCGAAAGCGCGGGCGGCGATGCCGCGATAAAGCACCTCGGACGTCTTGCTGCCGTTCTCGGCGGCCTTCTCGCCCTTGATCGTCAGGGTGTTTTCCTTGGCGACGATCGACAGTTCGTTTTGCGCGAAGCCCGACACCGCGACGCTGATGCGATAGGCGTTCTCGCCGGTGCGCTCGATGTTATAGGGCGGATAGCCGGCCGCCGCGTCGCCCGGCACCTGGTCGAGCAGCGAGAACAGGCGGTCGAAGCCGATGGTGGAACGATAGAACGGGGTGAGATCGAAAGTACGCATGATCTTAGTCCTCCTGAGTTGAGCGACCCGCGCGCGTTCGACCGAAAGCGCGCGTGATGAAAGCGCAACCGATGAAGCGGATGCGCCGCAGATACCCGCCGACAGGCCGGGTTTCGATCTGCATGCAGCCTAGAGCGGCCTGCACGAAAGTGATATTGGGAGGGCGCTCGCGACGTTCAAGGGGTTTCCCGCCGGCGCGTCGGGTCTATCGTTTCTGCCTCCTCCGGCGCGTGCCGGCCCCTTTGTCCGGTCATCATGTCGTCTGTCCCGATTCCGCTCGTTTCGATTGCCGCCAACCCCGTGCCCGAGGGCGCCGTGGTGGGCAGCGTGACGACGCCGGACGGCGTCCGCCTGCGCTTCGCCCGCTGGCTGCCGCCGCCGGGGCCGCGGCGGGGCACGGTGTGCGTGTTCACCGGGCGCGCCGAATCGATCGAGAAATATTTTGAGACGGTCAACGATCTGCGCCAACGCGGCTTCGGCGTGACCGTGCTCGACTGGCGGGGGCAGGGCGGCTCGGCGCGGCGCTTGCGCGATTCCCGCAAAGGCTATGTGCGGCGTTTTTCCGACTACCAGGTCGACGTCGAGACCTTCGTGCGCGAGGTGGTGTTGCCGGATTGCCCGCCGCCGCATTTCGCGCTGGCGCATTCGATGGGCGGGGCGGTGATGCTGCGCCTCGCTCATGCCGGCAGCCGCTGGTTCGACCGCTTCGTGCTGTCGGCGCCGATGGTCAACCTGCCGGGCCGGGTGACGGCGTGGCCTTCGCGCGTGGCGCTGCGGCTCTTACGGCTGTTCGGCTCCGGCGGCGCCTATGTGCCGGGCGGCAACGGCACCGTCACCGGGGCTGAGCCGTTCGAGGGCAACCCGCTGACCTCTGACCCGGTGCGCTATGCCCGCAATGCCGCGATCGTCGGCGAGAACCCGGCGCTCGGCCTGGGCGCGCCGACGGTGGCGTGGGCCGATACCGCGTTCCGCGCGATGGGCGAGTTTTCCAGCCCCAGCTATCCAGCGCGTATCCGCCAGCCGGTGCTGATCGTTGCCGCCGGCGCCGACACGGTGGTCTCGACGCCGGCGATCGAGGCGTTCGCCGTCCATCTGCGTGCCGGCGCGCATCTCGTCATCCCCGGCGCGCGGCACGAACTGTTGCAGGAGCAGGACCGCTTTCGCGCCCAGTTCTGGGCGGCGTTCGATGCCTTCGTACCCGGCACGCCGCCGTTTGGATAAACTGCCGGTTACGCCGGCTTCCAGCACAGCGTGCTGATGAGATAGGCGCCGAGCGCCAGCAGGAAGATGAAGAACCAGCGCCGGAAGGTGTCCGCCGGCATGCGCAGGCGCACCACCTGGCCGACCGCCATGCCGATCAGCCCCGCCGCCAGCGCCACCGCCGACACCGTCGCCACCGAGACGTTGAGCAGGTCGGCGGCGGCCAGGTTGTAGCCGAGCGCGACCGTGGACACGGTGAAGAACAGCCCCATGGCCTGCACCAGTTCTTCCTTCTCCATGCCGGTCGCCTGCAGGAACGGCACGGCGGGAATGGCAAACACGCCGGTGCCGGCGGCGCCGATGCCGGTCAGCACCCCGACCACGCCGCCGACCCAGCGTTCGTTATGGCGCGCGACGTGAAAGCGGACGCGCAACAGCCCGAGCGTTGCATAGATCATCAAGAGGCCGCCCAGCACCGGGGTATTGAAGCGCGCATAAGGCCCGGTCATCAGCCCGGCCGCCGACCAGGTGCCGAGGCAGGTGCCGATCAAGAGTGGCCACAGCCGCAGCGTGAGGTCGCGCAGATAGGGGCCGCCGAACGTCTGCCAGATGTTGGTGATGAGCGAGGGGACGAGGATGATCGCCGCCGCCTGCGCCGGCGTCATCACCGTCGCCATCAGCGCGATCGAGATGGTGGGCAGGCCGAGTCCGACCACGCCCTTGACGAAGCCGGCCAGCACGACGGCGGGCGCGACGACGAACAGTGCCAGATGAATCATCGCCGGACCTTGACCGATCGGGGCGGAGGGGGCAATCGGCGCCAGCGGCGGGGCCGCCTGCGCCGCGTGCGGGGTCAGCCGGCGAGCAGCTTCATCGCTGCGTCGTGGATGCGGCGGTCGCCGGCGGCGATGATGCGGCCGCCGTCCTGCGCCGGCGCGCCTTCCCAGGTGGTAATGATGCCGCCGGCGCCGGTGATGATCGGCACCAGGGCGGCGATGTCGTAGGGCTTGAGTTCGGTCTCGATCACCAGGTCGATATGGCCGGCGGCCAGCATGCAATAGGCGTAGCAGTCGCCGCCGTAGCGCGACAGCCGCACCTCGCGCTCGACGCGGCCGAAGCGGGCACGGTCGGCCTCGTTCATCAGAAGCGGGCTGGTGGTGAACAGCGTCGCCTCGGCGAGGCTGGCGCAGCCGCGCACCGCAAGCGTGCGCCGGCCCGATGGCGTGGCGAAATAGGCCGCGCCGCCGTCACCGCTGAAGCGCTCGCGCAGATAGGGCTGGTGCATGGTGCCGAACGCGGGCGCCCCGCTATGGACCAGCGCGATCAGCGTGCCCCAGATCGGCAGCCCCGACACGAACGATTTGGTGCCGTCGATCGGGTCGAGCACCCAGACATATTCGGCATCGGGGTTCTCCGCGCCGAACTCCTCGCCGATGATGCCGTGCTGCGGAAAATTGGCCTTGATCAGCCGCCGCATCACGGCTTCCGCCGCCCGGTCGGCCTCCGTCACCGGGTCCAGCTCGCGGCCTGCGTTCTTGTTGTCAATGCTGAGCGCGGTGCGGAAGAACGGCAGGATGGTGTCGCCCGAGGCGCTGGCGAGACGGTCGATGAAGGCGCTGAAGTCGATGACCGTCACGGTTCTGATCCTGTTGTCGGCGGTGGGGAGGTTGAGGTTATGGTGCCGCTCGCCGGCCATGCTTGTCCATCGCCGGCCGTGCCGGCAAGGGGTGCCGCCCGGCCGGCGTGGACCCGGCCCGCCGCCTGCCGAATCGGGACAGGTGGGGGCGGGCGCAGACAGCGGGGGCCGGTAACGCTGGTCAGTATAAAAATGAATTTGAATTCATTTAATTATCCGTCATAGGGTGCAAAATTGTCGTGGGTGATTCCTGTAAAGAACCTGTAACATACTGTTACATCGAGAATTATCGGATAAATAGAGATTGCAATTCAGGAATGGCTCCATGCGTTCAGCGCATACGATATTTGTTGAATAGAGCTTGCTTTTTGTGCGGCGCGACTGCATATTGTTGCGGTGCGGTAGCGCTTGGCGTTACCGCTGCCCTCCTTGGGCGTTTCCTCCCTAGACTTGGGGCCGCTTGTTTTCACGAGCGGCCCTCTTTCTTTTCAGGCCCGTGCTTTTTTAAAATCTGTCGTTATTGCCCGGCCCGCCGCCGCACGGCCCGCGCGCGCTTCGCGTCTATTCGGCGGCGGTGGCGAAGGTGCCGAGATCACCGAACGGCAGGGCGGCGAGGGCGTCGGCCAGCACCGCGAAGTCGGCGGTCAGCCGGGCCAGCCCCGGTTTGCGCGCGCGCGTCTCCTCGTCCATGTAGATCGCCCGGTTGACCTCGATCTGGACCGCATGAACCCCATGCAGCGGGTTGCCGTAGTGCTCGGTGATATAGCCGCCGGCATAGGGCTTGTTGCGGATCACCGAATGGGTGCGGCCGGCCAGCGTCGCCTCCACCGTGCGCGTCACCTCCGCCGCGCAACTGATGCCGTAACGGTCGCCGATCACGATATCGGGCCGCGGCGCCTCCTCGCGCGTCAGCCCGACCGAGGGCATCGAGTGGCAATCGATCAGGACGGCGGCGCCGAACTGGCTCAGTGCCTTGTCGAGCAGGCGGCGCAGCGCGCGGTGGTAGGGCTTGTACAGCGCCTCGATGCGGCCGAGCGCGTCCTCGACGTCGAGCCGCTCGCGGTAGATGTCCTGGCCGTCGCCGGCAATGCGCGGAATGGTGCCAAGTCCGCCCGCCACCCGCATCGAACGGGTATTGGCGAAGCTCGGCAGGCGGCTTGCGAACATCCGCGGGTCGAGTTCGTATGGCTCGCGGTTGACGTCGACATAGGAGCGCGGAAAGTTGACGCGCACCACGGGGAAGCCGCTTGCGGCAAGGCCCGCGATCATCTCGTCGACGAAGGAGTCCTCGGAGCGGCGCAGCGTTGCCAGCGGCAGCCGCGTGGCAGTGAGAAAGTCCGGCGGGTAGGCCGCGCCGGAATGCGGCGAGTTGAAGATGACCGGCGCGCGCCAGCGGCGAGGCTCAGCGATTTCGAACGGGGGCGGGGCGAAACGCTCCGGCGTGGTCATGGCTCCATCCTGCGTCCGGCCGATGCGCCGGCGGCGTCGAGGTCGGCGGTACGGAATGCCGCCGCGCTGGCATTGTTGAAAATTCCGGCGCTGCTGCCAAGAGCACTGTCGGCAGCGGCGGCGGAAAGCTACGGAAAGCGCGAAAGACCCGGCCGGAGCCGCTTCTTTCACCCGAAATTTACTATCCCTCGGGCTAACTGTGGTGGAACCTTTCGTGCGCCGGATGTAGTGACCTGTCCCCATGCCCAAAATTCTTCTCGCCGAAGACGACAACGATATGCGCCGCTTTCTGGTCAAGGCGCTGGAGAATGCCGGCTTTCAGGTCTCCTCCCACGACAATGGGCTTGCCGCCTATCAGAGATTGCGCGAGGAGCCGTTCGAGATGCTCCTGACCGATATCGTCATGCCCGAGATGGACGGCATCGAACTGGCGCGCCGCGCCTCCGAACTCGATCCCGACATGAAGATCATGTTCATCACCGGCTTTGCCGCGGTGGCGCTCAACTCCGATTCGGAGGCGCCGAAAAACGCCAAGGTGCTGTCGAAGCCGGTGCACCTGCGCGAACTCGTCAGTGAAGTGAACAAGATGCTGGCTGCCTGAGGGCCAGCCTGCCAGTGGCGCCGGCCAGCCCGCCAACAGGCGCCGCCGGCCGGGCGCCTCCTATTCTTCAGCGAACATCCCGGCTTGCGCCCCCACAGGCGAGCCGATATAGGAGTGGCCTCGTATCCGGTACCCGAGCCGGCGCGGCGGACAACCATGTGCGCCGTCGCGGCACCCGGACGGCAAGCTTCACATCCGGCTCCACTTTGGCAGGCGGTTGAAGCGGGCGCGTAGCTCAGCGGGAGAGCACTACGTTGACATCGTAGGGGTCACTGGTTCGATCCCAGTCGCGCCCACCATTTGTCCCGCCCGGCGTCGTCTCCAACTTGATCCAACGTGGCGCTGAACAGGCTTGCGGCGTCGTGCGGGCAACGCGCCGTCGCCGCTTGCCTGCATTTCTTTGTGGCCTTGCGATTGATTTGCCGCAAGGAACTTTTCCGTCCGTCCTGGCGTTTTCTGCCCGCAACGTTTTTTAGGAGTTTTGGATGGCCTCCCCCGACGATGATGTCGCGAAAAAAGCGGAAGACATGGTGAAAAAAGCAACCGACAGGTCCACCTACGAGGCTCTCGAAAAGGATTTGGCAGCCGTGAAGAATGACATTTCAGCCCTCGCCGAACAGTTGACCGAGGCTCTTAATTCGCTGGCCGGCAGCGCCCGCAAGCAGGCGCGCCGCGGCTACCGGGAAGCCCGCGCCAACGTCGATGAGGTTCTCTCGGAGGCGTCCGAACGCGGCCACGCCATGGCCGATGCAGCGCAGGAGGCTGCGACCACGATCGGCAATACGCTTGAGGAGACGGTGCGCGAGCGGCCGCTGGCCACGGTGGCGATCGCGCTCGGCCTCGGTTTTCTGATCGGCGTCACCTGGCGGCGCTGAGTGAGCGGGGCTGAGCGGCGCAGCCTCTCAGGCTGCGCTTTGCTTTTCCGGGGCAAGCCATGTTTGAAAAAATGATCGACGACTTCAAGGCGCGCGCCGGCATGCAAGTGCGCCTGACCTCGCTTGCGGCGGTGGCCGCCGCGACGGCGCTCCTCACCTTTGCTTTTCTGTGTGCCGCCGGCTTCGTCTACGTCTATCGGGCTTACGGCCTGATCGAAGCCTGCTTCGCCGGCGCCGGCGTGTTTTTCTTTCTGACGATCCTGATCGGCGGCTACGTCATGGCGCTGCGGGCTGAGGCGGTGCGGCAGGCCGAGGCGGCCCGCCTTGCCGCCAAGGGCAAGGAGAAAACGCTGCTACAGGCCGCCCTTAGCGATCCACTGGTGGTGGCCAGCGGCCTGCAGATCGTGCGCGCGATCGGTGTCAGGCGCCTGGTGCCGCTGCTCGCGATCGGCGGCGTCGCGCTCGGACTGTGGGCCGGCGCCAGCGCCAAACGCGGCGGCGACCGCAAGCCGGCCGACGACAGCTGACGCTGCCGGCTCGTTTCAAAAATCCATTAAGTGATGCAGCGCCCGGTCATGCCGCTGCGGCCGGCCTCGGTCAGGATGCTGGCGATCGGCTCGCACGCCACCAGTGGCTTGCGCGTGGCGCCTTCCGGGCGCGGCGCGAGCTTGGGCGTTCGCCGCGGCGCGGCGTCGTGGGTCGCCTGCGGCAGCCGCACCAGTACGAGCGTCGCCGGCAGGCCCGCGATCGGCAACGCGACGGTTTGATAACCGAGTGTCGTCTGCGGCGGCGCCAGGCGGTCTCCCTTGGCGGTCCGGTCGACGCCGTGATCCAAAATCCGGCCGCGCGGCGCGGAATCGATCGAGGTGCCGCCAGACTCAAGGGCCGCGCTGTGAATGAGCCGATGAAGGCCGGTCTCGCTTGCGGCGGCATGCTGAAATGCGAGGGCACCGCCAACCATCGCTGCCACCGCGGCGACGCCGGCACCCGCTAACGAGAAACGCCACATGGATCGCCTCACCCGTTGCCGCTTGATGGTCGCTTGATGCGGCCTGTCTTTTGATTCAACGCGCGAGCAGCGGGGCGGGTTCAACATTCGCCATCACGTCGCCGTGTCGGCGGTATGCAACATGCGCGGGAACGATTGTGCCGCTGGCGCGTCGTCTCGAAGCGGCCGGCTCATCCTCCCCCTGCCCCAAAAAAGAGCCGGCGGCGTGAAGCGTGGCTGCCGACCGCGGCCACGCTTCTTTCTTTCTCGGCGGAAAAGAAAAACCCGCCGGGCCGGCCCGGCGGGTGGATCATGGGTCGGGGATTGGCGTGAGATCAGCGTGCGGCGGCCCGCGAGGCGCGGCCGCGCGAGTTGCGCTCGAAGAACAACGCCTGGCTTGCCACCGCCGAGACCATCGCCGGCTGGAATGGCTTTGAGATCAGGAACGCCGGCTCCGGCCGTTCGCCGGTGAGGAAGCGCTCCGGGTAGGCGGTGATGAACACCACCGGCACCTCGAACTCGCCGAGCAGTTCGTTGACCGCGTCGAGGCCGGAGGAGCCGTCGGCCAGCTGGATATCGGCGAGGATCAGCCCCGGCCGCTGCTTGCGGGCGATGGTGAGAGCATCGGTGTGGGTCCGGGCGACGCCGAGCACGTTGTGACCGAGGCTTTTGACCAGGCTTTCGAGGTCCATGGCGATGAACGTCTCGTCCTCGATGATCAAAACGTCGGTGGCGATATCGGCCGCCATCTCGCGGCCGGCTTCGTCGGCCAGCGTCCGCACGTCGGCGACCTCGATACCGAGGATGTAGGCGACCTCTTCTTCGGAGAAGCCCTCCAGCGACAGCAGCAGAAACACCTGCCGCGGCAGCGGCGTGATCTGCGACAGACGGTGCTCGGGCGCGACCGGCGTCGCCGCGCTGCCGGGGTCGCCGTTGACCTCCACCGAATTCCAGATGGTGGTGAACAGGCGGAACAGCCCTGCGCGCGGGCCGAAGCGTTCGTCGAGCAGCGAGGAATCCTGCAATAGCGCTTCCAGCATGGCGCCGACATAGGCGTCGCCGGACGCCTGGCTGCCGCTCAGGGCGCGGGCATAGCGCCGCAACAGCGGCAAATGTTCAGCAACGACCTGTGATCGGGACATCGAATCTCCCCTGTCGGAAATGCGCCGTGGCAACGGGCCGCCGGCGCCTGGCTTGCATGGATGGGCGGGATGCAGGCGGCGGAGCGGACATGGCCACGGCCACCCCTCGGGCATGGCCGCGCCGCGGCGCGGCGGCATCCAGTCCCGCGC
The DNA here is from genome assembly GCA_049646625.1 of Xanthobacteraceae bacterium. GTDB lineage: Bacteria > Pseudomonadota > Alphaproteobacteria > Rhizobiales > Xanthobacteraceae > PRO6. The sequence continues at coordinate 15,572 of JBARWE010000233.1, forward strand.
GCGTCTGAGCCGGTGCCCTCCTGGTCGATGGCATATCGGATTCCGTTCGGCCCCGCTGAAGCTTCTCCACGCCCTCTACGCTTGAAACAGGGGAAAGTTCCGAAAATGCGGAACCTTTGCCCTATCGGCCGCATTAAAGCCCAATCGGCCAGCCACGCAAACCGGTTCTGCAACCGGGCGGTGGTGACGGCGAAAGATGTGAAGATCGAGTTGCTTAGCTCCGGGCATCAAGTGGCGGGATAGCTCATGAAAGATTCAAAGCCTCAGGTCGCGCGGGCGCCGAAGGGCGGCCTGAATGTAGAAATCCAGGCGCGTATCGGACACCAGTTGCGGGCGATGTATGACGACGTCGTGCGCCAGGGCGTGCCCGAGCGGTTTGCCGAACTGATCCGCCGGCTCGATGCGCCCGGCGTTCAATCCGGCGCCGGCGGCGGCGCTCCTGCCGGCGAGCTGTCCGCGAATGACAAAGACGGGAGGGACTGACATGCCTCTCACCGATTCCCTGCGCGACGATTTGCTCGCCACCGTTCCCAGCCTGCGCGCCTTCGCCATCTCGCTGTCCGGCAATGCCGACCGCGCCGACGACCTGGTGCAGGAAACGCTGCTGCGTGCGCTCGCCAATATCGATTCCTTTCAGCCCGGCTCCAATTTGCCGGCCTGGCTGTTTACCATCCTGCGCAACCTGTTTCGCTCCGACTACCGCAAGCGGCGGCGCGAGGTCGAGGATGCCGACGGCGTCTATGCCAGCACGCTGAAGTCGCAGCCGGCCCAGAACGCGCATCTCGAATTCGAGGAGTTTCGTGCGGCGCTCGACAAGCTGCCGCAGGACCAGCGCGAAGCGCTGATCCTGGTCGGCGCCTCGGGCTTCTCCTATGAGGATGCCGCAGCGATCTGCGGCTGCGCCGTCGGCACCATCAAAAGCCGCGTCAATCGCGCGCGTACCAAGCTCAGCGCGTTGTTGTATGTCGAAGGGGCGGAAGACTTCGGCCCCGACGATACCGTGCGGGCGGTGATCGGCGGCGGCAAGGGCTGACGCCGCCGGCGCCACGGTCGTCCGCGCCGGAGGTGCGGGCGGTGGGATCGGAGCGCAGCTTGTGCCAGCACAACATCGCGTGGGAAACGCGGTTTCCTCTTTCGCGAGCCTTGGTCTATAGCATCGGAACACCTCGGGGCTGCGGCCCGAACAGGGAAGACCGATGCTCAACCTTGAAGCGACGGAAAGCCGCAAGATCGCCGCACGAAACTGGTTCGAGCGGCTGCGCGACGATATCTGCGCCGCCTTCGAGCGCCTGGAGGACGAGGCGCCGGCCGCGCTCTATCCGGGCACGGCTGGCCGCTTCGTACGCACGCCGTGGAGCCGCACCGATCATAGCGGCGCGCCCGGCGGCGGCGGCACGATGGCCTTGATGCACGGCCGGCTGTTCGAAAAGGTCGGCGTTCACACCTCGACCGTGCATGGCGAGTTCGCGCCCGAGTTTCGCGCGCAGATCCCGGGCGCGGCGGATGATCCGCGGTTCTGGGCCTCGGGCATCTCGCTGATCGCCCATATGCGCAACCCGCAGGTGCCCGCCGTCCATATGAACACCCGCTTCGTGGTGACGACCAAGGCGTGGTTCGGCGGTGGCGCCGACCTGACCCCGGTGCTGGCGCGCCGGCGCACCCAGGACGATCGCGATACGGTCGCCTTTCACGCAGCGATGCGCGGGGCGTGCGATGCGCACCCGAAGGTGGCGCCCTATGACAAGTTCAAGACGTGGTGCGACGAATATTTCTATCTGCCGCACCGCAAGGAGCCGCGCGGCATCGGCGGCATCTTCTACGACTGGCTGGATTCGGCCGACTGGGACGCCGACTTTGCCTTCACTCAGGATGTCGGGCGCGCCTTCCTCGACATCTATCCGAAACTGGTGCGGCGCAATGTCGCCACGCCGTGGACGGCTGAAGATCGCGAGGAGCAGTTGATCCGGCGCGGGCGCTACGTCGAGTTCAACCTGCTGTACGACCGCGGCACGATTTTTGGTCTCAAGACCGGCGGCAATGTCGATTCGATCCTGTCGTCGATGCCGCCGGAAGTGAAATGGCCGTGACAAAACCGCCACGAGCCGACGCTACAACCCACCGATCACTTTAACCCGAGGAGCGGACCATGGACGTGAAACCCGGCGATGTCGTCATTCTGAAATCCGGCGGCCAGCCGATGACCGTGGCGGAGGTCAAGGGCGAGGCCGTAACCTGCCTGTGGATCGGCGAGGAGGGTGACCTGTTCCGCGAGACGCTGCCACTCGTGGTGCTCGACCTGTTCGAGGAATGGCAGCGCGACATCGGCGCGGACGGTGACGACGAAGAGAATGGCGACGAAGACGACGACGAAGGCGAGGATGAGGACGACGAGGAAGACGACGACGATGAGGAGGAAGAGGACGAGGAGGAGGTCAAGGGCAAGAAGCGCCGGTAGCGCATGATGACTTAACGGAATCAACCTCCGTCATGCCCGGACTTGATTGGGCATCCGTGTCCCGATAGCCCCTTCCCTTGATCCCTCCACCGCATAGCCCGTCGAAGACGGGCGTGAACGCCCTTTCGCTGGGGGGAGGGGAGGGTGGGGGTGTCTCAATAGCCGGTCATCTCCAGATAGCCGATCCCGTCGTGCGTGCCGCGAAAGCGGATCGGCCCTTCCCAGTAGGGGAAGCGCGTCGCCATGTAGCTCTGCGCGTTGAGCGGCGCGGTTTCGATCGACAGGTCGCGTGAGGGAATGTCCACCTGCCACGTCGTCGGGATGTCGCGACTGGCGACGCGGCTGGTTACGGTGGGCGTCAGCGCGATGCCGCCCGGCGGCAGCGGGTGCGAGCCGTCGCGATCGATCCAGTTGCCGGAATGAAAATGCCGGCCGTCGGCGTGGCGCAGGCGAAACAGCATCAGCTTCACATCGTCATTAAGGTGCAGCGAGAACCAGTCCCAGCCGTTCTGGTCGGCGGCGAGCGGCTGGCTCGACCATTCGCGGTCGAGCCACGCCTGCCCGCGCACCGCGATGCGGCGGCCGTCGAGCGAGAGGCTACCCTCGGCGGTGAAATACGGCTGGCTGTAGTAATACGAGGCTTGGCCACGGTCCGACTTGCGGCTGTAGCCGGCCTCGCCTTGCAGCACCAGCGGCCGGGTGGCGGCAAGATTTAGCGTATAGGCGAAATCCCTCGCCGCCGCGCTCACCGTCAGCGGCGCCAGCGTGTTGGCGTCAGTGTTCGCGCCGCCGCGCATCTCCCAGGCATCGATGAAAGCATGAAACGGCGCGGCCTCGACGCCGGCCTGTCCGACGCCGCCGCGCGCGAAGCGCTCAGTAAAGCGGTGTGCGGTGGCGCTGGTCGCGGCGGCGTGCGCCATCCACACCTGCTGGCTGTCAAAACCGTCGCGGCTTGGCCCCGGCAGCGCCGCCTGCCGGAACAGCGTCCACTGCACGCCGTAAGCCGCATTGTCGTCGCCGTCGAGATTAGCGGTGAGGTACCACCACTCGATGCGGAAGTCGGGATGCGGGCCGTGGTCGCGCGGGAACGTGAGCGCGACGCCGGGCACGACGCGGGCAAAACCGGCCGCGTCCTGGCCGAGGCCGGCATAGCCC
>JBARWE010000234.1:0-6461 GCA_049646625.1 Xanthobacteraceae bacterium
GGCCACGCCCGGCCGGTGCCGATCGCCGCAGCGAGGCAGCGCTCGACGATACGCCGCCGGCGCCACTGGTCGCGCCACGCGCCACCGATCCGATCGGCCATCTGGTGCGCAAGGTGGCGGTGCGCAGCGAGACGCCGGCCAACGGGCAGCGGGGCGAGACAAAAAGCGAGGCGGCCCCGAGCCGTCGCGTTGTGATGGTGCAGCGCCTGCTCAGCGATTATGGCTATGGTCAACTCGCGCCGAGTGGCCAGATCGATGCCGGCACGCGCGCCGCGATCCGCAAATTCGAACTGGCGCGGCATCTGCCGGTGAGCGGGCAGATCTCCGAGCGCCTGCTCGCCGAGCTTGCGGCGATGACCGGCCGCCGTATCGACTGAGGCCGGCTGCGGCACTGGCATCGCCGCCCCGCCTCGCTTATCGTCCCGCCATGCGATTGAAATCCAGTCTCTGGGTCGCGGCCTATTTGCGCCGCTGCCAGACCGAAGGCCTGTTCGGCGCGGTGCGCCGGCGCGGCGCCGAAGAAGCGGGCGCGGTGTTCGTCAAGCTGGTGCTGCTCGACGGCAGCGCCATGCTGTTTACGCCGGCGCCGCAGAGCGTTTACGACGATAGCCGCCCGACCGGCCGTATCTTCGCGCCGCTGTCGCCGGCGCCGGTGCCGGAGCGTGACGTCGAGGCTCGGCTGGCGCGAGAAATCGGCTTTGATCCCGATATCTGGATCGTCGAGATTGAAGATCGCGCCGGGCGGCATTTTCTCGATCTGGCGCGAGCCTGACGGCGTGTTGCGCTAGTCGCTGACGGCTGCCTTGCGCGGTAACCCGTGCGAGGGCGCCGGCCGGGCCATTGGCGCCGTGCCGCGGGCGCGGCTGCGCTCGTCATCATAGAGATGTGGCGCGTGTCGGGCGCGCGGCGTCGCAAGCGTTGCACCGCGCAGGGCCGCGATCAGCACGGTTGCGGCGTGTTCGGTCAGCGCCGCGTAGAGCCGCGCCAGCCGGTAGACTTCGGCCACCGAAGCGCCGCGGCGCGCGTCGAGAAACAGCACGATCCGTTCGAAGGTCGTCTGCGGTATTTCCAGCGCCCTGGCGGCGCAGGCCAACAACTCGCCGCCGGGATCGGTGACGATCCGCTCGGCGAGCCGGCTCGGCAGCATCAGGGCATTGCCGAGTTCGAGCGCGAAGATCGTGGTGTCGCCGATGAACGCCGCCTGCTCCAGCGTTTCCATGGCGCGGTCGGGCCGCGCCGGCCTGACCCGCGCCGCGCGCGGCAGCGGCGCCGCATCGAGCCGGCGCAGGATCATCAGCCGCTGCGCCCGGTCGGCCTCGAAGAACATATCGCTGAGCTGCGCGGCATGGGCCGGCAGCATCGGCGTCTCCTCCGGTGCCGGCTGTTGCGGGGCGGCGCTGTCGTCGAGCGGCTCGACCGCCGGCATCAGTGTCGGCGCGGCTACGGTAAGACCGAGTTGTCGGGCCAGCGTCTCCGGCGTGCGCGGGTAGATCGCCAGCCGTGCCCGCACCATGGCGCGGGTGGCGTCGTCGACCTCCTCGATCAGTCGCGAGGCCAGCGCAACGTAGTGCTGCTCCTCTTCCTCGCTGTGCGTGGGTGTCTGCACATAGAGGTCGGTCAGCACCCGCAGCAGCGTCGGGCGGATGTCCACGCCCTCGCGGCGCGACAGCGCCATGAGGCCGTCGAATCCGGGAACGCTCAAAGCTGCCGCCATGGTAAGAGACGCTTATCGACTGAGGGGACGAAGGTTTTCCGATCCTGCGCGATTTCGTTTAACGCGGCGTTAATCTTAAAGGTTCTTAACGCGGCGGCGTCCGTTACCCTTGGCGACGGCCCCGGCTCCGGCCTAGACTGGTGCGATGCGGCCCGCGCCGAGCCGTTGGGAGCCGACCGGCATGAACGATCCCCGGACCGTGATCCGGTTCGTCAACCTCGCGCACTTCATCGATCACTACGCCATGCTCGTGTTCGCCGCCGCCGTGGTGCTGATGGCGCCGGCGTTCGGCCTCGGCTATTCCGAGTTGCTGCCTTATGCGACGCCGGGTTTTGTTGCCTTCGGCGCCGGCGCGCTGTTGACCGGCTGGCTCGGCGACCGCTGGAGCCGCCGCCACATGCTGGCGATCTACTTCCTCGGCATCGGCGCCAGCATGATCGCGGTCGGCCTGATTCGGACGCCGCTGCAACTCGGCGCGGCGCTATTGGCCATCGGCGTGTTCGCCTCGATCTACCATCCGGTCGGCACGGCGATGATCGTCTCCTATGCCGACAGGCTCGGCCGCGAGGTTGGCATCAACGGCGTGTGGGGCAATCTCGGCGTGGCGCTGTCGGCGCTGGTGACGGGTGTGCTGGCGCAGTATCTCGGCTGGCGCTGGGCGTTCATTATTCCGGGCGTGGCCACGATGGCGGTCGGCGTGGCGTTCATGCGTGCGGTCGGCCACGAAAGCCGCAGCCACCACAAGGTGGCGCAGGGCGCGGCCCGCGTCGCGCGCGGCGATATGTGGCGCGTGGTGGTGTCGCTATTGCTGGCCGTGATGGCGAGTTCGGTGACGTTCAACGCGGTGACGATCGCGCTGCCGAAACTGTTCAGCGAACGGCTGTCCGATCTCACCACCAGCCCGTCGCTGCTCGGCCTGATCACTGCCGGCGTCTACCTGTTCGGGGCGCTGACACAATACAATGTCGGCCAGTTGATCGACCGCACCTCGCTGAAATGGGCCTTCATGCCGCTGGCCCTGATGCTGGCGCCGCTACTCTATATCGCCGCGTCGCTCGACGGCGTGGCGCTGCTCGTTGTTTCGATCGGCATCGTGATGGCGATGTTCGGCCTCGTCACCGTCAACGATTCGATGGTCGGCAAGTACACCACCGACGAATGGCGCTCGCGCGCCTATTCGGTGCGTTACTTCATCGGCTTCACCGCCGCAGGCGCCGCGGTGGCGCTGGTGGCGTGGCTGCACGAGGCGGGAGGTTTCACGCTGGTGCTGCAAACCTTCGCGGCGCTATGCGTGCTGGTGATCGTCGCCGCCGTGGTCTTTCCGCCGGAACGCCATGCCGTGCCGGCGGTGAAGCCGGCGGAGTAACCGGCGTCATGTGGGCTGGGGCTTGGTCTTGTGGGATCATGCCTTGGCGGACGGCCGCTCCGCGACCCGCGCGAACCAGGCCGTGAGGCGGGTGTTGGCGGGATCGAGCGGCTGGTTGACGGTAGCGCCGAAGTCGAGCCAGGCGAAAAGCATCATGTCGGCGAGCGTGAAGCGGTCGCCGCAGATGTAGGTCTTGCCGTCGATCTGGCCGTCGAGCCAGCGCAGCCGGTTGGCCGCGATCTTCTTCAGCCCCGGCGCTGCTTCGGGCACGCAGACGATGCGGTTCTGGAAAAGTTTCAGTCCCTCGGCAAAACGGAAGCCGTTGGCCATCGGCTCGCAGATGTTGAGGTCAATGCGCCGCGTCCACATCCGGCACTCCGCTTTCTCGCGCGCGGTTTCGCCGATCCTGGCGGGGGTGGGATGGGTGTCCTCGATGTATTCGCAGATCGCGAGGATTTCCGAGAGGTAGCTGCCGTCATCGAGTTCGAGCGCCGGCATCTGCCCGTGCGGGTTGCGCTTGAGATGTTCGGGCTGACGGTTCTCGCCGCCGAGCAGGTCGACGGCCTGGGTGGGAATAGAGATGCCTTTCTCGGCAAGGAACATTCGAACCAGACGCGGGTTTGGCCCGACGGAATCGTACAACTTCATGTCGCCTCCCTTTGCCGGCTGGCTTTGCGGGCCGGCTTGCGGCAGTGACTTAAGCGTAACGCGCGGGCGCCGGCAAGGGCGGGAGAAGGGCGGGAACGCTTTGCTGAAACTGGCGTTTTGCAGTAAATCGGCGGCGAGACATAAGGAGATTCCCATGCGTCAGATCATGTTCGCCCTCGCGGTCGCCGGCGGCGCCGCGGCCTTGGCGCTGGGCGGCAGCAGCCCGGCGGCGGCGCGCGACTATCCGTATTGTCTGCAGGAGCCGGGCGGGGTCGGGATTCCGGGCGACTGCTCCTATTCCACCTATGAGCAATGCCAGATGTCGGCGTCGGGCCGCTATGCCTGGTGCGCCATCAATCCGCGCGTTGCCTTTGCGCCGCAGTATCAGCCCGACAATGTGCGGCCGCGCCGACACCCGCGCCGCTACTGAGGGCGGAGCGGGAATTTACACGCCGTTAACCATAGCCGGCTCTAAATGACCGCGCCCGCCGCACGGCGGGCGACAGGCTGGAGAGGGCTATGGGCACGGTTATCGAATTCCCGAAAGACGCGGCAGCGCGGCGGGAAGCGCGTGCGTGCGACGGCCCCGCGACGGTGGTGATCCTGCCGGCCATCCGCATCGAACGTCACGACGATGCGGCCGGCACCCCCGAGCCGGAGCGGCGTGCGTCGCCGGGCCGCGGCAAACGTCGGCGCGCGCGCTCGTAAGCGCGGGCGCCGGGTTGTCATGCGCGGGGTCGCGACGGGTCGACGGATCAGCAGGCTGGGCGCGGCGCTGCTCGGCGCCCTGTGGCTTGGCGGCTGCGCCAGCGGCGATTTCGGCCGCACCCGCGACAGCGCCCGCAACGACGACATGCACCGCTGGATCGGTGCCGAGGCGACCGGCAGCATCGGCGCCAGAGCGTCTGACTTTCAGTTGACCGACAGCGAGCGCCTGCTACGCGATCTCGCCCATCCCTTTATCGAGCCGCCGCGCTCGCGCCCCGGCTGGAAGGGCGTGTTTGGCGATACCGAGGTGCTGCCCGCGCCGTGGCGGCGCAAGGCGCCGGCGTTCGACCGCTCGGCCTATGGCCGTCACCTGATCGATGAGCCGCACCGCTCGCACGCCTCGCGCTACGGCCGCCTGATCGAGGACGTGCGCGACGACATCACCCGGCTCGATCCGTTCTATGCCGCGGCCACGCGCGTGATCGATCTCGATGCCAAGCGCAACGCCAGTCTGCGCTTCCTCGGCGACCTGTCGCCGCGCGAGCGTGACGACGCGACCGCCCGGATGCGCGAGAACGCGCTGATCGTCGAATGGGTGCAGCAGTGTCTGGAGCGGCGCATCGCCTCGTATCGCTGGGCGCTGGAACGGCTGGTGATCCATGCGCCCGATGGCCTTGCCGCCGAAGCCGACCGACTGATCGGCGAGCTTGCGCTGCGCGCCGCACAGGCGCCGGCGCTGGCTCCGCCGGTGGCGGGGCGAGCTATCACCACCAAGGGGTGATGGCGCCGCGCGATGCTGTCTTGCCGTCATGCCCGGCTTTATGCCGGGCATCCACGTCTTGCAGCATGTCCGCAACGAAGACGTGGATGGCCGGGACAAAAGGGCGTTCACGCCCGTCTTCGACGGGCTATGCCCGGCCATGACGAGGAGCGGAAGGTTCCCAGCGCGGACGAGCGGTCCCGCCGACATGGTCCGCTATTTCCGCTTCGTCGTCTCGGCGGCGCTCTGCAACCGGCAGGTCGCGGCGGCTAGCGTTGCCTTCGCGTGCGCCATCAGGCCGGGTTCGGCGGCCAGCGCCTTGATCACGATCAGCCCGGTCTGCGACGGGGAATCGATGATCAGCCGGTCGGCGGCGGTGATGTCCTCGTCCTTCGGCAGGTCCTCGTGCTGGGCCTCGGTCATCAGGTCGAGTTCGATCGTCTTGCGCCCGGCCGAGCGGTCGTTGATCGCGTAATAGGCGATCTCCTCCGCCGTGTAGAACGACACTGAGGTATAGGACTGGCTGATCGGCACCGTCAGCTTGAGCGGGCCGGAGCCGAGGTCGTAGCGGCACACGGCGACGGCGAAGGCCGGGTCCATGAACGGCATCAGCGTGGTGTCCGGCGTGGCCGGTGGCAGTTGCGTCATCGTATTGACCGCGGCAAGTGGGGTGAGCCGTGAATAGGCGTCCTGGGTCGCGAGGCGCGGCAGCGCCAGCACGCTGACCAGGTGCACGATGCCGCCGAGCACGATACCGGCGACGATCACCGTCAGAAGTCGCATCATGACGGACAGTCCGTGGTCTTGATCGAGGGCATCGGGGTATCGCGCTGGTTGCGCGTCGAGACGCCGCCGACCGGAGTGTCGTAGAAGCGCAGCGCCACGACATAGCGCTCGATGCCGCCGGTCGGCAGCCAGTTGCCGGCGCGCGCGCGCGGCGCCAGCGTCACCGCGAAACTACCGTCGGCCCCGCGCACCACCTCCTGACTGGTGAAGCCATAGCGCTCGATCGTATTGGCGACGAGGCGGCCGGAGGGGTCGTGCAGCGTCAGTGTCCAGAACCGCGCCGCCGGCGTGGTGCCGCTGACGATGACGTTGCAGCGTCCGTCGAGCGGGCGGCCGTCGCTGTCCTTGCTTGCGAGGAACGCCACCCCGTCGCCGATGCCGAGTGGCAGTTCGCCGCTGCGGGCGATCGCCGCGCGCGCGTAAGGATCGACCGCGCGGGTGCCGGCCTGCGGCCGCGCCATCCACGGCCCGATGGTGAC
>JBARWE010000235.1:0-6551 GCA_049646625.1 Xanthobacteraceae bacterium
GCGCTACTGCTGGGGCCGGCGCTGGCGTGCGCGCCCGCCGCCGGTGCAGCGCAATTCCGGCGACAACGTCGATGAACGCCAGCGCGCACAGCATAAAGAAGGGGAAGGTGGCAAACGGCGCCAGCCAGACAAATTCGGCCACCGCCGCCGCCAGCACCAGCAGCGACAGCAGGTGATCGGTCAGGTAACGGCCGCCGGCACGCCCCACCTTGACGATCTCGCACAGCAAGAGCACCAGCGCCGCGACAATCAGGATGTCGCCGAACGAGACCGTCCAGGTCGCGCCGGACATCAGCGCGACAGCAAACGCAGGGGCAGAAAAATCCACCCCTGGCATCAGGAACATGACGATGTTGAAGATCGCGAGCGGGATCAGGAGAAGAGGAAAACCGAACATCGCTGGCCTTCTCCTCAATCCCGCCGCCGGGCCGCAGCGGCCGGACGGCGTCAGTCGTCCTTCTTCACCTTAAGAACCTGGCGGCCCTTGTACATCCCGGTCTTGAGGTCGAGATGGTGCGGCCGGCGCAGTTCGCCGGAATCCTTGTCCTCGACATAGGTCGGCTTTTTCAGCGCATCGGCGGAGCGGCGCATGCCACGCCGCGACGGCGACGTTTTCTTTCTCGGAACGGCCATGGTGAGTAGTGTCCTTCGCAGGGTCGTTGGGATGGCCGTCGGGTTCCAGCGGAATCCCGGGCGGCCGGGCGCGCGCGCCACGGCGCGGCCGGAAACAGTCTCAAGGCCGGGCTTATAGAGGAAGCGACGCCACGAGGCCAGAGCGAATATTGGCCGCCGACGGCGAGCAGGCGGGCGGCACCTTCATCGCCGCCGCCCGGTGGCGCAGGCGGCAAGATCGATGGCGCGAGCGCGGGCGATATAGATGCCGGCCCGCCGCCGCACACCGCGCGAGGGGCGGCTGGCGCTGCGCACCACCGGATTGGGCAGGATCGCCGCCAGCAGGGCCGCCTCACGGGCGGTGAGCTGGCTGGCTGCCTTGCCGAAGGCGTGCCGCGCACCGGCCTCGGCGCCGAACTGCCCGGCCGGCCCCCATTCGGCGACATTGAGGTAGAGTTCGAGGATGCGGCCCTTGGGCAGCACCGCGTCGATCCACAACGCCAGCGGCAGTTCCAGCGCCTTGCGGACAAAGCTACGGCCACCCCACAGGAATAAATTCTTGGCCAACTGCTGCGTGATGGTCGAACCGCCGCGCGTCGCCTCGCCGTCCTGCGCATCCTCGATCACCTCCTGCAACGTCTCCCAGTCGACGCCGTTGTGGGTGCAGAATTTGGCGTCCTCGGCGGCGATCACCGTGCGCGGCAGCACGGCCGCGATGGCGTCGAGGTCACGCCAGTCGCGCGTCACCGGAGCGCCGGTCGCCCAGCGCCACAGCATCAGGGTCGAGACCGGGTGGCCGGACCGGTAGAGCGGCGTCAGAATATAGGGCAGCGTCACGACGGCGAGCACCGCGACCAGCACCACGCGAATGATCCGTTTCAAACCCAGCCTTTCGCTTTCCCCTTGGCCGACCCCAGCTAGCAGAATTCGCACGACCCTGCCGCAAGGAACCGCGTGCCGGCCGGAATTGACGAAGCCCGCGCCATGACCGATTGTCGCCGCTCTTTTTGACTGGGAGTTATTCGCAGATGGCCGCCGGACTTTCGCCCGCCGATTTCGTCAAACGCCTGGACGCCACGGCGGACGACACCGAGACGCTGCTGGCAGCGCTGCTGTCCGACGAGGTGCTGCCGGACGAGATTGCACGGCCGGAGCGCGTGATGGCGGCGATGCGCTACTCCTCGCTCGGCGGCGGCAAACGGCTGCGGCCCTTTCTGGTCGTTGAAAGCGCGACAGTGTTCGGCATCGATCGCCAGGCGGCGCTGCTCGCCGGCGCCGCGCTCGAATGCATCCACTGCTATTCGCTGATTCACGACGACCTGCCGGCGATGGACGACAGCGACCTGCGGCGCGGCCGCCCCACCCTGCACAAGGTCTATGACGACGCCACCGCCATCCTCGCCGGCGACGCCCTGTTGACGCTCGCCTTCGACATCATCACCCGCGACGAGATCCACCGCGATCCCCTGGTGCGGCTCAACCTGACGCGGGCGCTGGCGCGCGCCGCCGGTATCGGTGGCATGGTCGGCGGCCAGATGCTCGACCTCGCCGGCGAAGGCCGCTTCGGCGATACCGGGCCGGTCGATGTCGCGCGTGTACAGCAGATGAAGACCGGGGCGCTGTTGCGCTTCGGCTGCATCGCCGGCGCACTGCTCGGCGAGGCGGGCGCCGACGACTATCGCGCGCTCGACATTTTCGGCCGCACGCTCGGCGAGGCGTTCCAGATCGCCGACGACCTGCTCGACGTCGAGGGCGACGCGGCAACGCTCGGCAAGGAAACCGGGCAGGATGCCGCGCTCGGCAAGACCACCTTCGTCACCCAGCTCGGCGTCGACGGCGCCAGGCAGCGCGTGCACGATCTGCTCGCGCAGGGCGACAAGGCGCTCGACCGCTTTGGGAGCAGGGCCGACGTGCTGCGCGCCGCTGCCCGCTTCGTCGCCGAGCGCAAGAACTAGTGGCGGCATCCGGCGATGAGCGAGGACAGAACCAGCGCTTCGCATCTCGCCCGGTTTCGGACATGGCCCTGGGCGCTGCGCGTCGTCTATGCGCGGGCGCGCACGTTTAGCGCCCTCGGCTGCGGCATCGTCGCCTATGCGCTGCTGCCGGCGGCGCAGCCGGTCTCGCGGCTCCTGATCGCATGGGACGTGTTCGCCGCGCTGTATCTGGTGCTGGTCTACGCCTTCGTGCTGCGCAGCGGCATTGCCCACATCCGCCATCAGGCCGCGCTGCAGGACGATGGCCGCTTCCTCATCCTGATCGTCACCGCGATCGGCGCCTTTGCCAGTATCGCCGCGATCGTGTTCGAACTCGGCCAGCCGCAGCGCGGCGCATGGGGCGTCACGCTTGCGATCGTGACCATCGCGCTGTCATGGACCGTGGTGCACACCACTTTCGCGCTGCATTACGCGCACGACTACTACAGCGAAAAGCGCGGCGGCGGGCTGGCATTTCCCGGCGACGACAAGCCGGACTATTTCGACTTCGTCTACTTCTCGTTCGTCATCGGCATGACCGCGCAGGTGTCAGACGTCGGCATCACCAGCAAGGCGATCCGCCGCACGGCGACAGCGCACGGCATCGTGTCGTTCGTGTTCAACACGGCATTGCTGGCGCTGACGATCAACATCGCCGCCGGCCTGGTATCGTGACGGCGTGTTCTACTCGGCGGCAGCGTGGCCGTTCTGGCCGTAGCGCTGCTCGATATAGTCGATTACCAGCGCCTTGAAATCGGCGGCGATGGTCGGACCGCGCAAGGTGCGGAACTTCTTGCCGTCGACGAACACCGGCGCCGACGGCGCCTCGCCCGTGCCCGGCAGCGAGATGCCGATGTCGGCATGCTTGGACTCGCCGGGGCCGTTGACGATGCAGCCCATCACCGCGACGTTGAGGCCCTCGACGCCCGGATAGCGCGTGCGCCACGCCGGCATCTCGTCGCGGATGAAATCCTGAATGCTGCGCGCCAGTTCCTGAAACGTGGTCGAGGTGGTGCGGCCGCAGCCGGGGCAGGCCGCCACCAGTGGCACGAAAGTGCGGAAGCCCATGGTCTGCAACAGTTCCTGACCGACCTGCACCTCGCGGGTGCGGTCGCCGCCGGGTTCCGGGGTCAACGAGATACGGATGGTATCGCCGATACCGTCCTGCAGCAGGATGCCGAGCGCGGCCGAGGAAGCAACGATGCCCTTGGTCCCCATGCCGGCTTCGGTGAGGCCGAGATGGATGGCGTAGTCGGAGCGCGCGGCGAGGTCGCGATAGACCGCGATCAGATCCTGCACCGCCGACACCTTGGCGGACAGGATGATGCGGTTCTTCGGCAGGCCGATCTCCTCGGCGCGCGCCGCCGAGGTCAGCGCCGACTGCACCATCGCCTCGCGCATCACCGCGCGGGCGTCGCGCGGCTCGGCCAGCTTGGCGTTTTCCTCCATCAGGTGGGTCAGCAGTTCCTGATCGAGCGACCCCCAATTGGCGCCGATGCGCACCGGCTTGCCATAACGAATCGCGAACTCGACGATGTCGGTAAACTGCTTGTCGCGCTTGTCCTTGAAGCCGACATTGCCGGGATTGATCCGGTATTTGTCGAGCGCCTCGGCGCAGGCCGGATGGTCGGCCAGAAGCTTGTGGCCGATATAGTGGAAGTCACCGACCAGCGGCACGGTGACGCCGCGCGCGCGCAACCCGTCGCGGATATGCGGCACGGCGGCGGCCGCCTCGTCGCGATCCACCGTGATGCGCACCAGTTCCGAGCCGGCGCGCGCCAGCGCGGCCACCTGCGCGACGGTGCCTGCGACATCGGCGGTGTCGGTGTTGGTCATCGACTGCACGACGATTGGCGCGCCGCCGCCGACGGCGACATCGCCGACCATGACGCGGGTGGTGACGTGGCGGGGCTTCGGCCCCGCGATGTCAGGCGATAGGCCGGAGCGGGGCGGCTGTTCGGGCTTGTTCATGGGCTTCAGATATCAGCTTTGCGTGACAATCTTCAATGGACCGGCGGCAGACGGCGTTCGGCGGCGGAGCGCGGCATGTCAGTCGGCAACGGATGCAGGACGGTTCACCAGGTAAAGGCCGACGATCACCAGCAATGCCGCCACCCCGAATGCCATCGAAATCGGCTCGTCGAGAATGAAATAACCCGCGGCCACGCCGAATAAAGGGGTCAAAAAGGTGAACGCCGACAATTTGTTCGCCGAGTAGGCCTTGACCAGCACGAACCACAACAGGAACGTTGCGCCCACCACCCAGACCGCCTGATAGAGCATCAGCGACGAGGCCATCATCCCGGGAACCGCGGTCATCGTCTCACCGGTTACGAGGATTCCGACGCCGAGGATCGGAAGCGATATAAGGAGCTGGAGGAACAGCCCTTTTTCGGCCGAGACCTGGCTGAGACGGCTGGCCTTGATGATGATCGTGGTGGCGCCCCACAGTGCGCCGGCGCCGAGCATCATCAGGTCGCCGAGCAGCACTTTGGTATCGACGTCGGGCTGCGGGGCGCCGATCGCCAGCACCACGGCGGCGAACGATAGCATCATCCCGAACCACTGCACTTTGGACATCCGCTCGCCCAGCAACCGGTAGGCGCCGAACGCCACGAAGAATGGCGCAGTGTAAAGGAACACCACAGCGCGCGACGCGGTGGTCCACACCAGGCCACGATACATCAGAACGAACTCGACGCCGAAGATCACGCCGATCAGCAGCCCGGCCTTGAGCGTGCCGTCGCGCGACCACAGCGGCACGCCACGGATCGCCGCGATGATCATGACGACAACGAGTCCGCCGAACGAGCGCAGCGCGGCCTGCGTCAGCGGTGGAATCTCCGGCAGCACCAGCTTGATCGCCACCTGATTGAAGCCCCAGGTCAGACACAACAGCAGAACGAGGGCGATGGCGGCGGCGTCGAGCGGACGCGCGGTGGAAGACGGCTGCAACATGGGAACGATAGTCCTGCCAACGGCGGCGCGCGTTTTCTCGGGCCGCCGGTCGGGTGATACGGGGTGGCGAAGCCGGGCGGCTAGTCTTTCGTCCGGCAGTGATTGCACACGCCGGTGATCTCCACCACCGACAGCCGCGGCGTGAAGCCGGTGGCGCGGGCCGCCTGATGCAGCCGCTCGGCCATCGGCGCCGCCGCAATCTCGCCGACCGCGCCGCAGCGCTCGCAGATCAGGAACGCGACGATGGTCGAGGCGTCGTGGTCGTGCGAACAGGCGAGAAAGGCATTGCGGCTTTCGATGCGATGCACAAAACCGTTCGCGGTGAGAAAATCGAGGGCGCGGTAGACGGTGATCGGCGCCGGGCGCGTCGCCGTCGTCTCAGCCAGCCTGTCGATGATCTCGTAGGCGCCGAGCGGACGGTGGCTCGCCAGCAGCGCCTCCAGCACCTCGCGGCGAATCGGCGTGAAGCGCTGGCCGCGCGCGAGACACGCGCGTTCAGCATGCGCGATCGCCTCGGCCGCGCAGCGGGCGTGGTCATGGCCCGGTTCCGGGAAAGATGGTGTCGGCAGCGTCATGCCCGAGCCTCATTCAAGCATGGGGATCGTATGATCCACGCAACGACATATCATTTTGGCGGCATTCATCATAGCGACACTATTGCGCTGCACAATTTCCATCCTGCCGCGCCATATCCCGTCGTCTTTGCCGCCATCGAACCGATCCCAGCGAGGCCGACAGTGGCACGTCATCACCTGCGCAGCTACCTCGAAACCCTGGCCCACTGGCGCCGCCCCGGGGCCGCCCCCTCCTCGGCCGCGACCCGCAAGGTCAACCTGGCGCTGCAGGGCGGCGGCGCGCACGGCGCCTTCACCTGGGGCGTGCTCGACCAGCTATTGGCCGACGGCCGGCTGACCATCACCGGCCTCTCCGGTGCCTCGGCCGGCGCGGTCAATGCCGTGATGGTGGCCGACGGCCTCGCCCGCGGCGGCCCGGAGGAGGCGCGCAACC
>JBARWE010000236.1:0-12167 GCA_049646625.1 Xanthobacteraceae bacterium
GTGCGGGCGCGCGCCGCATTGCCCGCCACGTCGCCGACGACAGGGTTCAACTGCGCCAGCGCCATGGCGAACTGCGAGCTAACCTCGTTCATCGCGGTATCCGCCGTCGCGCGCGGGTCACAACCCGGCCACGGCCGGCCACGGCGTGGCCTTGCCGGCACGATCCTGCTTCAACAACTCCGCAATCAGGAACGCAAGATCGATCGACTGCTCGGCATTGAGGCGCGGATCGCACGCCGTATGATAACGGCTGTTGAGGTCGCTGTCGGTGATGGCGCGCGCGCCGCCGATGCATTCGGTGACATCCTGCCCGGTCATTTCCAGGTGGACGCCGCCGGCATGGGTGCCTTCCGCGGCGTGTACCGAGAAGAACGTCTTGACCTCCGACAGGATGCGGTCGAACGGCCGCGTCTTGTAGCCGGTCGAGGAAGTAATGGTGTTGCCGTGCATCGGATCGCACGACCACACCACGACGCGGCCCTCGCGCTGCACCGCCCGAATCAACGGCGGCAGGCAGTCGCCGGCCTTCTCGGCACCGTTGCGCACGATCAGCGTCAGCCGGCCCGGCTCGTTATCGGGGTTGAGCACGTCGATCAGTCGCAGCAACTCGTCGGGCTTCAGCGTCGGCCCGCACTTCAAGCCGATCGGGTTATGGATGCCGCGGAAATACTCGACATGGCCGTGATCAAGCTGGCGCGTGCGGTCGCCGACCCACAGCATGTGGCCGGAGGTCGCGTACCAGTCGCCGGTGGTGGAATCGACGCGCGTGAACGCCTGCTCGTAGCCGAGCAGCAGCGCCTCGTGGCTGGTATAGATGTCGGTAGCACGCAGCTCCGGGTGGCTTTCCAGGTTGAGGCCGCAGGCGCGCATGAAGTTGAGCGCGTCGGAGATGCGGTCCGCCAGTTCCCTGTAGCGGCGCGACTGCGGCGAATCCTTCAGGAAACCCAGCATCCACTGATGCACGCTGCCGAGATTGGCGAAGCCGCCGGTCGCGAAGGCGCGCAACAGATTGAGCGTCGCCGCCGACTGGCGATAGGCCATCACCTGCCGGCGCGGATCGGGCACGCGGGCCTCGGACGTGAAGGCAATGTCGTTGACGATGTCGCCGCGATAGCTCGGCAGCTCGATGCCGTCCTTCTTCTCCGTCGGCGAGGAGCGCGGCTTGGCGAACTGGCCGGCGACGCGGCCGACCTTCACCACCGGCACGGCGCCGGCATAGGTGAGGATCACCGCCATCTGCAGCAGCACGCGGAAGAAGTCGCGGATGTTGTTGGCGCCATGCTCAGCAAAGCTCTCGGCGCAGTCGCCGCCCTGCAGCAGGAAAGCCTCGCCGGCCGCGACCTTGGCCAGTGCCTTCTTCAGGTTGCGCGCCTCGCCGGCAAACACCAGCGGCGGAAAGGTCGCCAGTTGCGCCTCGACATCGGCCAACGCCTGCGCGTCGGGATAGTCGGGAATCTGCACCACCGGCTTGCTGCGCCAACTCTCGGGCGTCCACCGCTCGGACATTCGCTTTACTCCTGGAAACCACGCGACCCGACGGGCGGGGCGGCGTGAAGCGGGTTATACACAGCCGGCACGCCGACCGCCAGTTGCAATTCGCCCTTTTATGTCAAACCCTTGCCAGGCACGCCGAATCCCTCTCCGGGGACGAATGTTGACGGCCGCGCGGGGCCTTGGACAATTTCCCCCATGACAGCGCAAAGCACAGCGCCAAGCGACCCGGACGAACCTTTCATCGACGACATCACCGTGCCGGCGACGGACGGATTCCGGCTCGCCGCGACGCTGTTCCTGCCGCGCCGCAGCCGCAACGCCGCGGTGCTGATCAATTCCGCGACCGCGGTGCCACGCAAGATCTATCGCAGCTTTGCCAGCTACCTCGCCGGCCGTGGCGCCGTGGTGCTGACTTACGACTATCGCGGCATCAGTGGCTCGCGGCCTAAAACTCTCGTCGGCTTCAAGGCGTCGATGGCCGACTGGGCGACGCTCGACATGACCGGCGCCATCGCCTGGATGAGGCAGCGCTACGGCGACTGGCCGCTCGGCTTCGTCGGCCACTCGTTCGGCGGCCAGGGCCTCGGGCTTGCGCCCAACAACACCGAGGTCGCGCGCGCGCTGCTGGTGGCGGCGCAGGCCGGCTACTGGGGGCTGATGACGCCGCCGGAACGCTACCGCGTCTATGCCTTCATGAACTTCGTCGGCGTGCCGCTGACCCGGATGCTCGGCTATGCGCCGGGCTTCATGGGTCTCGGCGAGGATCTGCCCAAGGACGCCTTCCTGCAATGGACCGCGTGGGTGATGAGCCGGCACTATATGTTCGACGATGCCAACCTGCCGGCGCTGGCCAACTTCCCCACCTTCAAGGGCCGGCTGCGCGCCCACACCTTCACCGACGACCCATGGGCGACGCCCTCCGCCGTCGAACTGCTATGCTCGCACTACACCGGCACGGCGCCCGAGATCGTGAAACTGGCGCCGGCCGACGTCGGCACCGCCAGAATCGGCCATTTCGGCTTCTTCCGTCCCGAGCAGCAGGACGGGCTGTGGCGCGGCGCCGCCGACTGGCTGCTGGCGGAGTAAAACGCCTACTCCGCCGCCTCGCGACCGTAGCGCGCCGACGGCGTGCGCATCGTCACCAGTTCCTCGGCGGCGGTCGGGTGCAACGCCATGGTGGCGTCGAAGTCCGCCTTGGTGGCCTTCATCTTCATCGCAATGCCGACGGCCTGGATCGTCTCGGCGGCGGCATCGCCAACGATGTGGCAGCCGAGCACGCGGTCGCTGTCGGCATCGACGATCAGCTTCATCAGGACGCGGGTGTCGCGGCCGGACAACGTCGCCTTCATCGGGCGGAACACCGCCTTGTAGACATCGACACGCGCCAACTGCGCCCGCGCCTGCGCTTCCGTCAGGCCTACGGTGCCGACCTCCGGCTGCGAGAACACTGCGGTCGGGATATCGGCGTGATCGACCGCGACCTTGCGCCCGCCGAACACGGTGTCGGCGAAAGCATGCCCCTCGCGGATCGCGACCGGCGTCAGGTTGATGCGGTGGGTGACGTCGCCGACCGCGTAGATGTGCGGGACATTCGTTTGAGAAAATGCGTCGACGGCGATGCCGCCGTTGCGCGGATCGATGGCAACCCCCGCCGCTTCCAGCCCGAGATTGGCGACGTTGGGAAAACGGCCGATGGCGAACAGCACCTGATCGGAGGGCACGCTCGACCCGTCGGACAGCCGCGAGATGAACTCCTCGCCGTGCTTCTCGATGCGCTCCACCGTGCAGGCGGTGAGAAAGGCCACCCCCGCCTTCTCCATCTCGCCACGCACATGCGCCCGCACGTCGTCGTCGAAGCCGCGCAAAACGTTGTCGCCGCGATAAACCACCGTCACCTGCGAGCCGAGGCCGGCGAAGATGCAGGCGAACTCCAGCGCGATGTAGCCGCCGCCCTGAATCAGGATGCGTTTCGGCAGCGCCGGCAAATGAAAGACTTCGTTCGAGGAGATGACGTGCTCGATGCCGGGGATCGCCTCGCCGTGGCTCGGCACGCCGCCGGTGGCAATCAGCACATGCGCGGCGCGCACGGTATCGCCGTTGGCAAGCCGCAAGCGGTGCGCGTCCTCGAACACCGCGCGCGCCTTGACGATCGCAACGCCGGCCTTGTCGAGGTTGGCGGTATAGGCCGCCTCAAGACGGGCGATCTCGCGGTCCTTGTTGGTGATGAAGGTCGGCCAGTCGAACGTAGCCTCGGGAATGGTCCAGCCGAAACCCGCCGCGTCCTCGATGTCGTGCCGGATATGCGAGGCATAGACCATCAGCTTCTTCGGCACGCAGCCGCGGATCACGCAGGTGCCGCCGACGCGGTATTCCTCCGCCACCATCACGCGCGCGCCATAGCCGGCGGCGATGCGGGCGGCCCTCACGCCGCCCGAGCCACCGCCGATGACGAACAGATCGACGTCGTGCTCAGCCATGGCCGCGCCGCCCGTCAGATCGGCTTGTTGCGGGCGCGCATCTCGGCGCGGAACTTGGCCTCGACGGTCTGGGCAAAGGTCTGCGCGAAACGGTTCATGGCCTCAAAACTCGCCTGAATGGTGCGCGGCTCCTGTTCAAGAACCTTCTTGCCGAGGGGCGTCTGATAGAAGGCGATCAAGTCGCGCAATTCCTTTTCGGTGAAGTCGGTCGCGTAGACCTTCGCCATCTCCTCGCCGACCGCCTTTTCCTGCCCGGCGAGATCGTGCGCCACCTTCACCGCGACCTCCTCAAGGTCCTTCTGGTAGTTGAGGTTGTTCTGCAACAGGAGTTGCTTGGTGCGCTGAACCACGTTGGGCACCAGCGCCGAATACATCGCCGAGGCGTTCTTGAGCGCCAGCAGGTCCTTGGCGGCAGCGACCGCTCCCGGCGCCGGCGCGTTCTGGGCGGCCGCAGGCAGCACCGGCCACAACAGGCCGAGCGCGAGGCCGGCAACGGCCGCAAGTTTGGCAAAACGGATCATGGTCTGGTCTCCTCAGGATTTGCGAAAGTCAGCCGATCCGGCGCCGGGATGACGGCCGCGCGAACCGCGGGGTGGAACTGGCCGGGGCAGGGGTGCCGGCACGTCATGGACGCTCGACGACGCGAACTCCCTCGGGGCCGGCCAGCACCGCGGCGCTGGCCAGACCGATGAACAGGCCATGCTCGACCACCCCCGGTATGGCGGCCAGCGCACAGGCCAGCCGAGGTGCATCGGGGATGCGCCCGAGGCCGGCATCGACAATCCAGTGGCCGCCATCGGTGACGAAAGCATGGCCGTCCGCTCCCTTGCGCAGCGCCAGGTCGCCGGCCACCCCGCAGGCGGCAAAGGCGCGGCCGATGGCGGCGCGGGTCGCCGCCAGCCCGAACGGCATCACCTCGATCGGCAGCGGAAAGCGCCCGAGCGTCGCCACCTGCTTGGAAACGTCGGCGATCACCACCATGCGGGCGGAGGCCGCCGCGACGATCTTTTCGCGCAGCAGCGCGCCGCCGCCGCCCTTGATGAGATTGAGGTCGCCGTCGATCTCGTCGGCGCCGTCCACCGTCAGGTCGAGGCGATCGAGGTCGTCGAGCGAGGCGAGCCTCACGCCGCAGCGCTCGGCATCGGCCCTTGTCGCCTCCGAGGTCGGCACGCCGACCACATCGAGGCCGCCGCGCACCCGCTCGCCCAGGAGGTCGACGAAATGTTTCGCGGTCGAGCCGGTGCCAAGTCCCAGCCGCATGCCGGGGCGCACCAGTTCCAGCGCCGCCCTCGCCGCCTCCCGTTTGAGATCGTCCGCCGTCACCGTCCCGCCCTCACCCTCGCGCCGGATCGCCCGGCCGCCCGAGCGCCTATCTAGCCTCGTTCGGGCCTCACGAACAGACCTCAAGCGCGCCGGAGGCGGCCAAAGCGCGGCTTGCGCCCGGCTGGCATTGCCGGTACAGCCGGAGCGTCATGATCCCCCGTCTCGTCGCCTTCGACCTCGACGGCACCCTCGTCGATACCGCACCCGACCTCGTCGGCGCGCTGAATGCCGTGCTGGCCGCCGAGGGGCTGCCGCCGGTGCCGTTCGACATGGCCCGCAAAACGATCGGCGCCGGTGCCCGCAGGATGCTGGAACGCAGCCTCGAACGCGAGGGGCGAAACTGCACCGCCGCCGAGATGGACCGCATGACCGAGCGTTTCATCGCCCATTACGCTGACCATATCGCCGATGAATCGCAGCCCTTCGAGGGGGTGACGGCCGCGCTCGACATTCTCGCGGACCAGGGCTTTCGCCTGGCCGTCTGCACCAACAAGCTGGAATGGCTGGCCAAACGCCTGCTCGACCGGCTGGCCTTGAGCGCACGGTTCGACGCCATCTGCGGCGCGGACACGTTCGGCGTGTCGAAGCCCGACCCCGCCTTCCTGCGCCAGACCGCCGTGCGGGCGGGCGGCGCGATCGCCGCCACCATCATGGTCGGCGACGCCGGCACCGATGTCGGGGTAGCGCGCCGCGCCGGCGTGCCGGTGGTCGGGGTGACGTTCGGCTATACCGAGATTCCGATCGCCGATCTCAAGCCCGACCGCCTCATCTCGCACATGGCGGACCTGCCGCAGGCGGTCGAAAGCCTGATCGGCACTCGCAAAACCGCTTGAGAGACGGCAGCGTGGTGGCGGCGCGGCCGCCTTGCGACACCG
Source organism: Xanthobacteraceae bacterium (assembly GCA_049646625.1). Taxonomy (GTDB): domain Bacteria; phylum Pseudomonadota; class Alphaproteobacteria; order Rhizobiales; family Xanthobacteraceae; genus PRO6. Next base: position 6,170 of record JBARWE010000236.1, read on the forward strand.
CAGGCCGTTGCGCTGGCGCCACACCCCCTGTACATCTAGCTGAACGAATGTACATAAAGACAAGCTCCCGCAAAGACGGTAGCTTGAGAAAAAGCCAGTTGGGAAACGCGATGTCCAGTTCCGCCAGCCCAGAGACGATGGCCCGGTCGCCGGCCATGATCGACCCGTTCGGGCGACGGATCACCTATCTGCGCGTTTCAGTCACCGACCGCTGCGACCTGCGCTGTTTCTACTGCATGTCCGAGGACATGACCTTCCTGCCCAAGGCCAACCTGCTGACGCTTGAGGAACTCGACCGGCTGTGCTCGGCGTTCATCGCGAAAGGCGTGCGCAAGCTGCGGCTGACCGGCGGCGAGCCTTTGGTGCGCCGCAACATCATGTCGCTGTTCAAATCGCTGTCGCGTCATCTCGACAGTGGCGCGCTCAACGAGCTGACGCTGACCACCAACGGCTCCCAGTTGGCCAAGTTCGCCGGCGAACTGGCTGCCTGCGGGGTGCGGCGTATCAACGTCTCGCTCGACACCCTCGACCCCGACAAATTCCGCGCCATCACCCGCTGGGGCGACATCACCAAGGTGCTCGACGGCATCGAGGCGGCGCGCGCCGCCGGCCTTGCGGTCAAGATCAACACCGTGGCGCTCAAGGGCATGAACGAGGACGAAATTCCCTCGCTGGTCGAATGGGCGCACCACCGCGGCATGAGCCTGACCCTGATCGAGGTGATGCCGATGGGCGACATCGCCGGCCGCATCGACCAGTATGTGCCGCTGTCGCTGGTCCGCGCTCGCCTCGCCAAGCACTTCACGCTGACTGACCTCGACGAGACCACCGGCGGGCCGGCGCGCTATGTCCACGTCAGCGAAACCGGCGGCAAGCTCGGCTTCATCACGCCGATGACCCATAATTTCTGCGAAGCCTGCAACCGCGTGCGCATCACCTGCACCGGCACCATCCATACCTGCCTCGGCCACGATGACGCCGCCGACCTGCGCAGCCCGTTGCGCGCCTCGGCCGACAACGAGTTGCTGAGCGCCGCGATCGACCAGGCCATCAGCCTGAAGCCGAAGGGCCATGACTTCGTGATCGACCGCCGCCACAACCGGCCAAGCGTCAATCGCCACATGAGCGTCACCGGCGGCTGACCGGCGCCGCGACCCCTTCCCGGCCGCACCGGTCCGAGAGACCGCCCGGCCGGGGGTTTTGCCAAACTTCCAATTGACGGCGCTGTTGCACGCTGAAATGGTGTGCCGGCTCGGACCCCTATAAAATCATGGTGCCGGTAACGGCCGACAATCACAGGGGGAATGGGCGCGTGCGAGGAGGGTCGTCGTTGCAAGCACTGCTCAGTCTGAGTCGCGTCATCGACGCGCTCAATACCCGTATCGGCCGGTGGCTGTCCTGGCTGATCCTTGTCGCCGTGGTCGTGTCCTCCGCCAACGCTACCGTCCGCAAGGTCTTTGACGTCTCCTCCAACGCCTACCTCGAATTGCAGTGGGTGCTGTTCGGCATCGTGTTCCTGTTGTGCGCGCCGTGGACTTTGCTCGACAACGAACACATCCGCATCGACATCATCAACCACATGCTGCCGCTCAAGGTGCGTAGCTGGATCGACATGATCGGGCATGTGTTCTTTCTCCTGCCGTTCACGCTGATCCTGCTGTGGGATTCAATCCCGTTCTTTCTGACCTCGTTCGAGCAGAACGAGCAGTCGCTGAGCGCCGGCGGCCTGCCGCAATGGCCGACCAAATCGCTGATTATGATCGGCGCCGCGCTGCTGTTCATCCAGGGCATTTCCGAGATCATCAAGCGCGCCGCGATCATGCGCGGGCTGATGCCCGACCCCAACGAACGGGCCATCAGCGCGCAGGAGGCGGCCGAACTCGAAGCCGCACGGCTCGCGACACAGATCGCGGGCGACAAACCTTGAGCCTCGCTTCTTCCTCAGAATTGCCGGGGGGCATTTAATGGTCGCTATGTTGATCCACTACATGGCGCCGATCATGTTTGCGTCGCTGGTGGTATGCCTGCTGCTAGGCTACCCGGTCGCATTCTCGCTAGCGGCGGTCGGCCTGTTTTATGCCTTCATCGGCATCGAGCTTGGGATGTTCCACCCGAACTTCCTGCAGGCCCTGCCAGAACGCATCTACGGCATCGTCAACAACGACACGCTGCTCGCCATTCCCTTCTTCACGTTCATGGGGTTGATCCTCGAAAGATCGGGGATGGCGGAAGATCTGCTCGAAACCATCGGGCAACTGTTCGGCAGCATCCGCGGCGGCCTTGCCTACGCCGTGGTGTTCGTCGGCGCACTGCTCGCCGCCACCACCGGCGTGGTCGCGGCGTCCGTGATCTCGATGGGCCTGATCTCGCTGCCGATCATGCTGCGCTACGGCTACGACCGCCGTGTCGCCACCGGCGTGATCGCCGCCTCCGGCACGCTGGCGCAGATTATCCCGCCGTCGCTGGTGCTGATCGTGATGGCCGACCAGCTCGGCCGCTCGGTCGGCGACATGTACGAAGGCGCATTCATTCCCGGCATCGTGCTGGCGTTGATGTATGCAGGCTACGTCTTCATCCTGTCGGTGTTCGCCCCGAAAGCCGTACCTGGCCTGCCGCTCGAAGCACAGACGCTGCGCGAGCCGGAGACTGCCCACAACAAGCTGATCCTGCTGATCGCGGCGCTGTCGGCCGCTTACGCGGCCTGGCTCATCGCCGTGCGCTGGGGGCTGTTCGACTGGACCGCGCCGGCCTTCGATGCGGTCGGGCTGGGCACCGCCATCCGGCAGGGCTTCTGGTTCGTCATCCTGCTCGGGATCCTGACGCAGCCCTTCGTCGGCATCGTCCGCACCATGACGGTGTCTCTGTATCTCGTCGTCGTCGGCGCAGTCGCCATCGCCCTGTTCGCGATGTCCTATGCCGACGTCAAGGGTGGCGCCGACTTCGTGGTGCTGACCATGACGATCACGGTGATCGTCGCCTTCCTGCTTGCCGTCATCAACAAGCTGTTGCGCCTCAAGCTGTTGTCGAAACTTGCCGAACAGGTGGTGTTCGTCATGGTGCCGCCGCTCGGACTGGTGTTCCTGGTGCTCGGCACCATCTTCATCGGCGTCGCGACGCCGACCGAAGGCGGCGCGATGGGCGCAAGCGGCGCCATCATTCTCGCACTGATGAAGCGCCGTCTGTCGTTCGACCTGACCCGGCAGGCGGTCGAGGCCACGGCCAAGCTCTCCGCCTTCGTGATCTTCATCCTGGTCGGCGCGCGGGTGTTCTCGCTGACCTTCTACGGCGTCGACGGCCACCGCTGGGTCGAGGAGATGCTGGTGTCGCTGCCCGGCGGACAGACCGGCTTCCTGATCTTCACCAACGCCTTCATCTTCGTGCTGGCGTTCTTCCTCGACTTCTTCGAACTGGCCTTCATCGTCATTCCGCTGCTGGCGCCGGCGGCCGAGCGTCTCGGCATCGACCTGATCTGGTTCGGCGTCATGCTCGGCGTCAACATGCAAACCTCGTTCATGCATCCGCCGTTCGGCTTCGCGCTGTTCTATCTGCGCTCGGTGGCGCCTAAGGAATCCTACATCGACCGCGTCAGCGGCAAACGGATGCAACCGGTCACCACCGGGCAGATCTATTGGGGCGCGGTGCCGTTCGTTTTCATCCAGATCATCATGGTGGCGCTGGTGATCACCTTCCCGGCGATGGTGATGCACTACAAGGGCGTCGCCCAGACCATCGATCCAAGCAAGATTCAGATCGACCTGCCGCAGATCGAGATGCCGCAACTCGACTTCGGGCCGCCGAAATAGGCGACAGAAGCTCGCAACCGCAACCCCCTCTCCGCTGCGACCCACGCGCAACAAAAAAACCGGCGTCCCTTTCGGGGCGCCGGCTGTTCTTTGCCGAAGGGCTTCGGTCAGCCGCGCGTACGCGAGCGGATCATGAAGCTGTCGTTGGTGTATTCGGCGACCTGCCACCACAGATACTGGTCGGAGCGATACGCCTGCATCGCCTCGATCGCCTTCTTGAACTCGGCGTTCTTGGCGGAGATTTCCGCCCACAGCTCATTGGTGGCCTTGAGCGAGGCTTCCAGAATTTCGTTGCTGAACGGGCGAAGCTGCGTGCCGCTGGCGACAAGACGCTTGAGCGCCTGCGGGTTCTGCATGTCGTAGCGCGCCGCCATGTTGACGTTGGCGAAGGCGCAGGCGTTTTCGAGCGCCACCTGGTAGTGCTTCGGCAGCGCGTTCCACTTCTCCAGATTGACGAAGGAGTGCACCATCGGCCCGCCTTCCCAGAAGCCGGGGTAATAGTAGTACTTCGCCACCTTGTTGAAGCCGAGCTTCTCGTCGTCGTAGGGGCCGACCCACTCGACCGCATCGATGGTGCCCTTCTCCAGCGCCGGATAGACATCGCTGCCGGCCAACTGCTGCGGCACCAGGCCGAGCCGCGACATCACCTGCCCGGCAATGCCGCCGATGCGCATCTTGAGGCCAGAGATATCGGCGACAGTCTTGATCTCCTTGCGGAACCAGCCGCCCATCTGCGTGCCGGTGTTGCCGCACGGAATACCGATCACGTTGTACTTTTTGAAGAACTCGTTGCCGAGCTGCTCGCCGCCGCCCTGATACCACCACGAATTCTGCATCCGGGCGTTGAGGCCGAACGGCACCGACGCGAAGATCGCGAAGGTCGGGTCCTTGCCGACATAGTAGTAGGCGACGGTGTGGGAGATTTCGACCGTGCCGTTGGAGGTCGCGTCGAGCGCCTGAAGGCCCGGCACCAGTTCGCCGCCGGCGAACACCTGAATCTGAAACTTGTTGTCGGTCGCCTCGGCCAGGTGCTTCGCCATCACCTCGGCACCGCCGTAAATCGTATCCAGCGACTTCGGGAAGCTGGAGGCAAGACGCCATTTGATCTCGGGCGAGGACTGCGCAATCGCCGGAGAAGCAACCGCAGCCACTGCGGCGCCGGAGGCGGTCGCCTTCAGAAAATCACGACGTTTCATTCGGGTGGTCTCCTTGGGACAGTTTTCAGATGGGGCATGTCACTAGCACGAATGATAGCGGCCCGGAAATTGCGACGGCAACTTCAATCGAGGGACTATGACCAAAGTCGAATAATGCGCGGTGATGTTGCAACCATCACCGCAACCGCGCCGGCGGGCGGCGCACTGCCGCCGGAACGCCCGCCCATCCGGGCAAGGCTCAAGCCACCGCGGCGCGGGCACGCAATTCGTCGCGCACGGCGGTTGCGATGGCGCGGTAGATTTTGGCGTGCTCGCCGTCCGGCTCGGCCTCGACCACCGGGGTACCGGCATCGGACAGCGCGCGGATATCGGCATGCAGCGGCACCTCGCCGAGGAACGGCACGCCGAGCCGTTCCGCCTCCTGCCTCGCCCCGCCATGGCCGAAGATATCGGCCCGCGTGCCGCAGTTCGGACAGCGGAAATAGCTCATGTTCTCGACCACGCCGAGCACCGGCACATCGACCCTGCGGAACATGGCGACACCGCGCCGGGCGTCGATCAAGGCGAGGTCCTGCGGCGTCGAGACGATCACCCCGCCGCGCAACGGCGCCTGCTGCGACAGCGTGAGCTGGACGTCGCCGGTGCCGGGCGGCATGTCGATCACCAGCACGTCGATCCGGCCCCATTCGACGTCGCGCAGCATCTGCGTCACCGCCGAGGAGATCATCGGGCCGCGCCAGATCAGCGCGGTACGGTCCTCGACCATGAAGCCGATCGACATCACCGCAATACCGAACCGCCAGATCGGAATGAGCTTCTTGGCACTGTTGAGCTGCGGCTTTTCCGAGATGCCGCACAGCCGCGGCAGCGACGGGCCGTAGATGTCGGCATCGAGCACGCCGACCCTGAGGCCAAGGTCGCGCAGGCCCAGCGCCAGGTTGATGGTGGTGGTGGATTTGCCGACCCCGCCCTTGCCCGAGGCGACCGCGATCGCGGCACCGATGCCGGGGATACTGCGCGGCGCCACCCGCCCGATAC
>JBARWE010000237.1:0-2844 GCA_049646625.1 Xanthobacteraceae bacterium
CGGTGATCCTCGATACCGGCGAGGTGGCTTTCACCGGCACCGCAAAGGAGGTACTCGACAACGCCGACCTGCGCCGCGAGTATCTGGCGATCTAGCGGGCGGCCGCCTGCCGCAGCACGGTACTGACAACATCGGCCGTCTTGGCGATCTCGGCGTCGGTGAGAGTCGGGTGGACGAGGAACATCAGGCTGGTTTCGCCCAGGTCACGGGCCGTCGGCAGACGTTCCCGAGGTCGCCATGGCGTGCCCTCGAAGGCGCGCTCAAGATAAACTTCCGAGCATGATCCCTGATAGCAGGGCACGCCCTGCGCCACGATCTCATTGACGATGCGGTCGCGCGTCCAGCCGGACGCCAGGTTCTCGGAGCGGACATAGGCGTAGAGTTTGTAAAAGGCGTGCCGCGAGCCGTTGCTGTTGCGGGAATCGTTCGAGAGCGCCGGCGTACGCACGGGGCCGTCGGTGCCGCCGAAGGCTGCCAGCGCACTGTGAATCATCGTGGCGTTGCGCTCGCGTGCCGCCGACCACTGCGCCATTTTCTGGAGCTGAACGCGCCCGATCGCGGCCTGCATCTCGGTCAGCCGCCAGTTGGTGCCGAAACTTTCATGAAGCCAGCGGAAGCCCGGCGGGTGTTCGCGCTGATAGACGGCCTGCCAGCTCTTGCCGTGGTCCTTGAACGACCACATCCGCAACCATAGGGCCTCGTCGTCGGTCGTCACCATGCCGCCTTCGCCGCCGGTGGTAATGATCTTGTCCTGGCAGAACGACCATGCGCCGACATGGCCGATCGAGCCGACCGAGCGGCCCTTGTCGCGCGCGCCGTGCGCCTGCGCGCAGTCCTCGATCACCTTGAGGCCGTGCCGTTCAGCTAGCGCCATGATCGGGGCCATGTCGCACGGCCAGCCGGCAAGGTGGACGGGGATCACGGCCTTCGTGCGCTCGCTCAGCACGGCTGCGATGGTATCGGCGGTGATGTTGCCGCTCTGCGGGTCGACATCGGCGAATACCGGTGTTGCGCCGGCATTGACCACGCAGGATACGGAGGCGAGGAAGGTGCGCGGCGTCACCACCACTTCATCGCCCGGTCCGATGCCAAGCCCGTGCAGAGCGAGATCGAGCGCCAACGTGCCGTTGCCGACCGCGATGGCGTATTTCGTCCCGACCCACGCGGCGAACTCCTGCTCGAACTGTCGGCATTCCTCGCCGGTCCAGTAATTGACCCGGTTGGAGCGCAGTACGCGGGAGACAGCCGCGATTTCCTCCTCCGAAAAGGACGGCCATGGCGAGAAGGGAGTGTTGAGCACGGTATTCGTCCTACGACGTTTTGGTGAGGCGGCGCGCCGGCACGCCCACATAAGTTTGCCCCGATGGGAGGTTGGAGACGACGGCGGCGCCGACACCGACCATGACATCGTCTTCGATAACGATACCCTGTCTGACGGCGCATCCGGTGCCGAGCCACGTCCTCGCGCCGACCTTGACGTTGCCGGACAAGGTTGCTCCGGGTGCGATGTGGCTACCCGGACCAATGCGGCAGTCGTGATCGATCCGGGCACCGGTGTTGACGATCGCCGCATCATCGATCCGCGCCTCGGTGCCGACAATTGCACCGGCTCCGATAAAAATTCCTGATCCGAGTTGTGCGCTGCGGCTGATCACAGCCGATGGATGAATGATGTTCGGCGTATGATAGCCGCGCTGACGTAGCATTTCGAACAGCTTCAATCTGAGCGCGCCGTTGCCGACTGCGGCGATTGCTGCAGGCCATTCACGCGAGGCTTGTTCGGCCAGGGACATGGGGCCGAGCACGCGGTCCGGGGATTGTTCAGGGGGTGAATCGTCAAGGAAGGCAACGTCGCGATAGTTGCACTCGATAGCAGTCTCGGCGACTACGCGGCCATGCCCGCCACAGCCGAGCACGAGCAGAGCAGGCATCATATCTGACCTCGTGAACCTGGCGGGGTGCCTGTGAATTTGTGCATGGTCGCTTCGCCATCGGCGGCAATTCCCGAACGGCTCAGGACTTTGGCGACAGTCAGCACGATGATCTTCATATCCAGCCAGAACGACTGGTTATCCACATACCAGATGTCGAGCCTGAACTTGTCCTCCCAGGACAGCGCATTGCGGCCATTGACTTGCGCCCAGCCGGTCATTCCCGGCCGCATATCATGTCGCCGAGCCTGCTCCGCAGAATAGAGGGGAAGATACTCCATTAACAGCGGGCGCGGACCGACCAGGCTCATGTCGCCTTTCAGGACATTCCACAGCTCGGGCAGTTCGTCGAGGCTGGTCGAGCGCAGGAAGCGCCCGAACGACGTCAGCCGTTCGGCATCCGGCAGCGGCTGCCCGCTGCGGTCGCGGGCATCGCGCATGGTTCGGAATTTCAGCATCGTGAACGGCCTTGCGCCCATGCCCGGTCGCGTCTGCCGAAACAGCACCGGCTGTCCAAGCCGCCAGCGCACCAGCATGGCAAGGGCCATCAGAACGGGGGCCAGCAGCACCAGCAGGACGCAAGATGCGACAATATCGAACGCCCGCTTCATCGCTGGGTTGGTCTCGCCGAAGGAGTAACAGTTGGAACCAAGTGCTTCGTACCTATGGCATCATTGCTCCGAGGGGCAATGCCGCTTGAGGTTCGATCTGAGCGGCAGCGCCTCAATTTTCATAACATATTGTGACAGAATGAGAATCGAGAACTGCCCGGGCAGGACGCCAAATGGAAAACCCGTTGCGCCGGCGGTCGCGGAGCGGGTATATCTCACGCGGCGCCATTGGGCGCTGCTGGGCTTTCCGGGGATTCGCTTCGCTCGGGATGTGGGCGCTTCCACCAGCCAATCGACCGCAA
>JBARWE010000238.1:0-2449 GCA_049646625.1 Xanthobacteraceae bacterium
TGTTCCGCTGCGACTATCTCGGCGAGATGGCCGAGGCGCTGACGCGCCAGAACGAGGCCGACGCCGCCATGCATGCCGATCTGACCCGGCTGTTCGAAATGGCTGGACGCGATGGCCTGCTGAACCCGCGCTGGGCACCAGCCGTCGCCGAGCGCGCCTTCACCGCGATGATGCGCGGACTGTGGGTCGACTGGCTACGCTACGAGCGCAATTTCGACCTCGCGGGCGTCGGGTCGGAATGCGTCAAGGAACTGTTCCGATCGTTCCGCGCGGGCTAAGCTCACGGTCGAGACCTCAGCGCGGGGCGAAAGCCTCGGCAGGAGGACGGGGCTTCGACCGGGCGCCGCGACAGCGTGGCAACAACGTGGCAATGCGCCAGGTTTGCCAATCGCCGCCCATCGGACACGCAACAGTCCTGGCAGGACTGGCCACAAGACGGGAACTGGCAGGACTGGCCACAAGACAGGAAAATGCCGGAGACATCGGCAACTCAATGTCTCCGGCGTATCCCGGCAACCCGCAGGTGGCCGGGACAATTCTCAGTCCTAAAGCTCTCAAGCCCAACAGTCGCGGCTCTTAAGGCAATAGCGGTGGCAGTAGCGAAGCGGTGGCGGTAGCGCCAGCCAGCGGGCCGGGGTGAACCGCCACACCACAATACGCCGTGAAGCCGACCCACGCCGCCTCCCCCTCCGACCGCGAGCGGCAACGGGGCGGCGGCGAGACGCGCCGGCTCAGTCTTCTACCGGCTCCTCGCCGTCGTCATCTTTTTCCGGCGTGCCGGCCAGGATCTGCTCGGAGATCAGCCCGGAATTCTGGCGGATCGCGGCCTCGATCTTGGCGGTCATATCGGGGTTGGCCTTGAGAAAACCCTTGGCATTCTCCCGTCCCTGCCCGAGCCGCTGGCTGTCGTAGGAGAACCAGGCGCCCGACTTCTCGACAATGCCGGCCTTGACGCCAAGATCGAGAATCTCGCCCATTTTGGACACGCCCTCGCCGTACATGATGTCGAACTCGACCTGCTTGAACGGCGGCGCCAGTTTGTTCTTCACCACCTTGACGCGGGTCTGGTTGCCGATCACCTCGTCGCGGTCCTTGATCGCGCCGATGCGGCGAATGTCGAGACGAACCGAGGCATAGAACTTCAGCGCGTTGCCGCCGGTGGTGGTCTCGGGCGAGCCGTACATCACACCGATCTTCATCCGGATCTGGTTGATGAAGATCACCATGGTATTGGACTTGTTGATCGAAGCGGTGAGCTTGCGCAGCGCCTGGCTCATCAGCCGCGCCTGCAGGCCGGGCAGCGATTCGCCCATCTCGCCTTCCAGTTCGGCGCGCGGCACCAGCGCCGCCACCGAGTCGATGATCAGCACATCGACCGCGCCGGAGCGCACCAGCGTATCGGAGATTTCGAGCGCCTGTTCGCCATGATCGGGCTGCGAGATCAGCAACTCGTCGACATTGACCCCGAGCTTGCGGGCATAAACCGGGTCGAGCGCATGCTCGGCGTCGACGAAGGCGCAAATGCCGCCTTTCTTCTGCGCCTCGGCCACCGCGTGCAGCGCCAGCGTGGTCTTGCCGGAGGATTCCGGCCCGTAAATCTCGATAATCCGCCCCTTCGGCAACCCGCCGGTGCCGAGCGCAATATCCAGCCCCAGCGACCCCGACGAGACCGTCTCGACGTCCATCGAGCGGTCGCTCTTGCCGAGTTTCATCACCGAGCCTTTGCCGAACTGCCGCTCGATCTGAGACAGCGCCGCCGACAGAGCCTTGGTCTTGTCCATGGAAGATCCTTCAACGATACGCAGGGCCGCTTGGGACATCGAACGTGCTCCTTATGAACGGGATTCGCCGGGGCGACAACGAAGGGCGGGGGAAATACCCTTGCGTGCTCTGTACACTATCTGTTCTAAGTTCGCAATATGTTCTCTCTGAAAAATCGGTGCTGCTCGTTGGAGCGGCAAACGCTTTTTGGCGCCGGCGCGCCATATTGTTCGGCGGGAGACTGAGGGGCAATATTAGCTTAAAAAGCTCACCAATCAGTACACGATCAGGTACGGCAGCCTGCGGCGGCCATCATGCCGGTCAGCGTCAACAGCCCACCGCCACGCACCGCCGCGCGACGGCGGCGGCAAATGCCGGCTGCAGTTCAGCCCTTCTTCTTCTGCTCGATCTCGACATCCATGGTTTCGAGAAACCGGCATATCGCGCTGTAGAAGCTGGTGATGATCGTGAGTTCGGTCAGTTCCTTCTCGGGCAGGAACGCGCGCACACGCTCAAACGTCGCGTCCGAAACCCTGATGTCGGTGGTCATCTCCTCGGCAAAGCGCAGCACGGCAAGCTGGTGCTCGTCGAGCGCCTCGATGCTCTTGCCGTCGCGGGTTGCCGCGATCTGCTGTTCCGTCAGCCCGACGATCTTCGCCAGCTTTTCGTGCTGATAGGTCTCGTAGCC
>JBARWE010000239.1:0-3045 GCA_049646625.1 Xanthobacteraceae bacterium
GGAGGAGCGCGTCGCCGAAATGCTGCGGGCGCAGACCGAGACCGCCGGCCGCCTCGCCGCCATGGGCGAAGCGCTGGCCGGGCGGCAGGCGGAGATGGCGCGCGCCATGAGCGAGCGGCTCGACGCCGTCGGCCACCGCGTCGGCCAGTCGATGCAGGAGACGACGCGCCACACCGCCGAGAGCCTGCGCGCGCTGCATGAGCGGCTGGCGGTGATCGACAGCGCCCACAAGAATCTGAGCGAACTGACCTCGCAGGTGACGACGCTGCGCGACGTGCTGGCCAACAAGCAGGCGCGCGGCGCGTTCGGCCAGGCGCGCATGGAGGCGATCGTCGCCGACGGACTGCCGAAAGGCGCCTATGCCTTTCAGCATACGCTGTCCAACAACAAGCGGCCCGACTGCGTGGTGTTCCTGCCCGACCAGCGGCCGCTGTGCATCGATGCGAAGTTTCCGCTGGAAGCGGTGACGGCGCTGCGCGAGGCGGGCGGTGAGACGGAGGCGCGGCAGGCGGCGCAGCGGCTGCGCCAGGACGTGGCGCGCCACATCGCCGATATCGCGGAAAAATATCTCGTCCCCGGCGAGACGCAGGACACCGCGCTGATGTTCGTGCCCTCGGAATCGGTCTATGCGGAGATCTACGATCGCTTTGACGACATCATCCAGAAAGCCTATCGCGCCCGCGTCGTGCTGGTGTCGCCCTCGCTCCTGATGCTGGCGATCCAGGTGATGCAGCAGATCATGAAGGACGCGCGCATGCGCGACGCTGCCGACTGCATCCGCACCGAGGTGACGGCGATGACCGGCGACCTGGCGCGGCTGCGCGAGCGCGTGCTCAAGTTGCAGGGCCATTTCGGGCAGGTCAACGAGGACGTCCGGCAGATCCTGATCTCCGCCGACAAGATCGAGAAGCGCGCCGGCCGCATCAACGACCTCGACTTCGGCAACGTGTCCGCCGACGCTAGCGCCGCCGACAGCGACCTGTTCCCGCACGAAACGGTGCGCCGGTTGCAGGCGGGCGCGTAGTCACGGCCCCGCGCGCGCCTCGAATCTGCTACCACGCACCCCCATGACCAGCGCCCCGGACCGCCTGTCGCCCGACGCCACCACGACGCCCGTCACGACTGCGGCGCCGGCGCGGCGAGCGGCCTGGCGCACGGCGTGGCTGGTCTATCTCGAACCGCGCGTGCTGGTGGTGATGTTCCTCGGCTTCTCGTCGGGGCTGCCGCTGGCGCTGTCGGGATCGACGCTGCTGGTGTGGGTCAGCGAGAACGGCGTCAGCCTCGGCACCATCGGGCTGTTCACGCTGGTCGGCACGCCCTACACGCTCAAGTTCCTGTGGGCGCCGCTGGTCGATGGCCTCGATCTGCCGCTCCTCACCCGCTGGCTCGGCCGACGGCGCGGCTGGCTGGTGTTCACCCAGCTCCTGCTGATCGCGGCGATCCTCGCGCTCGGGCTGACCGATCCGGCGCGCTCGCCGTTTTTCGTCGCACTCGGTGCGCTGCTGGTGGCCACCGCATCGGCGACACAGGACATCGTGGTCGACGCCTTCCGCGTCGAGAGCCTGCCCGAGAGCGAGCAGGCCGCCGGCATGGCCTCCTATGTCGCCGCCTACCGCATCGGCATGGTGGCCTCGACCGCCGGCGCGCTGTTTCTCGTCACCGGGTTCGAGTATGCCGGCTTCACCCGGCTCCAGGCATGGACCGCGAGTTTCGCGGTGATGGCGGGGCTGGTGCTGGTCGGCATCGTCACCGTGCTGCTGGCGCGCGAACCTGCGCCGCCGGCTGAAACAAAGGCGGATACCGGGCGCGATGGCTCGGTGCGGCGCGTGGCGCAGGCCGCGCTCGGCGCCTTCACTGAGTTCCTGACCCGGCGCGATGCGATGGCCGTGCTCGCCTTCGTCATGCTGTTCAAGTTCACCGATGCCTTCGCCGGCGCCATGACGGTGCCGTTCATCATTGACGTCGGCTTCACCCGCAACGACTACGCCATCATCGTCAAGGGCATCGGCCTCGCCGCGACGCTGATCGGCGGCTTCGCCGGCGGCTTTCTGGCCCGGGCCTGCCCGCTGATCGCCTGCCTGTGGATCGGCGGGCTGTTGCAGGCGGTGTCCAACCTCACCTTCTCGTGGCTCGCGCTGATCGGGCCGCAGCAATGGGCGCTCACCGTCGCCGTCACCGTCGAGCAGTTCACCGGCGCCATCGGCACGGTGATCTTCGTCGCCTACCTGTCGGCCTTGTGCAGCAATCCCTTACACACCGCGACGCAATACGCGCTGCTGACCGCGCTCGCCTCGGTCGGCCGCATCTATCTGTCCTCAGGCGCGGGCTATGTGGCGGAGGCAACCGGCTGGCCGATGTTTTTCGTGGTCAGCGTGCTGGTCGCGATACCGAGCCTGATTCTGCTGGTGTGGTTGCAGCGGCGCGGCCATTTTCGCGACCTCGCCGCGGCGAAGCCGTAACGCAAACCGGCCTACAAAAAAGATCAGAACCAGCGTTCGCCGACGACGATGGAATCGCCGGGACTGAGCGGCGTGTCGATCGGCACGTCGGCGCGCACGGAGCCGGCGGAATTGCTGCGGGTCAGTTGCACCAGGTCGTGGCGCGCGCGCGGCGTGAAGCCGCCGGCGATCGCCACCGCGCTCTCCACCGTCATGTTCGGCACATAAGGATACTGGCCGGGGGCGGCGACCTCGCCGAGGATGAAGAACGGCCGGTAGGTATCGATCTCGACCGCGACCGAGGGATCGCGGATGAAGCCGTCGCGCAGTCGCGCGGCGACCACCTGGGCGACGCCGGCCGGCGTCTTGCCGCGCACCGTGACCGCGCCGATCAACGGCATGGTGATGCTGCCATTGGCACCGACCGTATAGGTGTTGGTCAGTCCCTCCTGGCCGTAGACCAGAACGCGCAGCTTGTCGCCGCCATCGACGCGATAGTCCTTCGGCCCGACCGCCGCGGCCACCGCCTTCGGCACGACATAGTCCGGTGCCGCCGGCAGCACCTCCGGCCCGGCCATCGGCGGGGGAGGCGGAGCGGCAATGGCCG
>JBARWE010000240.1:0-19339 GCA_049646625.1 Xanthobacteraceae bacterium
GGTGCCAGCCGCGCCGCCTGCGCCGCCATCTCGTCCTGCGGCCGCGCGATCATGGCGAGCGTCGGCAGCCGCTCGGCGAGCCGGTCCGGGTCGCGATAAAGCCGCAGCGTCGCCTCGATCGCCGCAAGACGCATCTTGTCCAGGCGCAGTGCGCGCTTCATCGGGTTCTTGTTGAGGCGCGCGATCAGTTCCCTGCGCCCGACGATGAAGCCGGCCTGCGGACCGCCGAACAGCTTGTCGCCGGAGAACGTGACCAGGTCGGCACCGTCAGCGACCGCCTCCGCGACGGTCGGCTCGTGCGCCAGACCGAAGCGCGCAAGATCGACCAGCGTGCCCGAGCCGAGGTCGTTGACGAGCGGCACACCGTGCGCGTGCGCGAGCGCGGCCAGCGTTTTGCCGGCGACCGCGCTGGTAAAGCCCTCGATGCGATAGTTCGAGGTGTGGACCTTGAGCACGAGGCCGGTCTTCGGTCCAAGCGCGTCGGCAAAATCCTTCTCATGGGTACGATTGGTGGTGCCGACTTCGACGAGCCTGGCGCCGGCGCGCGCCATGATCTCCGGGATGCGGAATGCCCCGCCGATCTCGACCAGTTCGCCGCGCGAGACGATCGCCTCGCGCCCCTTGGCCAACGTATTCAGCACCAGCAGCACGGCGGCCGCGTTGTTGTTGACGACGGTGGCGTCCTCCGCGCCGGTCAGTTCGCAGACAAGCTCGCGGACCAGATCGTCGCGCTCGCCGCGCTTGCCGCTTGTCAGGTCGAACTCCAGCGCCACCGCTTCGCGCATCGCCCTGATGGCGGCTTCGACCGCCGCTTCTGCGACGATGGCGCGGCCAAGATTGGTGTGCAGCACCACGCCGGTGAGGTTGAACACCGGCCGCACCCGCGGCTGGGCAGCGGCTTCGAGCCGCGCCTCGACGGTTGCGGCGATGGCGCCGATATCGGCGGCGACAATGCCCGAAGCGCGCGCCGCGTGGCGAATCTGCGCGAGGCTTTCACGGATGGCGGCGACAACCTGCGGTCGCCCGAACCGGGACACCGCGGCGGCAAGGGGTGCAGCCTGCAACACCTCATCCACTGACGGAAGATCCGCGAAACGGACGGCCGCGCTGCCCATGACCCGCCCCTCAATAGCCGATCAGGAACGGATTAATGCCTCCGCGACGAAAACCGGTTTCCCGAACCAACAGATCGAGGCCGAGCGAAGCGACGTCGTCGGCAATCGGATCGAGGGTGCGTTCCTTCTGCAGGTTGAGGATCTTCATGTAGCCGCGGCATTCCTCGCAGGTCTCCGCCTTGATGACGCCGTCGTTGCCATCAATCTCCTGGAACGTGATCTTCTTGGTGGAGCCGCACAGGGTGCATTTGGAGCGCACATAGTTCCACAGCGTGCCGCACAGCGCGCAGGCGCAATAGCGGGCGCCGGGCGCCGGTGGCCAGTGGACCACCATCGTCGACGACGGCGCGCCACCGCAGGACGGGCACACCCCGTCGCCGACCGATTCCATGGTCTTGGCATCAAGCCCCGCGGCGAGCCGAGTGAAGTGCACCTGCAGCGCCGCGGCAATGAAGACATGCTCGGCCAGCGCCTCGACCGGGATGGCCTCGGCCATCACGTTCTGCAGCATCAGGTTGCGGGCATCGATATCGGCGCCCCTGACGCGGCCGAGCGCCTCGCGCGCCACCGCCGGCATGGTCATTCCGTCAGCCGCCGACAGCAGCCGTTCCAGCGTCGCCTCGAACGCGGCGTCCGGAACAAACTGGTTGCGGTCGATGCGCGGCATCTTGTGCTCGACCGCACGCGCCAGCGCTTCGGGATCGATCGCGTCCGGTTCAGGCAAGCCCTGCTGGATCGCCGCCTGCGCCTCGCAAAGATCGGCGAGGAACCGCAAATACGGCGCCAGCTCATGCCCCTCCGCGAGCGCGCGGAAACGGTCGGCTCGTGCGGCAAATAATTTTTGGGGGTCTGGAAGCCGCGCAAAAGGCGGGACTGGAACTCTACCGATAGCCGACGGATCCGGCTCAGTCGATTCAATAGGCGACATTTCTCTCCCTCACGAACCACCCGGGCCACGTGGTGCATCGCAACCTGGTGGCGCCGACTGGATTGCCGGCGCCACCAGGCATGATGTCAGTTCTTGCTGGCGACGAGGTCTTTCAGCCACTTGCGATGGTGCCGCCATGCCCAACCGCCAGTGACCTGGCCCTTGGTCATCGCACCGATCGTACCGCGTACCCAGATCGCCGCATAGACGTGAACGATCCAGACGCAGATCGCAACGATAGCGGTGATCGAGTGGATCAGAACCGCAACGCGCTTCTGCTCGACGGTAAAGTAGCTGCCGAAATACTGGTCCCAGACCACGACGCCGCTGGTGATCAGCACCAGGATCAAGAGCGACATCGACCAGAACACCATCTTCTGGCCGGCATTATACTTGCCGACTTCGGGGAGCTTCTCCTCCTCGCCGGCAAGCACATCACGCATCCGCCCAAGCCAGACGCTGTCGGTCTTCTGCCACAGGTTCAACCGGAAGAACCGGAAGAACAACCCGAGGAAGCTGACGAACAGCACCACGCCGATCCACGGATGGATGAAACGTGTCATCTGGCCGCCGCCGAACAACCCGGTGAGGAAGTACAGCGACGGGGAGAACAGCGCCAGTCCGGACAGCGCCAGCAGGACCAGGCTGATCGCCGTGACCCAGTGGTTGATCCGGGCTGGTACGGTGTAGCGGTGAACGACGACCGGTTTCCCGGGGCTTATGTCGTCACCGCGATCGACTTCCGATCTGCTCATGACTTGTGGCCCTCCGTAAGCCGCTCGGCATTCTTCTCATCATCCACCGACACCCGGTTGGCACCGGTAATGACGTGATGGAGGAACCCGAACGCGGCAAAGGCGCCAATGGCGGCAAGACCGGCGTACTTGGTCATGCCCTTCCACACCTCGACGACCGGGCTGATCGACGGGTTGTTGGCAAGTCCGGCATAGATCTGCGGCTTGTCGGCGTGCTGGAGCACATACATGACGTGCGTGCCCTTCACACCCGGCGGATCGTACAGGCCGGCATTCTTGAAACCGCGAGCCTTGAGATCCTTGATGCGGTGGTCGGCCCACTGCTTCATTTCGTCCTTGGTGCCGAACACGATCGCCTGCGTCGGGCACGCCTTCTGACACGCCGGTCCCTGGCCCACCGCGACGCGGTCGACACAGAGCGTGCATTTGTAGGCCTTCTGATCGACCTTCGAAATGCGCGGAATGTTGAACGGGCAGCCCTTGATGCAGTAGCCGCAGCCGATGCACTTGTCGTGGATGAAATCCACGATGCCGTTGGAGTACTGCACGATGGCGCCAGGGGCCGGGCAGGCCTTGAGACAGCCCGGGTCCTCGCAATGCATGCAGCCATCCTTGCGGATCAGCCACTCGAGATTGCCGGTCTCGGCATTCTCGTACTCGGTGTAGCGCATCAGCGTCCAGGTATTCGGCGTCAGATCGTGCGGATTGTCATAGACACCCACGTTGACGCCGACTTCCTCGGTGAGGTTGTTCCACTCAAGGCACGCCACCTGGCATGCCTTGCAGCCGATGCATTTGGAGACGTCGATCAGCTTCGCCACCTCCGTCTGCCGTTTGGCAGGCGGCGTGACGGACGAAGCCGAGCGGCGAATCAGATCCTGCTCGCCGAACGTCGGAGCGGACGGCTTGGTGGTGGGGTTTGCAATTGGCGGAAACATGCTGATGCCCTCCCCTTAAGCCACCGGGCCCGCAATGGGCTCGATATTGACAAGGAACGCCTTGAATTCCGGCGTCTGCGAGTTGGCATCGCCGATCGCGGACGTCAGCCCGTTGATCGGAGAGGCCTTCTTGGTCTCGCCGACAAAGCCGAAGTTGAGCGGCAATCCCACTTGGTGCAACTGCTTGCCGTCCACCATGAGGGGCTTCATCCGCTTGGTCACAACGGCCTTGCCCTTCACCTCGCCACGCTTCGACCAAACCCGGACCTGCTGTCCGTGCCTGATGCCCTTCTCCTTGGCGAGTTCTTCCGACATCTCGACGAAGAATTCAGGCTGCATCACCGCGTTGGCGTGCACCGTCTTGGTCCAGAAGTGGAAGTGTTCGACAAGGCGATAGGTGGTGCCGACGATCGGAAACTCCTTGGACGGGCCAAGCGCTTCCATGTCGTTCTTGAACACCCGCGCAACCGGATTGCCCTTGAGCTTCGGGAACACGAGGTTCGGCACCGGCGACTCGAACGGCTCCATATGCACCGGGAACGGTCCGTCCGCCATCAGCCCGCGGGTGAACAGGCGCGATACGCCTTCCGCGTTCATGATGAAGGGACCCACCGCCCGATCCGGCGGAATGGTCGGAACGTAGTCCGGCACGTCCGGTCCGGTCCAGCGCTTGCCGTCCCAGTACATATACTTCTTGCGCTCGCTCCACGGCTTGCCATCAGGATCGGCCGAGGCGCGGTTGTACTGGATGCGGCGGTTGGCCGGCCAGGAGAAGCCCCAGTTGGGGTACACCCCGAGGCCCGACGGGTCGGCGTTGTCGCGCCGCTGGGCCATGTTGCCCGACGGCCCGTAGAAGCCGGTGTAGATCCACATCGCACCATCGGTCGAGCCGTCGTCGCGCATCTCGCCGAACGAGGCGAGACGCTCACCCGCTTTACGGATGACGTTGCCATTGGCATCCTTGACGTCGGCCAACGCCTTGCCGTTAAGCTCGGTCATAAGCTCATCGATGGTCGGCTCGTGCGGGTCCTTGTAGCTCCAGTCGATGGCCATCAAAGGCTCGACGCCCTTGCCGCCTTCCTTCTCGTAGAGCTTGCGGATCCGCAAGAACAGATCGGCGAGAATCTGAACGTCGGTCTTCGACTCGAACTGAGGATCGCCAGCCTTCCACTTCCACTGGATGCAGCGGCTGGAGTTGGTGACACTGCCATCCTCTTCGCACCACATCGACACCGGCAGCATGAACACTTCGGTCTTGATGGTGGCGGGATCGACGTTGTTGAACTCGCCGTGGTTCTCCCAGAACCGGACCGAGTCGGTCTCGATCGGGTCCATGCTGACCATGAACTTCAGCTTCTTCAGGCCGTCCCGGCTCTTGTTGGAGTTCGGGATCGCCATCAGCGGGTTGAAGCCCTGGCAGATCAGGCCGTTCGTCTTGCCCTGATTCATCAGGTCGAACATCCTGATGCAATCATAGACCACGTCGAGCTTCGGCAGATACTGGTAGCCGAACTCGTTCTCGGGCGTTGCCTTGGCACCGAACTGCGACTTCAGGAAGCTGACATAGAACTTCCTGTAGTTCTGCCAGTAGCTGGTCTGGTTCGGCGTCAGCGGCTTGAAGCCACGCTTGGCGAGGTGTGATTCCAGCGTCGGCTCGGCCTCGGTCGGCAGCGCCAGGTAGCCGGGGATCGCCGCCGTGAGGGTGCCCACGTCGGTGATGCCCTGCACGTTGGAGTGACCGCGCAAAGCGTTCACGCCACCGCCGGGGATGCCGATATTGCCGCACAGGAGCTGGATCATCGCCGCGCAGCGGATGTTCTGGGCCCCGTGCGAATGCTGGGTCCAGCCGAGCGCGTACATGATGGTCATCGCCCGCTCGCCGTTGGCGGTCGAGGCGACCCATTCAGCCACCCTCTGCCACTTGTCCTTCGGCGTGCCGCAGACCTTCTCCACCAGCTCCGGCGTATACCGCGCGAAATGCTTCTTCATCAGCTGGAAGACGCAGCGCGGATCCTGCAGCGTCATATCGCGGACGGCGAAGCCGTCGTCCCCGAACTTGTACTCCCATGTACTGCGGTCGTACGAACGCTTGCTCTCGTCGTAGCCCGTGAACAGACCTTCATCGAAGCCGAACTCATCCTTCACGATGAAGGATGCGTTGGTGAAGTTCCGCACATACTCCTTGTGGATCTTGTCGTTGCTGAGCAGGTAGTTGATGATCGCCGACAGGAACGTGATGTCCGAGCCGGCACGGATCGGCGCATAGTGGTCCGCCATGGCCGCCGAGCGGTTGAACCGCGGATCGACCACCATCAGCTTGGCGCCACGCTCGGCTTTCGCTTCCGTGACCCACTTGAAACCACACGGGTGCGCTTCCGCTGCGTTACCACCCATAATCCAGACGAGATCAGTGTTCCTGATGTCCGTCCAGGAGTTCGTCATTGCACCGCGACCAAATGTGGGGCCCAAACTGGCCACCGTCGGTCCGTGTCATATTCTCGCTTGGTTTTCGATCTGGAGCAGCCCCAGACCGCGCGATACCTTGTAAGTGAGCCAGCCGCCTTCGTTGGCGACCGAACTTCCGGCGAGGAAGGCCGTGGAAAGCCAGCGGTTGACCGTCACGCCATCCTTGTTCTTCTCGACGAAGTTGGCGTCGCGATCGTCCTTCATCAGCCGGGCGATGCGGTCCATCGCAAAGTCCCAGGTGACGCGCTCGAACGACGTGCCGCCAGCCTTGCGGTACATCGGGTATTTCACGCGCGACTTGGACTTGATGTAATCCATGGCGCTAGCGCCCTTCGGGCACAGCGTTCCGCGGTTGACAGGATGGTCGACGTCACCCTCGATATGGGTGATCTCCATCTTGCCCTTCTCGGTCTTGCTCTCAGCCGAGTAGATCATCATGCCGCAGCAGACCGCGCAGTAAGGGCACTGACCGCGGACTTCTCTGGTCTGCGCGAGTTTGAAGGGCCTGATCGACTGCGCGTGCGCGGCTTCGATTTCACCAAATCCAAGCGCACCGAGCGTCGTTCCCGCCAAACCCGCGCCAGCGCCGACCATAAAGGCGCGCCGCGAGAGTTCCATATTCATGGAACGTTCCTCCAAAAACAGGCCCCCGCCGGGGGACGGCCAAACTTTAGAGTTTGTCAAAAGAGAGGCTAGGAGAAGATTCCGACCCTGTCAAACATGCAAATATGCACATTCACCCGCCTTCGACCGCGCAAAATTCATGTTGCTTTGCATTATGTTGTTGCGGTTGCGGATATTTATTGAGACCGGTAGTACCGGTTTAAAAGATCGACCGGGCATCTGTCATTTGGTCGCATTATACTATCGTCGGGAGGCCGTTGACCATCGACGACCACTCATCCACAATGACAATGTGGCGCAGTTGGCCGCTCCCGCGGGTCGGGGCCTTTTCTCCAAATCCTGTCCGAATTGGATCAGCAACCGGCAGCATCGGCACCACGCGCTGAGTCGTGCCGCGGTTGTGCCTGCGGCGCGGCTGGGCCTACCGGGGCACGCAGCAAGCGTTCTCGCGGTCCTGTTCGCAGCCCTCTCGCTCATTCTCCTGCCGTTTCTCCTATCGAGCGCTCCCGCTGCCGCCCGCGGTCGCGCCGCGCTGGTCGCGGCATCCGGCGGGTCCGCCGATATCCCCCGCTTCGCGCTGGCGCCATGGACCGGCGCGGCGCTGCCTCCCTTCGCGCTCGATGACCATCTGAGCGGCGCCGTCCGGCACTCGGCCGCACTCGCGGGCCGCGTCGTTCTGGTGCATTTTTTCGCCACCTGGTGCGAGCCGTGCGTGCCTGAGCTGGCCTCGCTGCAGCGGCTCGCGCACGCCTCGCGCGATGAGCCGCTCGCCATTGTCGCGATCGACGTCGGCGAGGTCGATCTGCGGGTGCGCGCCTTTTTCGAAAGGCGACCGGTCGATTTTCCCGTTCTGCTCGACCGCGATCGCAGCGTCGCCAAGGCATGGAACGTCACCGCGCTGCCCACGACCTTTGTACTCGATGCAGCGTTTCAGCCCCGGCTATTCGTCGAGGGCGACCTCGACTGGTCGCGGCCGGACATCGTGAGCGCCATCGCCGCCCTTTACCCGAAGCAATTCCGCAACGACGCGCCGGCATCGGGCCGGTCAACATCGCCGACGACAGGAGGACAGAATGGACCGACGTGATTTTCTCAAGAGCGCCGCCGCGGTGACGTTCGCCGCGGCACTGCCGCAAGCGGCGCGCGCCGATGTCGCGTTCGCGCCGAAACCCGATGCATGGCGGTCGTTCGACCTCATCACCCGCGTCGCCATCGACGATCCGCAAGGCCGCATGCAGGCATGGATTCCGCTGCCGTCGGTCAACGAGGCGGAGTGGAGCCGCGCCGGCGACAGCACATGGAAAGGCAATGCCGCGAAGGTGGAGCGCGTCCGCGACATCAGATACGGCGCCGAGATGCTGCACGTCACCTGGAACGACGACGAGATCGACCCGACGATCGAGGTGACGAGCCGCATCGCCACCCGCGACCGCGCCATCGACCTCACCAAACCGGGGACCGCACCGGCGCTCAGCGCAGATGCGCGCAAGCTCAACCTCCAGGGCACCGATCTCATCCCGGTCGACGGCATCGTCAAAGAGACCTCCGACAAGATCATCGCCGCCGCCAAAGCCAAAAGCGATATCGAGAAGGCCCGCGCGATCTATGAGTGGGTGGTGGAGAACACCGTGCGCACCGCCTCGACCCGCGGCTGCGGCGTCGGCGATGTCGCGGCAATGCTGAAAAGCGGCAACCTCGGCGGCAAATGTGCCGACCTCAACGCGCTCTATGTCGGTCTCGCCCGCGCCAATGGCCTGCCGGCGCGCGACGTCTATGGCCTGCGGGTCGCGCCGTCAAAGTTTGGCTACAAGAGCCTCGGCGCCGGGACGAGCAACGTCACCAGGGCGCAGCATTGCCGCGCCGAGGTCTGGCTCGCCGGCTTCGGCTGGGTGCCGGTCGACCCCGCCGACGTGCGCAAGGTGATGCTGGAAGAGCCGCCGGCGAACCTGGCCCTCACCGACGCCAAGGTCGCCGCCGCGCGCAAGACGCTGTTCGGCGCCTGGGAAGGGAACTGGATCGCCTATAACACCGCGCACGACGTGACGCTGCCGGGCAGCCACAACGCCAAGGTCGGCTTCCTGATGTATCCGCAGGCCGAGCGCGCCAGGCTGCAACTCGACAGCCTCGACCCCGACAAGTTCCGCTATTCGATCACCGTCAAGGAAGTGGCGGCATAGTTTTCCACCCAAGCCGGAACGCCCGACAAGTCTGACACAACGACGTTGAATCAGACTTGTCGGTTGCCCCTTTCCTTTTCATTCGAGCATGATCTTGCCCGAAAACCGGTACCCACTTTTCGGGATCATGTTCTACACTCACGCCGCGCGGCAATCGTGTCGCGCGGCGTATTTACGAAAGACGCCGTGATGCCCGTTTACCTCGACTGCAACGCGACGACGCCGATACTGCCCGAGGTATTGGAGGCGATGCTGCCGTTTCTGCGCGAGGACTACGGCAACCCCTCGTCCAGCCATCCGCTCGGCCGCCGCGCCCACGACGCCGTGGCAACGGCGCGCGCCCATGTCGCGGCGCTGATCGGCGCCAAGCCCGACGAAATCGTCTTCACCAGCGGCGGCACGGAGGCCAGCAATATCGCCATTCGCGGCACGCAGCGTGACGACGTAAAACAGCCGATCGTCACCAGCGTCCTGGAGCATCCGGCAACCGAGGAGCCATGCGCGCTGCTCGCCGAACAGGGCCATGCCGTGCGCCGTATCGGCGCGTATGCCGACGGGTGCATCGATGCCGACGCAGCCATCGCCGCGATCCGCAGCGGCGCCGGTTTGGTGACGCTGATCCATGCCCAAAACGAAACCGGCGTGTTGCAGCCGATCGCCGCAATCGCCACTGCTGCTCATGACAACGGCGCGCTGGTCCACGCCGATGCGGCGCAGTCGGTCGGCAAGGTTGCGATCGATGTCGATCAACTCGGCGTCGATCTGTTGTCGATCGCCGGCCACAAGCTCTATGCGCCGAAAGGCATCGGCGCGCTCTATATCCGGCGCGGCACGCAGGTCCAGCCGGTGCTGCGCGGTGCCGGGCAGGAACGGGGCGTGCGGCCGGGCACGGAAAACGTCGCCGCGATCGTCGCGCTCGGCGAAGCCTGCCGGCTCGCCGCGCAGAGGCTCCGCGATGCGACGCATGATATGCGCCCGCTCGCGGCGGCGCTGCTCGACCGTCTCCAGCGCGAAGTGCCGGGGCTTGCCCTGGTCGGCCATCCGACCGAGCGCCTCCCCAACACCCTCAACGTGCTGTTTCCCGGTGTCTCCGGCCGCGCCGTGCTCGCGGCCTGTCCCGACGTGATGGCCTCGACCGGTTCGGCCTGCCATGCCGACCGCGAGGAAGCCTCCGCCGCATTGCGCGCGCTCGGCATTCCGGAGGAGAAAGCACTCGGCGCAGTGCGGCTGTCGCTCGGCGTCATGACCACGATGGCCGATATCGAGGCCGCCGCCGCAGCGCTGGCGCAGGCGTGGCGCGAAACGTCACGCGGCGGTGCCCGCGCCGCCCGCGCGGTTACGGGCGTCCTTCCCTGAGCACGTCGCGCCCGCCCGCGACCACGCTCTCCGTCGCCTGGCGCGGCAGCGCCAGCGCGGTGCCGGCGACGATGCCGGCGGCAGCCGGGATGGACATCAGCGCCAATGTCGACAGCCCGGTCATGCCCTGGCCGACCGAGCAGCCGGTCGCGAACGCGCCGCCGATCCCCATCAGCACCCCACCCGCCATGTAGCGCAGCATCACCGCCGGCGAAGCGAAGCCTTGCAGCTTCAGCGCGCCCTGCGCGGCGGCCAGCATGAACGAGCCGAGCGCAACGCCGACCACCAGCGTCACCCCAAAACTGATCTTCTTGCCGGTCGAGAGCATCGCATAAAGGATGGTGTCGCCGACCGGCGCGATGAACGTCGCCGAGGCCACCGGCACCGGCTCGAACTCATCGGCGCCGAGCGCGCCGGTGACATACCAGCCAGCGACGATGGCACAGCCGACCGCGGCGCCGCCAACCGGCAGCGCCAGGTTCTTGCGGAACGGCGCATGGCTGAGGGCAAACAGGCCAAGCCCGCCCGCGATCGCGATAACGGTCAGCCAAAGCGCGGCGGGACCGCCAAGGCCGGCCTTTTCAAGCAGGCCGGGAATGGTCGCCGCGCCAGCGGCGCCGACCACGCCGACCTGCCCGGCCCAGACCCGCAGCGGCCCGAGCAACCCGGTCAGCGCCACATAACCGCCGATGCCGATGCACACCAGAACCACCAGCGAACGCAGGTTGCCACCGCCGAGCAGCACCAGCGCGCGGGCGCCGCAACCGTTGGCCATCACCATGCCGATGCCGAACAACAGGCCGCCGCCGAACAACAGCGGCAGCGAGAAAGCGTCGCGGACGTAAATCGATTGCGACAGATCGACGACGCCGGCGGCCTGCAACGCCTGACTGCCGGCCAGCGCCACCGCGATCGCCAGTGCGAACGTGCGGATCGGGCGGCCGTCGCCGCTCAGCCACCAGCCACGCAAGCCGCTCAGCAGGCACAGGCTGCTCAAACGCGCGGCAATGCCGAACAGGATGCCGACGGCCAGTCCACCCCAGATCAAGACTTGCGAACTTGTCATGACCAACCCTGCCTTGGGCCGGCGCACTGTCGCGCCCCGCCCGCGCGCACGCCTCGCATGCGCCTCAACAGCGCTGACATATCGCCTCAAAACCGCCTGCGCCAGCGCGGCAAGTGCAAATAGGTCGAAGCGCGCGCCTTCGAAAACAATTCCAAGAACGATATTCTCTTTATGCTGTTTTCAGCGATAAATTTCGTCTCCGGCCCTCTGTCGGCTATGACGCCGCGTCGGCGATCTATATGAGAAGGGAGCACGCAAGGAGACTGTCATGAC
The DNA here is from genome assembly GCA_049646625.1 of Xanthobacteraceae bacterium. Taxonomy (GTDB): domain Bacteria; phylum Pseudomonadota; class Alphaproteobacteria; order Rhizobiales; family Xanthobacteraceae; genus PRO6. The sequence continues at coordinate 11,699 of JBARWE010000240.1, forward strand.
CGCGGACCTGATCGTCAAGAATGGCTGGATCGTCACTCCCGAGCAGACGTTTCGGGGCGGCGTCGCCATCGCCGACGAGAAAATCGTCGCCGTCGGCCGCGACGACAGCCTGCCGCAAGGCCGGCAGGTGATCGATGCCGAAGGCCGCCACATCCTGCCCGGCCTGATCGACGCCCATGTGCATTTCCGCGATCCCGGTCTCACCCATAAGGAAGACTTCGGCACCGGCTCGACGGCTGCGGTGTGCGGCGGCATCACCACCATCATCGATATGCCGAACGTGATCCCGCCGACCGAGAACGCCGCGCGCATCGCCGACAAGCGCCGCATCGCCGAATCGAAATCGCTGTGCGACTTCGCGCTGTTCGGTGTGGTGCATCAGAGCAACGCCGGCGAGGTGCTGCCGATGGCCGAGGCCGGCGCCATCGGTTACAAGATTTTCTTCGGCGAGACGGTCGGCGGCCTGTCCTATCCCGACGACGGCATGTGCTTCGAGGTGTTTTCCAACATCACGGCCTCGGGGCTGCGCCTTGCCGTGCATGCCGAGAACCGCGCCATCCAGAGCTACTGGACCGAGCGCATCAAGGCCGAGGGCAAGGGCGCGCCGATCCACTGGGAGGAGACGCGGCCGGCACTGTGCGAGGCCGAGGCGATTCATCATCTTATCTTCCTCGCCGAAACGTTTGGCACCAGGCTGCATGTCGTCCACACCACCACGCAGCAAGGCGCCGACATGGTGCGTGCCGCCAAGGCACGCGGCCAGAACGTCACCGCCGAGACCTGCCCGCATTATCTGTTATTCGAATCCGCCGATCTCGGTCGGCTCGGACCGCTCTTGAAGGTCAATCCGCCGGTACGCGGCCCCGAACATCGCGAGGCGCTATGGGCGGGGCTGCTCGACGGCACGCTCGACATGATCACCACCGACCACGCCCCGCATACGCTTGAGGAAAAAGGCTGCGACATCGACGGCCACATGCTCAAGAACGCGATCTGGGATTGCGCGTCCGGCTTCTGCGGCGTCGAGACCAACGTGCCCCTGATGCTCAACGAAGTGAATGCCGGCCGGATGACGCTTAACCATTACGTCCGGCTTGCCAGCGAGAATCCCGCGCGGATCTGGCAGATGTATCCGAAGAAGGGCGCGCTTCTGCCTGGCTCCGACGGCGACCTCACCATCGTCGACATGGAGCGCGAGATGGTCATCGACCCGCTCGCTCTGCACAGCAGGACCAAGGCGACGCCGTGGGGCGGGCGCAAGGTCAAGGGCGTGCCGGTGATGACCATCGTCCGCGGCCATGTGCAGATGCGCGACGGCGCGCCGACCGGCGGCGCCATCGGCCGGATGCAGACGCCGCTTTCGCGCGGCTAGAGCGTTTTCCAGCGAAGCATGTCCCGGAATATATCCTTGGGGCGCTTGACCCGAGGGATGCCGCTTTCGCTTCCAATTTTTATCGAGAGGCAGAGCTGCGCTAGCGCAGGAAGAACACCACCGTCAGCACCAGGCCGGTGGCGACCACCACCGCGCGGATGACCCTGCCCGGCACGCGCCGGGCGACATCGACACCGTAGTAGCCGCCGAGTGTCGAGGCGACCATGGTGACGATCGCCTCCGGCCAATGCACCAGGCCGCCGAGGATCAGTGCCGCCGATGACATCAACTGGATCAAGAGCGCCGCCAGCACCTTGATGGCGTTGGCCTTATGAAAATCGCCCTTTTCGGTGATGATCAGCGCCGCCAGCATCATGATGCCCATGCCGGCCGCGAAAAACCCGCCATAGATCGACACAACGAACATGATGACGCCGGCAATCGCGGCCGCCCCGCCCGCCTTGCTGTCGGCCCACGGCTCGGCCACGGCGCGGATGCGGTCGGAGCCGGCAAACAACAGCGTCGCCGCCAGTAACAGCCACGGCACGGTCGGGCGGAATCCCTCATCACCCAGCCAGATCAGCAGCGCCGCACCCAACAGCCCGCCCAGCACGGCCATCACCGAATAGCCGATCATGCTGCGGAAATGCGCCTGGATCTCGCGGCGATAAGCAAAGACGGTGGCGAAGTTGGCGGGGTTGAGCGCCACCGCGCTGGTGGCATTGGCTTCGATGGTCGGCAGCCCCATCGCGACCAGCGCCGCGAAGGTAAGGAACGTACCGCCGCCCGCCACCGCGTTGAGCACGCCGGCGCCAAAGCCTGCGACCGACAGCAGTATGATCTCGTACAGCGTCACGTCAGCCTCCTCGCGCCACCGCCGCGCCGACCGGTTCGATCCGAATCCGGCGCCCCACGGAGCAAAAATGATCCTGCCGTGAGGGCACGAGAGCAGCCGTGAGGGATAAGATGCCGGGCGGATTGCCGGCGATGGCGTCAACGGATGCGATCGATCCGCCCGGCTCTCTTAGAGCATCGGGAACGGAAGGAGAAACGCATTTTCGATGCGGCCGCCATGCCGCCCCGAGGCGCCGGCCCTCACACGCCCTTCAGTTCGAGCGGCGCGGCCGCCTCGTTCTTGGGGTTTTGCAGCACCAGCGAGGTCCGTACATTGCGCACCAGCGGCGCCGCCGTCAGCCGCGCAACGAATTCCTGAAACGTCGCCATATCGGGCGCGACGCATTTCAGGATGAAATCGACCTCGCCGGAAAGCATCCAGCACTCGCGCACCAGCGGCTCGGCGCGCACAAAATCCTCGAACGACCGCAGGTCGGCATCGGCCTGGCTGGCCAGATGCACGGCGGCGAACACGGTGACGTCGAAGCCGAGGCGGCGGGCATCGATCAGCCCGCGATAGCCGACGATATAGCCCGCCTCTTCCAGCGCCCGCACCCGGCGCAGACAGGGCGGCGGCGAAATCCCGACCCGCCTTGCCAATTCGACGTTGGTGATCCGGCCGTCGGCCTGAATCTCCTTGAGAATTTTGAGGTCGATCTCATCCAATGCCTTAAGCACGCGCACGGTCCCCACCCGGCGGCCAGCCATTCGGCCGGCCATTCGCCGCACCTTTTGCTCCTCTTAACCGATCCGCGGCCAGCGCGCAATTTTGTTGCGCGAGGTGGCTGTAAAGCCTCATTTGGGGAAAATTACCGAGGGGGGGTTGCAGTTCTTGCATGGCTATACAGATGGCATACAGTTAGCGGCATACACCTCATTGCGACGTGGCGGCGGACGTTGCTCCGCGATGGGGACATGCGGCTTGAAAAGCGCGCGGTTCGAAGAGAAGGAGTTCGGCGGATGGCAGCCCCTGTCCACGCCAAGGTGGTGATCATCGGCTCGGGGCCGGCAGGCTACACCGCGGCGATCTATGCCGCCCGCGCCATGCTCGAACCGGTGCTGATCCAGGGCATCCAGCCGGGCGGCCAGCTCACCATCACCACCGACGTCGAGAACTATCCGGGCTTCGCCGAGGTCATCCAGGGGCCGTGGCTGATGCAGCAGATGGAGCAGCAGGCAGCCCATGTCGGCACCAAGATCGTCACCGACCACGTCAACGCGCTCGACCTCTCGCAACGCCCGTTCCGCCTCGCTTGCGATTCCGGCGACAGCTATCTCGCCGAAACCGTGATTCTTGCCACCGGTGCGCAGGCGCGCTGGCTCGGGCTGCCGTCGGAGGAGAAGTTCAAGGGGTTCGGCGTCTCGGCCTGCGCCACCTGTGACGGCTTCTTCTATCGCGAGAAAGAGGTGTTCGTGATCGGCGGCGGCAACACCGCGGTCGAGGAAGCGCTATTCCTGACCAATTTCGCCTCGCGGGTGACGCTGGTGCATCGCCGCGACAGCCTGCGCGCCGAGCGCATCCTGCAGGAGCGCCTGTTCAAGCACCCGAAAATCACGGTGATCTGGGACAGCGCCGTCGAAGAAATCTGCGGCACCGACAATCCGTCGAAAGTCACCCATATCCGGCTCAGGAATCTCAAGACCGGCGCCATCACCGAACACAAGGCCGATGGCTTCTTCGTCGCGATCGGGCATGCGCCGGCAACCGAACTGGTGGCCGGACAGGTCAAGCTGACGCCGTCCGGCTATGTCGAGGTGGCGCCGCACTCGACCGCGACCTCCGTGCCCGGCCTGTTCGCCGCCGGCGATGTCGCCGACGAAACCTATCGTCAGGCGGTGACAGCCGCCGGCATGGGCTGCATGGCGGCGCTTGAAGCGGAGCGTTTCATTCACCTGCGCGCCAGCGATCGCGCCGCCGCGGAATAGCCTCATGCCTCGATCACGGAGCGGACTTGCAGATATGGACTGGGATAAGCTCAAGGTGTTTCACGCCGCGGCGGAGGCAGGCAGCTTCACGCACGCCGGCGAGCAGCTCGGGTTGTCGCAATCGGCGGTGTCACGCCAGGTCAGCGCGCTGGAGCAGGAACTGGCGGTATCGCTGTTTCACCGCCATGCGCGCGGCCTCATCCTCACCGAGCAGGGCGATTTATTGTTCCGCACGGCGCATGACGTGTTCATGCAGCTTCAGGCCGCGCGCGCCAAGCTGACCGACAGCCGCGAACGGCCGAGCGGCGACCTGAAAGTCACGACCACCCCCGGTGTCGGCATCCACTGGCTGATTCCGCGCCTCGGCGAATTCACCACGCTCTACCCAGAAATCCGCATCTCGCTGATCATCACCGACGACGAACTCGATCTGTCGATGCGCGAGGCCGATGTCGCGATCCGCACCCGCAAGCCGACCCAGCCGGACCTGATCCAGCGCAAGCTGTTCTCGATGGGCTTTCACGCCTATTGCGCGCCGGAATACGTCAAGCGCTACGGCACGCCGCGCACGCTCGAAGACCTCGACAACCATCGCCTGATCCTGCTCAGCGACGTCAATGTGCCGCCACACCTGCAGAACCGGCAGTGGCTGATCGAAGCCGGCCGTAACGGCGCCACCCCGCGCGAACCGTTCTTCAAGGTCAACAACGTGATCGGCCTGGTGCGCGCCTGCCAGCAGGGTCTCGGCATCGCCGCGCTGCCCGATTATCTCGTCGAGGAAGACAGCCGCCTGGTGCAGTTGTTCGGCGAGGAAGACTCGATGCAGCTCGATACTTACTTCGTCTACCCTGAAGAACTGAAAAGCGTGGCGCGCATCCAGGTGTTCCGCGACTTCGTCGTCGGCAAGGCGCAACGCTGGCCGTCATAGGCATCGGCCGAGATAGACAGACCAAGCGCAGCGGCGCGTTCTGCGCACGGCCGTGCCGACGATTAAGGCTCCCAATCACGCGCCGGAAACGCCGAAGTCGCCGCGCCGCCGCCGACGCGGCATCCTGGCCGCTGTTCCCGTCCAGCATTCGCAGCGGGATTCGGACACGAGACAATCAATTCAAGTTTGAAATATGTATTTTGCCGCGCCGAGCCGCGCGCGACTGCCCGCAAAGACCGCATGTCTGACATGCGAGGTGCGATGTTGATGGCGTGCGGCGATGGATCATAATGATCAAACACTGATGGCTTGGGGTTGCACTTGTCCCCCTCCTCCAGCAGCCGCAGGCTTCAGTTATCCCTCTTGGAAGGTGATTGTGTCGGCCTCTTTGGCCATAGACTCGCAAAGCCGGGCTTTCTTCAAGCCCGGCTTTTTTATGACTCACAGCCTTCCAGAGTGGCGTCCTTCCAAAGTGGCGTCACACGTCCGGCGCGGTGGCGCGAAACGCCGCGACGCAGGGTTAGAGCCTTTTCATTTCTGATGGAATCAGAAGCGAAGCTCTTGGATTTTGTTTTGACGCGGTTTCTTCAGGCGAACCGGTTCCCACTTCGCTTGAAAACGCTCTAGGCGGCCTGGCGATGCATCGCGCCATTGCCCGACGACAGACCGCGGATCGCCTTCACTGACCGTTCGATGCCGTTCCACAGCCGGGCGATCTCGGTCGCGGCGCGACCGTCGGCGCAGTATTCGCGCGCGCTCTCGCCATGGCTCAATGCCAGAATGAGGTCTGCGCGGTTGGTGATCTGCCCGCCCCATACCGGCGCACGGAATTTTGCCAGCGCCTCGCGCGCCGCCGTGACCATGCGGTTCTCGGTCCCGTCACGAATAGCCGGCGCACCGTTGATGACGACGGCATACGGCTTGCGCGCGGCGCGGCAGGTCTGGATCGTCTCTTCCACCGCCTTGATATCGAAAATGCCGGGGCGCGCCGGAATGATCGTCATCGTGGCGTTGCTCACGGCATCCGCGACCACCGCCGACATATTCGGCGGCGTGTCGATGAACACCCACTCAAATCCATCACGCTTGGCCTTGGCGACGATCTCGGCAACCGAACGCGACGCAGCGCGGATCGGCGGCTCATCGGTGCCGCGCAGCTTGTGCCACAGCGTCAGCGATCCTTGCGGATCGGCATCGATCAACAGACAGGGCTTGGCGGCCTTATGAGCATGAGCAGCGAGATGCGCCGCCAGCGTGCTCTTGCCCGAGCCACCTTTACGCGACGCAAATACAATCGTGTTCATTGGCTGGTCTCCCGTTGACTCGGGATGCGACACTGAATCAGTTTTTTGATTCGCAAAAGCATAAATATTGAAACATCGTGGCAGATGACGCCCGATCGGTGAACGATCGAGGCGCGATTGTGGGCTTACTGCCACACGATTCACGGTATGTGCCTTGCGATGGCGCTCCCGCTCACGCACGCGGGCCGAGCAGGATGATCGCTGCACCCGTGAGACACACGAGCGCGCCTGCGATATCCCAGCGATCGGGTCGCACGCTTTCGATCAGCCACAGCCACATCAGCGATGCAACGATGTAGACGCCGCCATAGGCCGCATAGGCGCGGCCCGCGGCATCGGTTTCGACCCATGTGAGCAAGGTGGCGAACAGCATCAGCGAGATTACACCCGGAATGAGCCACCATGCCGACCGATCGAGCCGCAACCACGCCCAGAACGCGAAGCAGCCGGCAATTTCCGCCAGCGCCGCGCCGAGATAGACAATCGCCGTCATGGGTCCCTTCCGCATCGTCCCGCCCACTCCACGCGCGGTGCGGCACACCGGCCATGGAGTTGACCACCTTTATACGGGATGGAGCGCGAAAGACGGAAAGCGCCCTGTCGCGACGGGCGATTACTTGCCGGTCGACGGCGGGGCCATCGAACCTGGGCCGGCCTTCGATCGCGACTTGGATTCGGTCCCGTCCACATCGTGACTTGTGCCGGGGTTCTGCGACTGCGTGGCGTTCGGCCCGGTCTCGGGCTGGCCGGTTTGCGCATCATGCCCGGCCGCATGCGGCGCTTCCGGCGGCGCCGACTGCTTGGCGGGCGGCTGCTCACCGGCCGCGTTCGAGCTTTGCGCAAACGCGCCGCCGGCCGCAGCGAGCACGGCCGCAACGACAATCGCCGATATCAGTCCGATCTTCATCAAGGTCTCCGCCTGTTGATTTGCGGCGCCGCACATCGTCGACGCCTCAAAGGCCAACGCCGGCACGACCCGGGTGTTCCGGTGGCGGACGACCCGAAAGGAGACGTTTGCCACGCGCAGGCGCACGGCGGCCCAAGCCGGCCCAGATAAGATGACGAACTGAGGGGAAGGAGTTCGGGGCGCTGGTACAGTTGGGTGGGCTCGAACCACCGACCTCCTGTTCCACAGACAGGCGCTCTAACCAACTGAGCTACAACTGCATCCCGATGCACGAAGGGTGCGCGCAAAGCCCCGCGCTTTCGCAACGTGC
>JBARWE010000241.1:0-2039 GCA_049646625.1 Xanthobacteraceae bacterium
GAGATCCGCGACAAGCTGCGCGCCGCCTATGAGCAGGACAGCACGCAGCTGATCGCCTCATCCCAGGTGATCGCCATTCATTTCCAGACGGTCGCTGCCGCCAACAATTACTGGCGCGACTGATCTAAGCCGAACTCCCCTCAATCGTCGACCAGCAGCTCAGCTGCGAGAGTTCGAAGCGCATGCGCGGCAACCAGTGGGACCACGCCGTTGCCACAGAGGCGAAGCCGGTCCACCCGGTGGGCCAGCCCATCAGCGCCTCGACGAACAGCGGGTTCAAGGTCCGGCGCTGCTCGCAGGTATCGCTGCCAGCCATCGGCGTTGTGAGGACCTGGCGGCCAAGCAGTCCGTTCACCGGCGTGTTGGCAAGACTCGTTGCTCCATCCTTGTGATCGCGAGCCGTCGGCGTCATCCATATTCCGGCTGCATGGGTCAGGTCTGCCGTTTTCCGGTTGCCAGCACTCGGCTTGCAACCGTCGTTGGCCATCGGTGTCGGCCAATCCCGCGCCAGACCGTCCAAACCTCTTTCGTGCTTTCGTTCGCCACCGCGACAGCGGAAACTGTCGGTCTGCGGCGTTGGCCACAACCGCATCATCTCCGTGCGGTTGCCGCCGCTCGAGCGGGTCCCGGAGCAGGCGCGCGGGGTCGGCCAGGTCGTCGCCCTCGCGATGGGCGAGGATGAATAGCCGCTCGCGTCGATGGGGCGCACCGACTTCCGCCGCCGTGAAGAGACCTGCCGCAAGGCGGTAGCCCATGTCGACCAGTCCTGTGGCGACCTCGGGAAAACCAAGGCGGAGATGATGGGCGACATTCTCGAGGAAAACGAAGGATGGTTTGCATTCGCCGATGATACGCGCGACATGCGGCCAGAGGTGGCGCGGATCGTCCGTACCCCGGCGCTTGCCGGCGACGGAAAACGGCTGGCACGGATAGCCCGCAGTGACGATGTCCATCGTTCCACGCCACGGGCGGCCGTCGAATGTGGCAATGTCGTCCCAGACAGGCGCGTGATCCAGGGCCGCGTCTTCCATCCGCGCCACGAGGATAGCCGCAGCATAAGCGTCCCGCTCGACGTAACCCATAGCCCGATATTCGGGGCAGGCGATAGCGACTCCGAGATCGAGACCACCCGCGCCGGAGCACAGCGAAAGGCCGAGCAGGCAAGCACTTCCGGCTCCGGCAGACAGACCGAAGGAAGATAGAGCCAGGTCATGCATGTCACATGGAGGCTTTGCGCTTGCGCGCCGGCTCGGGGGCGGTGTCCATGTCCGGCGTATCGGACGGGGGCTCGGCGTTGTTGCCCAGCCGTTCGGTTCTCACCTCGGCGAATGTCCTCCCGTCGCCATCGAGGATCGCGTTTTTGCCGGTTGCGGCCTGCCAGCGCTCGATCGCGACATCGACATAGGCCGGGCTGATCTCCATCGCGTAGACGCGGCGGTCGTTGGCTTCGCCGGCCATGATCTGCGAGCCTGAGCCGCAGAATGGCTCGTAGCAGAGCCCGCCGCGCGTAACATGCTGGCGCATCGGAATCCCGAAGGCGTCGAGCGGCTTCGGCGTCGGATGATCGGGGCGCTCATCCTTAGCAAAACTCGGCAGCAGCCAGGTCGAGGGCAGCGTTTCTTCCGCCACCTTGGGCGGGCGCTTGCCCTTGATCCAGCCCATGAAGCACGGCTCGTGCTTCCACAGATAGTGGGATCGAGTCAGGACGCCGCGGTCTTTTACCCAGATGATCTGCTGATGGACGAAGGCGCCGGCCTTTTGCCAACACTCCTCGAGCATCGCCTGACGGCGCGATGCATGCCAGCAATACCAGGCGGCATCCTCGGTGATCGCTTCTGCCATCGCTGCGGCGATGAAATCGTCGTAAAGCTCAGCTCCCTGTGAGGAGTCATCCCAGGTCGTGCCATAGGATGGCGACCAGTCCTTGTTCTGGGTCGGATGATTGGTGCCGTCGTAATCGACAAGGTACGGCGGATCGGTGGCAAACAGGATGGCGCGCTCGCCGTTCATCAGGCGTCGCACATCAGTATGGTTTGTGC
>JBARWE010000242.1:0-1927 GCA_049646625.1 Xanthobacteraceae bacterium
GCCTGTCGGCGCAGGCCGCGGCCAACAAGTCGATCTTCGCGGTGGTACACGAGCGCGACCGCGGCGAGGTGACGGCGATCATCGGACGCGCCGCCGAAGGGCAGGGCGATATCCCCCCGGTCGAAGCGATGCTCGATGGCGAGAAAGACCGCTGGGCGCAGTTCTTCGTCACCTCCGTCGAGCACGACGAGCGCGATGCTGAAGTGGCGATCGTCTATCTCCTCGAGACGACCGAGAAGCGCCAGCTCGAGAACCAGTTCAACCAGTCGCAGAAGATGCAGGCGGTAGGTCAGCTCGCCGGCGGTATCGCCCACGACTTCAACAACGTGCTCTCCGCCATCATGATGGCCAACGATTTCCTGCTGAACGCCCACAAGCCGACCGATCCGTCGTTTCAGGACATCATGCAGATCAAGCAGAACGCCACCCGCGCCGCCACGTTGGTGCGGCAGTTGCTGGCGTTCTCGCGCCGCCAGACGATGCGCCCGCAGGTGCTCGACCTCGGCGATGCGCTGTCCGACCTCACGATGCTGCTGCGCCGGCTGATCGGCGAGAAGGTCAAGCTTGACGTGGTGCACAGCCGCGATCTGTGGCCGGTCAAGGTCGACGTGTCGCAGTTCGAGCAGGTGATCGTCAATCTCGCGGTCAACGCCCGCGACGCGATGCCGGACGGCGGCCGGCTGACGGTCAGGACCGCCAACGTGCCGACCGCCGAGGCGGCGCGGCTGGCGCATCAGGGCATGCCGGCGGCCGATTATGTGCGCATCGACGTGGCCGATACCGGCACCGGCATGCCGGCCGACGTCGTCGACAAGATCTTCGAACCGTTCTTCTCGACCAAGGAGGTCGGCAAGGGCACCGGGCTGGGGCTGTCGACGGTGTATGGCATCGTCAAGCAGACCGACGGCTTCATCTATGTGGATTCGAAGCCGGGCGAGGGCACCACGTTCCACATTTTCCTGCCGCGCCACGTCGCGCCGGCGGCTGCCTCCGATCTGGCGCTTGAGACGCCGCCCGCCGCCGCATCGGCGCCGCCGCCGGCCCGCTCGCGTGATCTCACCGGGCAGGGCACCATTTTGCTGGTCGAGGACGAAGAGGGCCTGCGCGCGCTCAATGGCCGGGGCTTACGCTCGCGCGGCTACAACGTGGTCGAGGCCGCCAACGGCGTCGAGGCGCTGGAACTGCTGGAGGAGCAGGACGGCGCCATCGATCTTGTCGTGTCCGACGTGGTGATGCCGGAGATGGACGGCCCGACCATGCTGGCCGAGATGCGCAAGCGCAATCCCGACCTGAAGATCATCTTCGTCTCCGGCTATGCCGAGGATGCGTTCGAAAAGAGCTTGCCGGACAACGAGCAGTTCGCCTTTCTGCCAAAACCCTTCACGCTGAGCCAACTGGTCGAGGCGGTGAAGGAGACCATGGGCGCCGAGCCGACGGCTTGAGTGTCCCGACGCTGCCGCGACGCCGCGCCGCAGCCGCCGGTTACGGCGCGATCTTTCCTTTTCGCACGGCATCGCCATTTTAGGCGCGATATCCCCGCATCGGGCGGGAGTTGAAGGAGTGCCCATGTTTTTGAGGAACCGCCGCCTGCGCACGTTCGGCCTGCTGGCCGTCATGCTGACCCTTGCGCTGCCGGTGATGCTGGCGCTGTCGTCGGCCGCCGATGCCCGTGCCGGCCGCGGCTTTTCGTTTGGCTCGCGTGGCAGCCGCACCTTCGCGCCGCCCCCGGTCACGCAGACGGCGCCCAAGGCGACGCAGCCGATGCAACGCACCATCACCCAGCCCGGTACGCCGGGTGCCGCCGCTGCCGCTCCGGCCGCGGCTGCCAAGGGCGGAGCGTTCGGCGGTGCGCGTGGCCTGATCGGCGGGCTGGCCGCCGGCTTCCTCGGAGCCGGCCTGCTCGGCATGCTGTTCGGCAACGGCTTCC
>JBARWE010000243.1:0-5554 GCA_049646625.1 Xanthobacteraceae bacterium
GCCATGCTGCCCTCGAAGCGCTCGCGGCTGCGGGCGTCGATCACCTGCTCGGCGCGGGAGGCGAGATTGTCCTCGATCTGGCGGCGGCTGCGCACGAAGGCCGGATCGAACGTCGCGGTGAAACGGCCCGGCGCCAGCGTGACGGCGCCACTTTCGGTCGCGCGCCCCTCGGCGCGCCATTTCTTCAACCCGCCGTCGAGCACTTTGACGGATGCGTGGCCGAAGGCGAGGAACATCCACCAGGCGCGCGGCGCCGCCATCCACGAGCCGGAATCGTAGACCACCACGGTATCTGCGCTGGAGACGCCGAGCGCGGCGACATCACGGGCGAACTGCGCCGCATCCGGGTACATATGCGGCAGGTCGGTCGCGTGGTCGGCGATTGCGTCGACATCGAAGAACGCCGCACCCGGAATGTGCGCGGCAAGATAGTCGTCGTGCGCGAGCGGCGTCGTACCCGGCAGCTTGAACGAGGCGTCGAGCACGCGCACGCCGGCATCGCCAAGATGCGCGGCAAGCCATTCGGTCGAGACGAGAGGGTCGGCGGAAGATGTCATGCACGCTCTCCATAACCTTCGTCATGGCCGGGTTTATCCCGGCCATCCACGTCTTCCTCGTTGAACTGCCGTTAAGACGTGGATGCCCGGCACCGCAGACAAGTTCACGCAGTCTGCGACTGCTATGGCCGGGCATGACAGAACGACTGGGAATTTACCTCTTCCTCGGCTCGACCTTCTCGACCGCTTCGCCGGCGTCGCGCCAGGCGGTGAAGCCGCCGCCGAGATGGGCGACCGGCTTCAGGCCCATGTCCTGCGCGGTCCTGGCCGCGAGCGCCGAGCGCCAGCCCGAGGCGCAATGGAAGATGAACCTCTTGTTCTCCTGAAAGATAGGCTTGGCATAAGGGCTGTCCGGGTCGATCCAGAATTCGAGCATGCCGCGCGGACAGGAGAACGCCCCTGGGATGCGGCCCTCGCGCTCGATCTCGCGCGGGTCGCGCAAGTCGACGATCACCGCTTCGCCGCGGCCCGCCGCGGCTTTGACATCGGCGACGCTCATGGTTTCGATCTGGCTGTTGGCCTCGTCGAGCAGTGCCTTGTAGCCGCGCGTAATCGTCTGGGCCATGTCTGAAAGTCTCCCTGTGGCGTCGTGGATTGTTGCTACCGCGTCAATTCCTTCATCGCATCCTCCAGCCCCTCAAGGGTCAGCGGGAACATGCGGCTGGCGAAAATCTTGCGAATCAGCAGGTTGGATTCCGAATAGTCCCAGTGCCGCCGCGGCACCGGATTGAGCCAGACGGCGTGTGGATAAGTGCGCGTCACGCGCTCCAGCCACACCGCGCCCGGCTCCTCGTTGACGTGCTCGACCGAGCCGCCCGGCACCATGATCTCGTACGGCGACATTGAGGCGTCGCCGACGAACACCACCTTGTAGTCGTGCGGGTACTTGTGCAGCACGTCCCAGGTTGGCGTGCGGTCGGTGAAGCGGCGGCGGTTCTCCTTCCACACGCCCTCGTAGAGGCAGTTATGGAAGTAGAAGTACTCCATGTGCTTGAATTCGCTCTTGGCGGCGGAAAACAATTCCTCGACCTGGGCGATGTGCGAATCCATCGAGCCGCCGATATCGAAGAACACCAGCACCTTCACCGCGTTGCGCCGCTCCGGGCGCATGTGCACGTCGATATAGCCGTGGTTGGCGCTCTCGCGGATGGTGGTGTCGAGGTCGAGTTCGTCGGGCGAGCCGGTGCGGGCGAACTTGCGCAGGCGCCGCAGCGCAATCTTGATGTTGCGGATGCCCAATTCGACATTGCCGTCGAGGTCTTTGAACTCGCGGCGGTCCCATACCTTGACGGCGCGGAAATTGCGGTTGCCGTCCTGGCCGATGCGGATGCCTTCCGGATTGTAGCCATAGGCGCCGAACGGCGAGGTGCCGGCGGTACCGATCCACTTCGAGCCGCCCTGGTGGCGCTTCTGCTGCTCCTTCAGGCGCTGACGTAGCGTCTCCATGAGCTTGTCCCAGCCCATCGCCTCGATTTCTTTCTTCTCCTCCTCGGTGAGGTATTTTTCGGCGAGCTTCTTCAGCCACTCGGCTGGAATCTCCGCCTTCTCCATGGCGTCGAGCAGGTTCTCCAGCCCCTTGAACACGGTACCGAACACCCGGTCGAACTTGTCGAGGTTACGCTCGTCCTTCACCAGCGCGGCGCGCGACAGGTAATAGAAATTCTCCACGCTCTGCCCGGCGAGGTCGGCGTTAAGCGCCTCCATCAGCGTCAGGTATTCGCGCAGCGTGACCGGAACCTGGGCGTCGCGCAGCGAGGTGAAGAATTGCAGGAACATGGCTAGTGGTCCGATTCCAACATTTGCACCCCGTTCCAGCAGATCCCTGTGCAAATGTCGGAATCAAAGGACCACCAGCAAGTATAGGTTCTTAGTGGAGCTTTGAATTTGACATTCGCTTTCTGGACCTGCTGGCGATGTGATAGCGAATGTCAAATTCGCTCCACGCGCAGATTGCCCGAGCCGGCGATGCCGTCAAGGGGCGGGCTGGCCGGGGTCGTCTCCGGAGGGTGTTTCCGTCGAAGCGGAAAATGCTCTAGACTTGACAAGCTGCAAGCCGAGATGTCGGCCTTTTGCCGAACCAGGCGCGGTCGGCGGCAGCCGCGCCGGACCCGTGCTACGGGCAATATGAGGAGTGGCCATGGGCATTGAATCGATCATCGTCTGGCTCATTGTGGGCGCCATCGCCGGCTGGCTCGCCGGTCTTATCGTCGAGGGGGCCGGTTTCGGCCTGATCGGCAATATCGTGATCGGCATCATCGGCGCGGTGGTGGCCGGCTGGCTGCTGCCACAACTTGGCATCAGCCTTGGCAGCGGCGTTATCGCGGCCATCATCAACTCGGCGATCGGTGGCATCGTTGTGCTGGTCATTCTCTCGCTGATCCGGCGCGCCGCCTGACACCGCGTGCGGTTTCCCCTAAAACGGCCGCCGTCACGGCGGTCGTTTCGTGTCCGATGCCCGCACGCCGCGCGCCGGGCAGAACAAAAACAACAAGGCTCCTTGCACGATGAAATTCACCGGTACCACGGACTATGTCGCCACCGATGATCTCAAGATCGCCGTCAACGCCGCGATTGTTCTGGAGCGCCCGCTGCTGGTGAAGGGCGAGCCTGGCACCGGCAAGACGGTGCTGGCGGAGGAGGTCGCCAAGGCGCTCGGGGCGCCGCTGCTGACCTGGCACATCAAGTCCACCACCAAGGCGCAGCAGGGGCTTTACGAATACGACGCCGTGTCGCGGCTACGCGACAGCCAGCTCGGCGATGCCCGGGTGTCCGACATCAGGAACTACATCAAGCGCGGCCGGCTGTGGGATGCCTTCACGCTGGAGCGGCGCCCGGTGCTCCTGATCGACGAGATCGACAAGGCCGATATCGAGTTTCCCAACGATCTGCTGCTCGAACTCGACCGCATGGAGTTCTTTGTCTACGAGACCGGCGAGACGGTGAAGGCGGAAAGCCGGCCGATCGTCATCATCACCTCTAACAACGAGAAGGAACTGCCGGACGCCTTCTTGCGCCGCTGCTTCTTCCACTACATCAAGTTTCCCGACGAGGAGACGATGGCGCGCATCGTCGAGGTGCATTTCCCCGGCATCAAGCAGCGCCTGGTGCAGGAGGCGATGCGTATCTTCTTCGAGGTGCGCGAGGTGCCGGGGCTGAAGAAGAAGCCCTCGACCTCCGAACTGCTCGACTGGCTCAAGCTGCTGCTCAACGAGGACATCTCGCCGGAGAGCTTGCGCGAGCGCGACCCGCGCAAGCTGATTCCGCCGCTGCACGGGGCGCTGCTCAAGAACGAGCAGGACGTGCACCTGTTTGAGCGCCTCGCCTTCTTAAGCCGCCGCGAGGTGTGAGGGGGCGGGACCGGCGCGACGGCCGGCCCTTGGTTTGCGTGGGCGGCGGCGCCGACGTGGGTTTTTGCGCCCGGGGGTCGGTAGCGGTGATCCGCTCCGGCAGCCGGCCGGAACCCGCCTTGCGGTGCTTGGCGGTGTGCGGGTTGGGATGACGGTGGCGGGGGATCGCTTGGGTTTTCGTTGCCCCGGACCGGCCGATCGGCTAAACGGAACGGACTTGGCGCGGTTTCGAGCGAAGCGGGAACCGGTTTGCGCTCAGAAAGCGCGCCAGAACAATAATTTAGAGCGCCGCTCTGATCTATCGAGAGGCGGCAAAGCGCTCAGCACCCGTAGCTCAGCTGGATAGAGCGTTGCCCTCCGAAGGCAAGGCTAAGTCAAGCGTGTTGTGGGCGAGGGTCAAAAAAGACGAGGGAACCCAAGCGATTGGCGAAACTCGAAGGAGGCAGAGAAACTGCTTCCGTGGTCACGGAAGCGCCGCGGAAGCAAACTGAAGGAAGCTGTAGAGTACGAACGACCACAATCGGCAGTGCCTTGGGCTCGCACCGTTTGCGATCGTTTGAAAGTTGGAATCGAGATTGACCCTGGTCGACCTCGGACACTATTTGAAGATAAATGCACCCATAGCTCAGCTGGATAGAGCGCTACCCTCCGAAGGTAGAGGCCTCAGGTTCGAATCCTGATGGGTGCGCCATCTTCAGTTTATCATGCTGTTGTTTGTCCGGTCTTGGTCACAGACTGGTCATTGCCTGAATCAGTCGGTGAACGCATGCGGTTTTTTCGAGGTACCGCCGTCCCCGAAGACAAGGCGGATCAAGTCATCACAACAGTCAGGAACCAAGGTCTCGCGAGAGATCGGGGCGAATCCTGGAAAATGGAATACAGACACCCCGGCGATCTGGATGCGCTCTTTGCCAAGCCCGATCTTTCGCTCATGCACACCCGACCAGATAGCGTAGAGGCCGATCCCGGCGTGTGTGCGTGCGGAGAGGAAGCGGGAGCGGCCTATTACGCATGCCAGCACAACCGCACCAGCGAAAATACGACCCCGATTGTCATGGAATTCGAGGCACCCGACGAAGCCGTTTCTATAGATGGCCGTGATTTCTTGTACACTGTCTTCCAACTGGGGGAGCCGGGGCTTGCCCGGGCCGCGCTGGCGCGCGCGTTCGGTGACGCCGTCCTGCGGTACGCCGACCGTGCGTGGTCATCGAAGGAGCAAAGCGTTGCGCTGTGCGACCTAGCCTGTCACGATTCCCAGGTCATCAAAGCGCATCACGCCAGTAGGATTGTTCTTGGCGGGCGATTCAATACCGTTTTCAGAAACGCCTTTATCGTCAGGCTGCCGGTTGAGGCCACGTCAGTCATTCGAGTGTGGTCGCCAACCGAGTGCCCGAAATTGCCGATCCCTGAAATCATGTTCGACAGCTTGCTTGTCGAGTCGCACAGACGGACATAGCGGCGCGCAGTTTCATGATCACCAGTGCGCCAACTCGCCACCATTCCAGAAGAGGGCGCAGAACCGGCCATAGCAGAACGGAGATCCCTCAGCCGGTTAATCAGCCCAGACCGCGCCGCCTAAGGGCAAGGCGTCCTTCATCAAGTCGTAGGGTGTTGATTGCCGCTGAGAACTGACCCGGGATTTTCGCCGAG
>JBARWE010000244.1:0-11365 GCA_049646625.1 Xanthobacteraceae bacterium
GTCAGTACCGTGCTGCGGCAGGCGGCCGCCCGCTAGATCGCCAGATACTCGCGGCGCAGGTCGGCGTTGTCGAGTACCTCCTTTGCGGTGCCGGTGAAAGCCACCTCGCCGGTATCGAGGATCACCGCGGTATCGGCCAGCCTGAGCGCGGCAACCGCGTTCTGCTCGACGATGATGGTGGTGATGCCGAGCGGCTTGATGTCGTGCAGGATGCGTTCGATCTCGTGCACGATCACCGGCGCCAGCCCCTCGTATGGCTCGTCGAGCAGCAACAGCTTGATGTCGCGAGCCAGCGCACGGGCAATCGCCAGCATCTGCTGCTCGCCGCCGGACAGCGTGACGCCTTCCTGGTTGCGACGTTCGGCAAGCCGGGGAAAGTGCGAATAGATCCGCTCGAGATCCCAGCCGCGCTTCGGTGCGACCTGCGCCAGGATCAGGTTTTCCTCGACCGTCAGGCCCTGGATGATGCGGCGATCCTCCGGCACGAGCTGAATACCGGCCTGCGCGGCCTGAAACCCCTGCAACGGATGGATCGCGCCGCCGTCGAGCCAGATCTCGCCGCCGTTCAGGCTCGGCAGATCGGCCCGCGCGATCAGCCGCAGCGTCGAGGTCTTGCCGGCGCCGTTGCGCCCGAGCAGGGCCAGAATCTTGCCCTTCTCGACCGCGAACGACACGCCGTGAACGATATAGCTTTCGCCGTAATAACCATGCAGGTCGTTCACGGCAAAGAACGGCCGCTCCTCCCCTGCCCGCACCGCCACGAGATCGCGCTCCTTGGTCATCGCGTTCATTCCACCGCCCCTCCCAGATAGGCTTCCTGCACGCGCGGATCGTTCCGCATCTCGTTCGGCAATCCTTCGGCAATGATCTTGCCCTGCGCCAGCACCGAGATGCGGTCGGCCAGCGAGAACACGACATGCATATCGTGCTCGATGATCACCTTCGTCATGCCGCGAGCCTTGATCTTCTTCAGAAGCTCGATGGTGGTGTTGGTGTCGTGGCGCGACATGCCGGCGGTCGGCTCGTCGAGCAACAACAGCCGCGGGTGCTGGATCAGGCACATCGCCAGTTCGAGCCGGCGCTTGTCGCCGCGCGACAGCGAGCCGGCATGGCCATGGCGCTGTCCGACCATGCCGATATCCTCAAGGATGTGTTCAGCCTCCTCGCGAATTTCGCTTTCGCGCTCCACCGAGCGCAGGATGTTGACGCGGAAAGCGCCGTCGCGCCTGGCGAAAGCCGGCGCCATCACGTTCTGCAGAATCGTCAGGTCAGGGAAAATCTCCGGCGTCTGGAACACCCGCGCGATGCCGACCTGGTTGATTTCGTGCGGCGCCTTGCCGGTCAGGATATGGCCGTCGAAGATCACCGCGCCGCTGGTTGGGGCAAGCCGGCCGATGACGACGTTGAGCAGCGTCGACTTGCCGGCACCGTTGGGGCCGATAATGGCGTGGGTCTTGCCCTCCTCGACCTGCAGATCGATATTCGACAAGGCGCGCAGGCCGGCAAAGTTCTTGTAGACGTCGGCGACGTGCAGGACGACATTGCCCTTGCTGTCGGCGGCCGCGACCTCGTGTCCATTGGCAGTGGTGAGCATCGGTTCGTTTCCCCCTTACTCAGCCGGCCGCGCATTGAGCGGCAACCTGGACTGCGCGTTGCGACGCTGCCTGAACCGCTCGCTGATGCGGCGCACACCCTCCATGATGCCGCCGGGCAGGAACACCACCACCAGTACGAACATCAGGCCGAGCGTCAGGTGCCAGCCTTCGCCGACGAACTTGCTGCTGATGGCGACCAGCACGTTCTCCACCGGGTCGGGCAGGAACGAATAGAAGCGATGCAGCATCTGTTCGTTGAAGGCGGAGAAGATATTTTCGAGGTATTTGATCAGCCAGGCGCCGATCACCGGCCCCATCAAGGTGCCGACACCGCCGAGAATGGTCATCAGCACCACTTCGCCAGATGCCGTCCACTGCATGCGCTCCGGCCCGGCGATCGGATCGGTGACGGCCAACAGCCCGCCGGCAAGCCCGGCATACATCCCGGAAATCACGAAGGCGGCGAGCATGTACGGCTTGATGTTGAAGCCGGTGTAGCTCATTCGCGTCTGGTTCGACTTGATGCCGCGCAGCATCAAGCCAAACGGCGAGGCGAAAATCTTCTGCGAGATGAAGAAGGCGGCGATCAGGATCAGCGCGCAGAAGTAAAAGCCGTAGAAGCCGCCCATTTCCAGGCCGAACAGCGTCGGCATCGGCAGCCCCTCCAGCCGATCGCGGAACATCATGTCGATGATGCGCGGATCCTTGGTGTTCAGGAGCAGGCCGGTTTCGCCTTGCGTGATCGGGGTCAGCACCGAATAGGCGAGGCTGTAGCACATCTGAGCGAAGGCCAGCGTCAGGATGGCGAAATAGATGCCGGTCCGCTTCAGGCACAGATAGCCGATGACCACCGAAAACGCCCCCGCCACGATGATGGCGAACAGCACTGCGGGGATGACGTTCATGGTGAACAGCTTGAACGACCACACCGCGGTATAGGAGCCGATGCCGAGGAAGGCGGCGTGACCGAACGACAGATAGCCGGTCAGGCCGAACAGAATATTGAAGCCGAGGGCGAAGATCGCGAAGATCGCGAACTTCTGCAACAGGCCGGGATAGGCGGCACCGAACGGCGTCAGCCAGATCGGCATGGTCAGCACAGTCACGGCAAACAGCGCCAGTTTGATCGCATCCTGCCGGTCGAGAGAGAACAGCGAGGTCATCGGTCAGCTCTCCATCACGCCCCGGCGCCCCATCAAACCGCGCGGACGCACCAGCAGAATAACGACAGCAACGAAATAGATGATGATCTGATCGATGCCCGGTATCAGCGACTTCACTTCGGTCATCGAGGCGAAGGATTGCAGAATGCCGAGCAGGAAGCCGGCCAGCACCGCGCCCGGTAGCGATCCCATGCCGCCGACCACCACGACGACGAAGCTCAGCACCAGGAAGTCCATGCCGAGATGGTAGTTGGGCGACAGCAGCGGCGTGTACATCACGCCGGCAAGCCCGGCGACAACGGCGGCGACACCAAACATGATGGTGAAGCGGCGGTCGATATTGATGCCGAGCAGCGACACCGTCTGCCGGTCGTTCATGCCGGCGCGCACCACCATGCCGAAGGTGGTGAAGCGCAGGAACGCGAACACCGCGCCGATGACGGCCAGCGAGAACAGAAAATAGACCAGCCGCCACCATGGATAGGTCAGCACGCCGGGGTCCATGCCGACCCATGCGCCGAGATCGGCGGCGCCGCGCAACGCCTGCGGCATCGGCTGCGGAATTGGGTTGGGGCCGAAGAAGCTCTTGACGATTTCCTGCAGCACGATCGCCAGGCCGAAGGTCACGAGAATCTGCTCGGCATGGGTGCGCTTGTAGAAATGCTTGATCAGGCCGCGCTCCATGGCCAGACCGATCAGCAGCATCACCGGGATCGCCAGCAGAATCGAGATTGGCACCGAATAGTCGACCAGCATCGCGCCGAAATCGCCGAACCAGGTCTGGACGATCGGCGTCTTGACCTCGACCGGCTGGCCCCACGGCGTCAGCTTGGTCGGGTCTTTCGTCACCACCTCGATGGTGATGAGATAGCGGAAGGTGACAGCGCAGAACGCGCCCAGCATGAACAGCGCACCATGCGCGAAGTTCACCACGCCCAGGGTGCCGAACACCAGCGTCAGCCCCAGCGCGATCAGCGCGTAGGCCCCGCCCTTGTCCAGACCGTTCAGCAGTTGTGCAAGTATCGCATTCATTCCGACCTACCGACCGCTTGCCGCCCAACCCCGTCAAACGAGACGCCAAGGCCCGGCCGCAAACGCGGCCGGGCCTGTGTTGCAGGGATCAGCACTTGTTGGGTTCGTACGGACCGAGTTCGCCACCGAAGATCTTCGGATCGTAGGTGACGTCCTTGCGTGACGCCGCGCCGACGACGTTCAGCACGTCGAACTTGCTCGACGGCTTGTTGTTGCCGCGCACCACCAGCACGTCCTTGAAGCACTGGTGATCCTCGGCGCGGTACAGCGTCGGGCCGTTGCCCATGCCGTCGAACTCAAAACCTTCCAGCGCCTTGATGACTTCCGGCGGATAGAAGGTGCCGGCGCGCTGGCAGGCGTCGGCATAGAGGATCGCCTGCACATAGCCGGTATGGGACGACTGCGAAGGCGGCGCGCCATAAGCCTCGCCGTAGGATTTGGTGAACGCCTTGGAGCCTTCGTCCGGCAGGTTCCAGTGCCAGTTCGACGTGCCGATGATGCCTTTCACGGCTTCGCCCGCGCCCTGCGCCATCAGTTCGGAGAACATCGGCACCACGATCTGGAACTGCTTGCCGTTGACCTGCTTGTCGCGCAGGCCGAACTGCACCGCCTGCGGCAGCGAGTTGACCATGTCGTGGCCGTAGTGGTTGAGGATCAGCACGTCGGCGCCGGAGTTGGCGACGGGCGTGAGATACTGCGAGTAGTCGCCCAGCCCGAGCGGCGAGCGGACGGTGGCAACCGTCTTCCAGCCGAGCGCTTCGGTCGCGTTCTTGATCGATTCTTCCTGGGTCCAGCCCCAGGTGTAGTCGGCGGTGATGTGATAGGCGCGGCGCTCCTTGCCGTACTCCTTCGCCAGCACCGGGGCGATCGCAACACCCGACTGATAGGCGTTGAAGAAGTGGCGGAAGCCGTAGCGGCGCTTGTCCTTGCCGGTGGTGTCGTTGGAATGGGTCAGGCCGGCCATGTAGATGATGCCCTTTTCCTGACACAGGCTCTGCATGGCGATGGCCTCGCCCGACGTCACCGACCCCGTCACCATGATCACCTTGTCGCGCTCGATCATGCGGCGGGCGCTGTCGCGCGCGGCGTCGGTCTTGGTCTGGGTGTCGCCGCTGACGAAGGCGACCTTCTTGCCGAGCACGCCGTTGCCCTTCAGCACCGTCGGCTTCAGCGTCTTCAGCATGCCGCCGTCGCCCTCGCCGTTGAGGTGCTTGACGGCCAACTGATAGCCCTTGAGCTGATCGAGTCCCTCCTCGGCATAGGTACCGGTCTGCGGCACGTTGAAGCCGAAGGTGACGGTGCTGCCGGTCGGGTTGTTGCAGAAATCCTTCGCCCAAGCGCCCCGCGTAAACACGAACGGCGCCGCGCCGGCGGTAATCAGCCCCGCCGCACCGGCCCGCAGAATCGTGCGCCGATTGGGGCCATGCCCATGACTTGTCATAACGTCCTCCCTTGCCGGTGGTCTTGGCGATCCACGCGATAGACTGCGGCAGGGTGCGATCGAACGAAAAATTTAGCAATAAACTATTGTACAAGAAGGAAAAATTTGTAAATTATACCTCTTGCTTCTAGTGAATGATGTCAATTCATTGACACCGGCCTCGCCTCACAGCGGCCGCGGCGACTGGCAGGGATGGTTCGCAGATGCGTGCGCCGATCGGCACCAAAATCCGTAACCGAAGGAAGCTGCTCGGCCTTTCGCAGGCTCACCTGGCCCGCGAGGTCGGCATTTCGCCGAGCTATCTCAATCTGATCGAAGGCAGCAAGCGCGACGTCGGCGGTGCGCTCTTGATCCGCATCGCCACCCGCCTCGGGGTCGATATCGATGCCTTCACCGGGCAGAAGGAGCAGCGCCTGCTGCACGATCTGGACGAACTGCTGGCCGACCCGATTGTTGCCGGCCTTGATATCCAGGCGGCCGAGCCGCGCGAACTGGTCGCGCAATTTCCCGCGCTGGCGTTTGCGCTCGGCCGGCTCTATCGCGCGCATATCGACGCCAATGCCGACGCCGAGACCTATGCCAACCGCCTGCGCTCCGATCCGCTGCTGTCGAAACTGCTGCACCAGGTGCTGAGCCAGGTGACGGCGATGCGCTCAAGCGCCGAAATCCTCAAAAGCACGCCCGACCTCAGCCCCGACGAGAAGAACCGCTTCCTCGAATCGATCGATCGCGAAGCGCATGCCATGACCGACCTGGCACGAACGCTGATCGGCTATTTCGACCAGTCGACGGTAACGGCGCGCACGGTCGCGCCGGCGCGCGAGGTGGACGACCTCATCGTCGGCGAGAACAACTATTTTCCCGAGCTTGAACAGGCCGCGGACAGTCTGCGCGCCGAGGTCGAGGCCGAGAACCACGGCGAGTACGGAGAGGCGGCGCTGCGCCGGATGCTGGCGCAGCGCTTTGCGATCCGCGTCGAGACCGATGCAGCAGCACGTCCCGGCCCGGGCGGGTTCGCTGCGCGCTTCGGGTTCGATGCACAGAGCCGCGCGATGTGGTTCCACAGCCCTGTGACAGCCTCGACACGCCGCTTCCAGTTGGCGCGGCTCCTCGCCGAACTGGTCCATGCCGACATCATCGCGCGCCATGCGCGCGATCCGCGCCTGACCTCGCCGGCGGCGCAGCGGCTCGCCTATCGGGCGCTCGCCGCCTACGTCGCCGGCGCCATGACGCTGCCCTACGCGCGCTTTCTCGCCGACGCCGAGACGCACCGTTACGACATCGACCGGCTCAAGCAGATTCACATGGCGAGTTTCGAACAGGTAGCGCACCGCCTGGTGACGCTGCGGCGGCCCGGCCAGCAGGGCATTCCCTTCGGCTTTCTGCGCGCCGATCCGGCGGGCCGCCTGACCAAGCATTTTCCGCTGCCCGGCCTGCCGCTCTCCACCTCGGGCCACGCCTGCCCGTTGTGGGCGCTCTACGCCGCGTTCCGCAACGCCGGACAAGTCATACGGCAAATCGTGACGTTTCCAGACGGCAAACGGTATCTGTTTGTGGCGCGAACGGTATCGGAGCGCCTTGCGGCCTACAACGAACAGCCGTTTCATGCCTCCGTGATGCTGGCCTGCGACGTGTTGCACGCCGACCGAACGGTCTATGGCCGCGACCTAAAGCTCAATGAAGCCGCTCTCGCCGTCCCGGTCGGCCCGACCTGCCGCCTCTGCGTGCGCCGCGACTGCATGCACCGCCAGGAGGATATCGCCGACGCGGCCGCCGGCGATCCGACCACGCGGCTGCCGCTGGTGCCGCGCGAATTCGCGCTTTCCCCGTCCGGCTGAGGGACGGGACGTTTGCTTTTGCGGCAGGCCGTGCCATGCTGCGGGCATGAAAGAATGCCGGGCTTGAGCCATGCAAGACCCGCACAATACCATCCGGCCGGAACCGGACAGGGAGGTGGACGATCGTGGTCGATGTTCTTGTCGCCGAGGACGAACCGGGGATTCTCGAATCTCTCGACTTCATCCTGCGCCGCGCAGGCTGGTCGATCAGCACCGTCACCGATGGCGAGGCGGCGCTTGATGCCGTGCGCGACCTGCATCCGCGCGTCATGGTGCTTGATCTCATGCTGCCGAAGCGTACCGGCTTCGAGGTGCTGAAGCAGATGAAAGCCGACAAGGCGACGCGCGACGTGCTGGTGCTGATCCTCACCGCCAAGGGCCAGCAACGCGACCGCCAGATCGCGGAGGAACTGGGTGCCGACGGTTTCGTCACCAAGCCCTACGCCAATGACGAGGTGATCGGTGCGGTGCGCCGCCTGTTCGAGAAAGTGATCTCCTGAACACGTTCTGACCCCGTCCCCCGCTCGTTGCGGGGCGCCGCCAGGGCCAAGCCATGCAATCGCATCGAGGTGGGCACGTCCCCGAGACACGCCGGCGCGAACAGGCGGCGTTCATGCTGCCGATCGCCGGCGCGCTTTTGATCGTGCCGCCGCTGCTGACGCTGTTCAGCGGCCCTTACCGGATTTTCGGCGCGCCCCTCGACACGGTCTATCTGTTCACCGTCTGGGTCTTGCTGATCCTCGGCGCGGTGCTGGTGTCGCGAAGGATGCCGCGTCCCGACATCGTCGAGCGCGACGGCGAGCCACGAGGCGATAGCTGATGCTGTCGGCCGACCTCGTCATCCTCACCGCGATCGCCTATGTCGGGCTTCTGTTCCTGCTTGCCTTCGTCTCCGACGCCCGCTCGCGCCGGGGCGAAGGCGGACTGCTGCGCTCGCCGTTCGTCTACACGCTGTCGATCTCGGTCTACTGCACGAGTTGGACCTTCTACGGGGCGGTCGGCACCGCGGCGCGCGCCGGGCTGGAATTCCTCGCCATCTATCTCGGCCCGACGCTGGTGTTCGTCGGCTGGTGGTTCATGCTGCGCAAGCTGGTGCGGATCGGCCGCATCCAGCGCATCACCTCGGTCGCCGACCTGTTGTCATCGCGCTACGGCAAGTCGAGCCGGCTTGCCGTGCTGGTGACATTGATCGCCATCGTCAGCATCACGCCCTACATCGCCCTGCAACTGAAAGCGATCACCACCTCGATCCAGGTGGTGTCGGCGGCCAGCGCCGGCGCCGGGCCGCTCGCCGGCTTCGACGAAGTCAGCCTCGCCTTCGCCATCGCCGCCGGCATGGCGCTGTTCACCGTGCTGTTCGGCACCCGCAACGTCGATGCCAAGGAGCAGCACCATGGCGTCGTCGCCGCGATCGCCTTCGAGGCGATCGTCAAGCTGATCGCGCTGCTGGCGGTCGGCATCTATGTCGTGTTCGGCATCAGCGGCGGCCTCGACGACATCTACAGCCGCGCGCAGGACGCCGGCATCGAGATTTTCTCGCAAGGCACCTTCGGCAGCCGCTGGATCGCGCTCCTGGTGCTGTCGGCCACCGCCGTTTTGTGCCTGCCACGCCAGTTCCAGATCACCGTGGTCGAGAACTCCAACGAGAACCACCTGCGCACCGCCGGCTGGGCGTTCCCCACCTATCTGCTGCTGGCCAGCCTGTTCACCGTGCCGATCGCGCTTTACGGCCTGACCTCGATGCCGGCCGGCTCGAACCCGGATATGTTCGTGCTGACCATTCCGATGTCCACCGGCCATTCGGGGTTGGCGCTGTTCGCCTTCATCGGCGGCTTTTCCAGCGCGACCTCGATGATCATCGTCGCCTCGATCGCGCTGTCGATCATGATCTCCAACCACATCGTGCTGCCGCTGGCGCTGCGCAGTTCGGGCAAGCTGGAGCGCGCCGGCGATCAGGGCATCGCCCGCTTGCTGCTCAAGACCCGCCGCATCTCGATCGGCGTCATCCTGTTTCTCGGCTTCCTGTACTTCTGGATGACCACGGACTCTGACGCGCTGGCGCCGATCGGCCTGATCTCGTTCGCCGGCGTCGCCCAGTTCCTGCCGGCGATGCTGGCCGGCCTCTACTGGCGCGAGGCGACGGTCAAGGGCGCGCTCGCCGGCATTCTCGTCGGCTTCGCGGTCTGGGCCTGGACCATGTTCCTGCCGAGCTTCGAATCCACCAGCCCGGCCATCGCCGCGCTGATGAAGACCGGACCCTGGGGCATTGCGGCGCTGCGCCCGAACGCGCTGTTCGGCCTCGAAGGTCTCGACCCGCTGGTGCACTCGGTATTCTGGAGCCTGTTTCTCAACACCGGGATCCTGATCGGAACCTCGCTCGCCACCCATCAGAGCGCGCTGGAGCGCATTCAGGCCACTCAATTCGTCGACATCTTCAAGCACCCGCTCGGTGTCGAGCCGCACCTCATTCGCGGATCGGCGACGGTGGGCGAACTGTTCTTCGTGGCCGAGCGTGTACTTGGCTGGGAACGGGCGCGCGCCGTGTTCAAGTCGATCGCGGAGACCCACGGCACCTCGTTCGCCGACCAGCCGGAGGCGCTGCCGGAATTCATCGGCCAGTTGGAGCGCGAACTGGCCGGCTCGATCGGCGCCGCCTCCGCCCACATCCTGCTGTCGAAAGTCGTCTCGGGCGACGGCATGTCGCTCGAAGAAGTGATGGCCATCGCCGACGAGACGCAGCAGGTGATCGAATATTCGCAAAAGCTGGAGAAGACCTCGGAGGAGCTGCGCCTCACCGCCGAGAAGCTGCAACAGGCCAACGCGCTGTTGCGCGAACTGCACCAGCAGAAGGACGATTTCCTTTCCCAGGTCAGCCACGAGGTGCGCACCCCGATGACGTCGATCCGCTCGTTTTCGGAAATCCTTCTGACCGACGCGGACCTGACGGCGGCGCAACGCGAGCGCTTCGCCGCGACGATCTATCATGAGAGCAAGCGGCTGACCAAGCTGCTCGACGAAATCCTCGACCTCAGCGCGCTGGAGCACGGCGAACGCGATTGGGACAACACCCCGACCGACGCCGACGAGGTGCTCGACCACGCCCTTCAGGTTTGCGAGGCGCTGGCGCGCCAGCGCGGGCTATCCATCAACGTCGCCGCCCGCGCCAGAGCGGCCATGATCCTCGCCGACGCCAACCGTCTTTGCCAAGTGTTGATCAACATCATCTCGAATGCGATCAAATACAACAGCACGACCGAACCGGTGGTGCTGATCCGCTCATGGATCGCGGACGGCCGCTACCATATTGAGATTGCCGACAACGGCCCCGGCATTCCGCCGGAAAACCGTGACAACATTTTCGAGAAGTTCGTGCGCGGCCGTCACGACAACTCCGGCCGGGCGATCGAATCGGGGCTGGGACTCGGGCTTAACATCAGCCGCCGGATCGTCAGCAAGATGGGCGGCGACCTGAAGCTGGTGGACGGGCCGTTGCCGGGCGCCTGCTTTCGGCTGACCCTGCCCTTGATGTGCGGCCGCACGGCGCACGACCTCGCCTGGGCCTCGGGATAACGCTGTCGCCTGAGGCAGGCGCGGCCGGCGGCCGGGCGCGCTCACAGACCGAGCGCCGCCCGGGTCTGGCGCAGGCTGTCCTGATGCGGCGAATACATCCGCCCGCCGATCACGCCGCCATCAACGACGATATCCGTACCATTGACGAACGTGGAACGGTCCGACGCCAGCCACACCACGCATTGCGCGATATCGTCCGGAACGCCGGCGCGCGGGATCGGCTGCGCCTTGGCAAAGCCCTCCTTCATCGTCTCGCCGATCGCATCGGCGCGCTCGGGTGCCATACCGAGCGCCTTGGCGAGGATGCCGGTGGCGATAGCACCGGGCGAGACCGAGTTGACCCGCACGTTGTGCTCGCCAAGCTCCATCGCGGCGCAGCGCGACAGATGGTTCACCGCCGCCTTGGCGGCGCTGTAGATCATCGAACTGGAATAACCGGCGAGGTGGCCTGCGATCGAACCGTTGTTGATGATGCTGCCGGCGTGCGCCTTCATCATCACCGGCGCGACATGCTTCATGCCAAGCATGACGGAGCGCACCAGGAGTGCCATCGCCGCATCGAACCCCTCGACCGGGATGCTGGCGATGCTGCCGGTCGGCGCTGGCCCGCCGGCGTTGTTGAACAGGCAATCGATGCGGCCGAAGGCGCCAAGCGTGGTCTCGACCACCCTGATCCAGTCCTGCTCCAGCGTGGCGTCGGCCTGCACGAACAGCACCGCCTTGCCG
>JBARWE010000245.1:0-6130 GCA_049646625.1 Xanthobacteraceae bacterium
CGCCACGACCTTGTGGCGCAGCCAGGCGCCGGGCACGCAGCCGGCGACATAGGCCACGAGCAGCAGCAGCGCCAGGTCGAGCGCGTAGCCGGCGCGTCCGGGCACCAATTGCACGACGGCCGCCGCCACCAGCGCCGCAACCAGCAACAGCGCCTGTTGCAGCGTGGCCCGCGACGGCCCGTGGCCGCGGCTGACCACCGATATCCAGCCGGTGGCAAAGCCGAGAAACCAGGCCGCGGCCAGCCACCCCCAGAGGAACGTCAGGAGAAAGCTCATCGCTACCTCACCACGAATTCGATGCGGCGGTTTTGCGCCCGGCCTTCGGCGGTGGCGTTCGACGCCACCGGACGCAGGCTGCCCGCGCCGAGCGCAGTGAAGCGTTCGGCCGGCAAGCCGGCCCTGACCAGATAATCGACCACCGCCTCTGCCCGGCGCTCGGATAACAGCTGGTTGGCCGGCTCATCGCCTTCGGCGTCGGTATGGCCGATCACGTCGATCGGCGCGGAGGGACAGCGCATCGCCGTCTCGACCACCCGGTCGAGCAGCCCAGCCGAATCGCGGTCGATGGTGGCCTCGCCCGATTCGAACCGGATCGCCGCCCGGCCCATCAGTTGCCCCAGCAGGTCCTGGCACACCGTGGCATCGACCGGCCCGGCCGCCGGGCGCACCGTGATCTCGACCTTGCCGCGCCAGTCGCGCGGCAAATTCGATAGCAGGCGGCTGCGGATGTCCGTCACCGCCGCAGCGTAAAGGGCGTCTCCCGTCAGCGTCACCTCGCGGTCGGTGATGACCAGGCTGCCGGTCGACAGCCGCGACAGCGCCTCCAGCGCCGGCACCGCCGCGGCGACGAAGCCGGCCGGCGCGCCGATGCTGGTCTTGAGCTGGTCGGCGACCTTGCCGCTGACGAATTTCCGCGCGGCCGCGCCGATGACATGGGCCTTGGCGCTGTCGTCGGGGACGTTGCCGGTCAGCGTCAAGGTATCGGCAACCGGATCCTTGTTGGCCTGAAAGACGTAAGGCGGCGCCTGGATCACGTTGGCCGCCACCGAATATCCGGGCGGCAGGCTTTTCAGCGCGGCGGCGATCGCCTCGCGCCCGCCCAGTTCGCGGGCGACGCCGGCCAGCTTCACGGCTGTATCGGACAGCGAGATGCGCGCTTCCTTGAGCTTGGCCACCTGTTCGATCAAAAGCGTCGCGGCGGCGTCGAAGCGCGGCGGCGCGCCGCGCGCAAGCCCGGTGTGGTCGACAATCTCAACCACGCCGAGCGCCGCACGCGCCGTCTCGGCGAGGCGACCCTTGATCGCCGGCAGCGGCGCGCTGCCGCCGAGCGTCACCCGCACCACGTCGCGTTCGATCGTCCAGACGAACGGCCGCGCCTCCGGCACCAGCCGGCTTTCGTCGACCACCAGCCGGATGCCCGGCACCGCCTCGATGGCGGCGACTGCGCTTTGCCGGCCCTCGCGCGAGAACGCCGCCGCCGCGAAGGTCAGGTCGCGGCCGAACACCCCGAGCCGCGTCTGGTCGAGCACATTACCCTCCAGCGCCTGCCCGGCGCGGGCGGCGAGTTCACGCTCCAGCGGCGCTGTCGTGCTCCACAGCGCCGCGACCCACAACAGGGCGAGAGGGATAAGCCCCGGCCACCACTTATGGCTCCATTGGAAGAAACGGTGCATGCCATGTCCTGGCTGGCGAAACGCGGAGGAAAAAATCGCCCGGCCGGTTCGCCGGAGCTTCAGGAAGCACAGAGAAAACAAACCGTTGCCGAACTGTCAATTTGCAAAACCGTAAAAAACCTTTGAAAGCAAATGCGGCAAACCGGCTAACCGTTTCTTCAGGCGCCTGCGGTACGGTGGAGCAATGGTCCCGCCGCTCCTTTCGCCGCACTCGCCTGTCGCCGTCGCATGAGCGGCTTGCGCGACCGCATCATCCGCACCGGCCTCGGAACGCTGGCGCTGACCGGCCTGCACCGCCTGTTCAAGCCGCTGTTCGGCGGTGCCGGCGCCATCTTCATGCTGCATCACGTCCGCCCCGCGCGCGACGGCGCGTTCCAGCCCAATCGCCTGCTTGAGATCACGCCGGAGTTCCTGCGCGCCACGCTCAGCTATCTCAAGGCGGAGAATATCGACATCATCCCGCTCGACGATCTGCCGCGCCGCCTCAAAGCGCCCAAGACCGGGCGGCGCTTTGCCTGCCTCACCTTCGACGACGGCTATCGCGACAACCGCGACGTGGCGCTGCCGATCCTGCGCGAGTTCGATGCACCCGCCACCGTCTATGTCGCCAGCGACTTTGCCGCAGGACGCGGGCGGCTGTGGTGGGTGGCGCTGGAACGGCTGATCGCGGCCAACGACCGCATCACGGTCGCGATCGACGGCGATGATCAGCATTTCGAGATGACGACCGTCGAGGGCAAGCACGCCGCCTTCGCCCGCCTCAACGGCTGGGTGGTGGCGCAGGCCGACGATCGCGCCGCGGTGCGCGCCGTCGGCGAGTGGTGTGCCCGCCACTGCGTCGACAGCGACGGCATCGGCAGCGAGCTTTGCATGTCATGGGACGAGTTGCGCGCCTTCGCCGCCGATCCGCTCATCACGCTCGGCGCCCACACCGTGACCCATTGCAACCTGGCGAAGCAGGATGAGGCCACCGCGCGCGCCGAGATGGCCGACAGCCGCGAGCGGATCGCCGCCGCGCTCGGCCGCGACGTGACGCATTTCGCCTATCCGTACGGCTACCGCAGCGCCGCCGGGTCCCGCGAGTTTGCGCTTGCCGAAGCGCTCGGCTTCACCACCGCCGTCACCACCCGCCCCGGCACGGTGTTCGCCGCGCATGCCGGTCACCTGAGCGCGCTGCCGCGCATTTCGCTGAACGGCAATTATCAGGAAGCCCGCTTCCTGCCGCCCCTCGTCTCGGGGGCGGCAACCGCGCTGTGGAACCGGTTTCGCCGGCTCGACATCGGGTGACGCCGCATCCTTGACACCCGCGCGGTTGCAGCCCCACAACCGCGCGACGGCCGGGACGACGACATGAGACGACAACATAGGACATGGAGACATTATGCTGGAGAACCTGTTCTCGCTCGCCGGACGCACCGCCCTCGTCACCGGAGGCTCGCGCGGCCTCGGCAAGATGATCGCACAAGGTTTTCTGGCGCAGGGTGCGGCGCGCGTCTACATCACCGCGCGCAAGGCCACCGCCTGCGAGGCGACCGCGCAGGAATTGACCGCGCAATTCGCCGGCGAGTGCATCGCGCTGCCGATCGACATCTCGACCGTTGACGGCGCGGAGAAACTCGCGGCCGCCTTCACGGCGCGCGAACAGCGCCTCGACATCCTCGTCAACAATGCTGGCGCCGCCTGGGCCGCCGCTTTCGACGAGTTTCCCGAGAGCGGCTGGGACAAGGTGGTCGATCTCAACCTGAAGGCGCCGTTCTTCGTCACCAAGGCGCTGGCCGCGCCGTTGCGCGCCGCCGCCTCGGCCGCGCAGCCCGCCAAGGTCATCAACATCGCCTCGATCGACGGCATCTTCGTCAACCCGCTAGAAACCTATCCTTACGCGGCGAGCAAGGCCGGGCTGATCCACCTGACGCGGCGCATGGCGGTGCGGCTGATCAAGGACCACATCGCGGTCAGCGCGATCGCGCCGGGCGCGTTCGGCTCGGAGATGAACCGCGCCGCGCGCGACAATGCCGAAGGCGTGGCACGGCGGGTGCCGGCCGGCCGCGTCGGCACCATTGAAGATATCGCCGGCACCGCGATCTATCTGGCTTCGCGCGCCGGCGACTATGTGGTCGGAGCCACCGTCACCGTCGATGGCGGCGTCGCCTTCGGCAGTCCGGGCTTCGAGGGCACGAGTTGGGATTGACCACATCATGCCACCCGACGCCGTTTCGCTCGCCCGCGATCTGATCCGCTGCCCCTCCGTGACACCGCTCGACGCCGGCGCGCTCGACGTGCTTGACCGTGTGCTGTCCAAGGCGGGCTTCGAGACCCATCGCGTCACCTTCACCGAACCCGGCAGCCCGCCGGTCGACAACTTCTACGCCCGCATCGGCGAGGCGCGGCCGCACCTCATGTTCGCCGGCCATACCGACGTGGTGCCGCCGGGCGAGGAGGCGGCGTGGCGGCATGGCGCGTTCTCCGGCGAGATCAGTGACGGCCTGCTCTACGGCCGCGGCGCGGTCGATATGAAAGGCGGCATCGCCTGTGCGGTCGCCGCCGCGCTCAATCACCTCGCCGCGCACGGCGGGGCGATCAACGGCTCGATCTCGTTTCTGATCACCGGCGACGAGGAAGGTCCGGCCGTCAACGGCACCGTCAAGCTGCTGCAATGGGCGGCGGCGCGCGGCGAGACGTTCGACCACTGCCTGCTCAGC
Source organism: Xanthobacteraceae bacterium (assembly GCA_049646625.1). Lineage (GTDB taxonomy): Bacteria > Pseudomonadota > Alphaproteobacteria > Rhizobiales > Xanthobacteraceae > PRO6. The sequence continues at coordinate 4,373 of JBARWE010000245.1, forward strand.
GAGCCAAGCAACGTCGCCGAACTCGGCGATACCATCAAGGTCGGGCGACGCGGCTCACTGTCGGGCACGCTGATCGTCGAGGGCAAGCAGGGCCACGTCGCCTATCCGCATCGCGCGATCAATCCGATTCCCCGCCTCGCGGCGCTGATCGCCGCAGTGCTGGCCGAACCACTCGACCGCGGCAGCGAGATGTTCCAGGCGTCGAACCTGGAGTTCGTCTCCGCCGACGTCGGCAACCCGGCCTGGAACGTCATCCCCGGCGAGGCGCGCGCACGTTTCAACATCCGCTACAACGACTGCCACACGCAAAATTCGCTCAAGGCGCTGGTCGAAGGCCGCATCGATGCGGCAACTGGCAGCGATAGTCACGCCCGCGTCGTCTGGGAGCCGTCGAACGCCGACGTGTTCCTGACCCGGCCGGGGCCGTTCACCGACCTCGTCGTTGCCGCGATCGAGGAAGTAACTGGTCGCAGGCCGGAGATGAGCACCGGCGGCGGCACATCCGACGCGCGCTTCATCACGCACTATTGCCCCGTGCTGGAGTTCGGCCTGGTCGGCGACACCATGCACCAGATCGACGAGCGCGTACCGGTCGCCGACCTTGAACGGCTGACGCAGATTTATCGCGGCGTGCTGGAACGCTATTTCGCATGACGGTGCTGGTGCTGACCGCGCTGCCGGGCGAACTGGACAGCGCGCACACGCCGGATGGCGTCCGCGTGGTCTATACCGGGGTCGGCAAGATCAACACCGCGCTCGCCACCGCCGAGGCATTGCGCGCGGCCGCACCGCGCCTCGTCGTCAACTACGGCACCGTCGGCCGGATTGATGCGGCGCTCAGCGGCCTTGTCGAGATTTCCCATGTCGTGCAGCGCGACATGATGGCGATGCCGCTGGCGCCGCGTGGCGTCACACCGCTCAGCGCGGACGACCACATTCTCGGCTCCGGCTACGGCAGCGTGGTCTGCGGTACCGGCGACAGTTTCGTCACCGCCGCCGACCCCTGGCTCGCCGAGAACAATATCGGCGTGGTGGACATGGAACTGTTCGCTATCGCCCGCGTCTGCGCGCATTACGGTGTGCCATGGCGCGCCTTCAAGTTCATCACCGACGGCGCCGACGAAGCCGCCGCCGACCACTGGAGCGCCAACGTCGCGAAAGGCGAGGCGTTGTTCTGGGACGTGCTGCGGCAGGTTCTGGCGCGGCCTCAGTAGTCGACCCGCACCAGATACAGCCCCTCCGGCGGCGCGACCGGTCCGCAGGCACAGCGCGCGCGCGCATCCAGCGCCGCGGCGAGATCGGCGGCGCTCCAGCGCCCCTCGCCGACCCACACCAGCGAGCCGACCATCGAGCGCACCTGGCTATGCAGGAACGAGCGCGCCGAGGTGACGATATCGATGCGATCGCCGTCACGCAGGACATCGAGTTGGTCGAGCGTCTTCTCGGGCGATTTCGCCTGACACTCGGTGTCGCGGAAGGTGGTGAAGTCGTGCTTGCCGATCAGCCGCTGCGCGGCTGCATGCATCGCCGCGGCATCGAGCTTCCTCGGCACCCGCCATGCGCGCCCGGCATCGAGCGCGAGATTGGCGCGGGTATTGACGATGCGATAGCGATAATGGCGGCCGATGGCCGAGAAGCGCGCCTCGAACGATTCCGGAACGACATCGACGGACTTTATGCCGATCGGCCACGGCCGGACATGCGCGTTGAGCGCATCGCGCAGCCGTCCGGCCGGAAAGTCGCGCTCCAGATCGAGAT
>JBARWE010000246.1:0-3269 GCA_049646625.1 Xanthobacteraceae bacterium
TGCGCCACCTTCACCAAGGACGTGTTTCCGAAGCTCAAGGCGGCCTATATCGACAGCGGCAAGGCGCGCTTCGTGTTCCGCGAGTTTCCGCTCGACCTCACCGCCGCCGCCGGCTCGATGCTGGCGCGCTGCATCGCCGATGGCGACGCCAACAAGTACTTCGCCGCGATCGATCTGTTGTTCCGCCAGCAGGACGTCTGGGCCGTGCAGAACCCGACCGCGCCGCTCAAGCGCGTGGCGCGCCAGGCCGGCATGGGCGAACAGCAGTTCGAGACCTGCCTGAAGGACCAGAAGCTGCTCGACGCCATCAAGGAAAGCCAGGACTACGCGGTCAAGACGCTGAAGATCAATTCGACCCCGACCTTCTTCGTCAACGACACGATGGTGCGCGGCGAGACCTCGTTCGAGGCGTTCCAGAAGATCATCGACCCCCTGCTCAAGGGCTGAGGCCGCGCCCCGCGCTGCCCGACTCACAAACGACTCTTTTACCCGCCACAACGCTTGCCGGGGCCACCTCACCGTTTCGTGAGTCGGGCGAAAATCCCTGTTGAAAAAAGGGCTTAAACCCACCGGGGCGATGAAAAAAGCCGTTGGAAAAACCAAACTTCCGATTGCCCCGATACCGCCAGCCCGCCATTGTCGTTCGAAGATTTTGGGGGTGCGGTGCGTCATGCCACAAGGGCTTGCGGCCGTGCAGCGTCCGTGCCCGACGATACCGGAGCACCCAGCGAACCGAGCTTGCCTGACATGAAACTGACCCGCCTCCGCCTGCACGGCTTCAAATCCTTCGTCGAACCGACGGATTTCCTGATCGAGCCGGGCCTCACCGGGGTGGTCGGCCCGAACGGCTGCGGCAAGTCGAACCTGGTCGAAGCGCTGCGCTGGTCGATGGGCGAGACCTCCTACAAGTCGCTGCGCGCCGCCGACATGGAAGCGGTGATCTTCGCCGGCACCAACTCTCGCCCCTCGCGCAACCACGCCGAAGTGGTGATGACGATCGACAACACCGATCGCAGCGCGCCGGCCGCCCTCAACGACCTCGAAATCCTCGAAGTATCGCGCCGCATCGAGCGCGGCGCCGGCTCGGTCTACCGCATCAACGGCCGCGAGGTGCGCGCCCGCGACGTGCAGATCCTGTTCGCCGATGCCGCCACCGGCGCCCGCTCGCCCGCGCTGGTGCACCAGGGCAAGATCGGCGAGATCATCCAGGCCAAGCCCGAGCAGCGCCGCCGCGTGCTGGAGGACGCCGCCGGCATCGCCGGGCTGCATGCGCGCCGGCACGAGGCCGAACTGCGACTGCGCGCCGCCGAGACCAACCTGACCCGCGCCGAGGACGTCATCGGCCAACTGTCATCACAGATCGACGGCCTCAAGAAGCAGGCGCGGCAGGCGATCCGCTATCGCGACCTCGCCGGCAAAGTGCGCAAGGCAGAGGCGACGCTGTTTCACCTGCGCTGGGTCGCTGCCCATGCCGGCGTCGCCGAGGCCGGCCAGGTCCACGACCTCGCCGTGCGCGAACTGGCCGAGCGTACCCGCGAGCAGGCCGAGGCCGCCAAGGTGCAGGCGATCCGCGCTGCCGAACTGCCGGGCTTGCGCGATAACGAAGCGCGCGCCGCCGCCGGCCTGCAACGGCTCACCAATGCCCGCGACCAGCTCGACCGCGACGAAGCCCGCGCCCGCGAGCGCGCCGCCGAACTGGCGCAGCGCCTGACGCAGTTCGCCGCCGACATCGAGCGCGAGCGCCGCCAGTCCTCCGACGCCGACGAGGCGCTGACCCGGCTCGCCGCCGAGGACGCAACGCTGAAGGACGAGATCAAGGCGCGCGTGGACTTACGCAACGGCGCCGACAGCCGCGTGACCGAAGCCGAGGCGGCGCTGGCCGCCGCCGAACAGACGTTTTCGCGACTGACCACGGCGCTGGCTGACGTCACCGCCAAGCGCAATCAGTTCGAGGCGAGCGTCCGCAACCACCAAGGCCGGCTTGCCCGCGTCGATCAGGAAATCGCCAACGTCGAGGCCGAGGTCGCAAGGCTCACCGAGGCGACCGGCGGCTTCGGCAATCTCGACGAACTGGCCGCCACTATTGAGGCGGCGCAGGCCGCGCTCAGCGCCGCCGAGACCACCACCCGCGAGCGCGAGGCTGCGCATATCGCTGCGCGCCAGACGCTTGAGGCGGCCCGCTCGCCGGTGGTCGAGGCCGACAAGCGGGTGCAGCGGCTGGAGACCGAAGCCAAGACCATCGCCAAGATCGTCAACGGCGAGACCAAGAACCTGTGGCCGCCGATCATGGACGGCATCCATGTCGGCAAGGGCTATGAGAAGGCGCTGGGCGCCGCGCTCGGCGACGAGCTTGACGCGCCGGTCGACGCCAGCGCGCCGATGCGCTGGAGCGAGGTTGGCGGCATCGAGGACGATCCGGCGCTGCCGGACGGCGTCGAGATGCTGGCCGATCACGTCGAGGCGCCGCCGGAACTGACCCGCCGCCTGCGCCAGATCGGCGTCGTCGATCGCGAACGTGGCCCGCAGCTTGTCGGGCAGCTCAAGACTGGCCAGCGGCTGGTGTCGCCGGACGGCGACCTGTGGCGCTGGGACGGTTTCATTGCCTCCGCCCACGCCCCGACCGGCGCGGCGCGGCGGCTCGCCGAACGCGCCCGGCTGGTCGATATCGAGGCCGAACTGGAAGAGGCCAAACGCGATGCGCTGGCCAAGCGGCAGGCGCTGGACAACGCCGAACTAGCGCTGAAAGCGGCGGCCGCCGCCGAGACCGAGGCGCGCAACGGCTGGCGTACCGCGCAGCGCGAGGCCGACGCCGCACGCGAGCGTCATGTCGCGGCCGAACGCGAGATCAACCGCCATGCCGCGCGTCGCTCGGCGCTGGCCGAGGCGCAGGCACGGCTTGCCGCCAACCGCGGCGAGATCGCCGCCGCACATGAGGACGCCGCCCGCCAGTTGGCAGAGTTGCCGCCGACCGACGATACACAGGCCGAACTCACAGTTGCCCGCGAGGACATGGACGGCCGTCGCCGCCGTGCCGCGCAGGTGCGCGCCGAGGCGCAGGCGCTGGCGCGCGAGGCCGAACTCGCCGACCGTCGCGTGCAGGCGATCGCCGCCGAACAGGCGGAGTGGCAGCGCCGGCGCGAGAACGCCTCGGCCCAGATCGCCACCGTCGAGGCGCGCATCGCCGAACTGACCGCCGAGCGTGCCCGGCTTGAGGAAGCGCCGGCGGCCTTCGCCGAGCAGCGCCGCGCCCTGATCAGCGAGATCGAGAC
>JBARWE010000247.1:0-1792 GCA_049646625.1 Xanthobacteraceae bacterium
CCGCGACATCGCGCGGCTCGCGCAGGCCGGCGCGCTGGCCGATGCCGGCACCGCTCTCACCGGCGTCAACAGCGATGTGGCACAGCTGTGCCGCGCCGCCGTCGACGAGATCCGCCGCTCGCACGACGCGATGAATCCCGAGGGCGTCAAGGAGCGCGTCGCCTCGCATTTCAGCCGCATCGAACTGGCCGCCGCGCGGCGCATGACGCGCGGCACCGGCATCCTCGCCACCATCGGCTCGACCGCGCCATTCGTCGGCCTGTTCGGCACGGTGTGGGGCATCATGAATTCCTTCATCGGCATCTCGAAGGCACAGACCACCAATCTCGCGGTGGTGGCGCCCGGCATCGCCGAGGCGCTGCTCGCCACCGCGCTCGGGCTGGTGGCGGCGATCCCCGCCGTCATCATCTTCAATATGTTCGCCCGCGCGACCGCCGGCTATCGCGGCCTGCTCGGCGACGGCGCCGCGGAGCTGTTGCGCATGGTCAGCCGCGACCTCGACCGCTCCGAGGGTTTCCGCCATCGCGCGGCGGCGGAGTGAACGGAGAGACGGCGTGGGCGCGCAACTCCAGCAACCGACCGAAGACGACCTTGCTCCGGTGCATGACATCAACGTCACGCCGTTCATCGACGTCATTCTCGTCCTTTTGATCATTTTCATGATTGCCGCGCCGCTGGCGACGGTCGACCTGCCGGTCGATCTGCCGGCCTCGACCGCCAGGCAACAGCCCCGCCCCGACAAGCCGATCTTCGTCAGCCTCAAGAGCGACGGCACGCTGGCGATCGGCGAAACCCCGGTCAGCCGCGCGGCGATCGGGGCAAGCCTCGATCAACTTGCCGGCGGCGACCGCACCAAGCGCATCTTCGTCCGCGCCGACAAGGTGGTTCCCTATGGCGACGTGATGAAGCTGATGAACGAATTGCGCGACACCGGCTATCTCAAGATCGCGCTGGTCGCGCTGGAGAAGGCAGGCTCGCCATGACGCCGTCGATCGCCTTCGGCATGACTCGCACCGAGCTGATCCGCTGGACGACCTGCTTCGTCGCGATCCTTGCGCTGCATTGTGCCGTCGCCGCCGCGATCATTGCCAAACCGAGCGAGGGCGACGTGCTCGACGAGATCGACGCCATCGAGGTCGATTTCACCACCGCCTCGTTCGAGAACGCTCCACCGCGCGACGTTGCGCCGGGCGAAGAGCAGATCCAGACCGAACAAGCACCGCCGCCGGCCGAACAAGTCGTCGAGAAAAAGGAACAGCAGCAGGAGGAGCAGGAGGCGATTCCGCCGACACCGGCCCCCGAACCTGAGGTCGCGCTGGCCACCACGCCGCCGAAGCCGGAAGAAAAGCAGGAAGAGCAGAAGGAAGAAAACCCCAACACCGCGCCGCCGCTCATCTCCTCGTCAGTCACCACCGCGCCGACCGCGACCGCGGCGCGCACCGCCTCGATCGTCAGTTGGAAGCGCAAGCTGGCGCTGCATCTGCAACGCAACAAGCGTTACCCGGCGGCGGCCCAGGCGCGGCGCGAGCATGGCACCGCGCGGGTGGCGTTCGTCGTCGATCGTCATGGCCGCGTCATCGAGAGCCGCCTCGTCAAGGGCACCGGCTCCGAGGCGCTCGACCACGAAACTCTGGCGCTGTTGCGGCGCGCCGAGCCGCTGCCGACACCGCCGTCCGACGTGCCCGGCACGCAGTTCGCCTTCTCCGTGCCGTTCCGCTTCGACCTGCAATGATATCGGGGCCGCTCGGGCGGTGGTTCGCCGGGCGCCGCCGGCCGCTTCGCAGCGCCCGCA
>JBARWE010000248.1:0-9666 GCA_049646625.1 Xanthobacteraceae bacterium
CCTCCGGCGTCCCGCTTGCGGGGCGTGGCGCGGGTCGGCTGTTCCTGTTTTCCCCTTTGTCACAGCGGCGGCCGCGGGTGCGTCCGGGCCGGGCGCCGGGGAGGCGCCGCGACGGGGTGCGGGAGGCGCAATTGCCGGTTGGAAATCGCAGCGAAACCGTATAGACGGCAGGGTTATCCGACGCCCCTGTCGACCGGGTGCCGACTTCGGCGGGTGCGGACCCACATCCCGGAACCGGCGCGGTTTATCGCCGGCTGGGCGGAATGGGCTGCCGGACCGATCACGAACCGACTTATTCTTGAACAGTGATCTTCTTGAATAGTCATCGCGGTCATGTAATCAGCGGCGATCGCGGCGGACCGGGCCAGGGCCTGTGCCCTTCGCGGTCGTCTGTCCATCGGTATCGAACGTCTGGCGCTGCAACCGCGCGTTAAGCGTTCGGAAAGGCTAACCGCCCGCGCTGCGGGCCAGCGGAAGAAGATCGACGCCATGCAGGTGAAGGAAACCGTCGCCGACGGACTGAAGCACGAATTCGAGATCAGCGTCCCGGCTGCCGACATCGAGACCAAGGTCGATGAAAAGCTCATCGATCTCAAGGACAAGGTGCGGCTTAATGGCTTCCGCCCCGGCAAGGTGCCGGTGGCCCATCTGAAGAAGCTGTACGGCCGCTCGGTCAAGGCCGAGACCATCGAGCAGTTGATCCGCGACACCAATTCGCGTGTCTTCACCGAGCGCGGCTTCCGCCTCGCCACCGAGCCGAAGGTAACGATGCCGGAGGAGAAGGAGGCGGTCGAGGCGCTGCTCGATGGCAAGAGCGACCTCGTCTACACGGTCGCGGTCGAAGTGGTGCCGCCGATCACGCTGGCCGATTTCAAAAGCTTCGAGGTTGAGCGGCCGGTCGCCGAGGTGTCGGACGCCGACGTCGACGAGGCCGTCAAGCGCATCGCCGACCAGAACCGGCCCTATGCCCCCAAGACCGAGGGCGGCAAGGCCGAGACCGACGATCGTGTCACCATTTCGTTCAAGGGCACCATCGACGGCACACCGTTCGAGGGCGGCAGCGGCGAGGGGATCGCTGTGCAGATCGGTTCCAACACCTTTATTCCGGGCTTCGAGGAGCAGTTGCTCGGCATCGGCGTCGGTGAGACCCGGACGCTGAAGGTGTCGTTCCCGCCCAACTATGCCAACGCCGAACTGGCCGGCAAGCCGGCCGAGTTCGAGACCACCGCTACCGCCATCGAGGCGCCGGGCGAGATCGCGATCGACGACGAGTTCGCCAAGACGCTCGGCATGGAGAGCCTCGACAAACTGAAAGAGGCGGTGCGCGAGCGCATGAAGACGGAATACGCGATGGTGTCGCGCCAGCGCGTCAAGCGCAAGCTGCTCGACCGCCTCGACGAGGCACACCGCTTCGATCCGCCGCCCTCGCTGGTGGAGGACGAGTTCAAGCTGATGTGGGAGTCCATCAAGGCTGAGATGGCGTCCGCCGGCAAGAGCTTTGCCGACGAGGACACCACTGAAGACAAGGCGATGGAGGACTACCGCAAGATCGCCGACCGCCGCGTCCGGCTCGGCCTGGTGCTGTCCGAGATCGGCGAGAAGAACGCGATCACCGTCAGCGAGGACGAGGTCGGCCGCGCCGTGGTCGAGCGCGCGCGCCAGATGCCGGGCCGCGAGAAGGAAGTCTGGGACTTCTATCGCAGCAACCCGCAGGCGCTGGCGCAGCTTCGCGCGCCGATCTACGAGGACAAGGTGGTCGATTTCCTGCTCGAACTGGCCAAAGTGACCGACAAGCCGGTCAGCCGCGAGGAGCTGTTCAAGGACGACGAGGAGGACGCCTCCGCGGCGTGAGGCGGCTTTCGTTAAGCATAGCGCCGGAAGCGTTGCCGCGCGCCGCGCTTCCGGCTTGGCGCGGCCGGCGCGAATCGGCTTGAGTAGGGGCTTGCCGGCACAGGTCTTGCCTTCGCGGCGCGGGGACCTATCTAGTGACGGCGATGAACCCGCTTGCCGCCGTCCCCCGGCGCGCCCTCGCGATAACTTTCAGGTGATCCATGCGCGATCCGATCGAGACCTACATGAACCTCGTGCCGATGGTGGTCGAGCAGACCAACCGCGGCGAGCGGGCCTACGACATCTTCTCGCGCCTGCTCAAGGAGCGGATCATCTTCGTCACCGGCCCGGTCGAGGACGGCATGTCGACCTTGATCGTGGCGCAGCTTCTGTTTCTCGAAGCCGAGAATCCGAAGAAGGAAATCTCGATGTACATCAACTCGCCGGGCGGGGTGGTGACGTCGGGGCTGGCGATCTACGACACCATGCAATTCATCCGCCCGCCGGTCTCGACGCTGTGCACCGGGCAGGCGGCCTCGATGGGGTCGCTGCTGCTCGCCGCCGGCGAGAAGGATATGCGCTTTGCGCTGCCGAACGCCCGCATCATGGTGCATCAGCCGTCCGGCGGCTTCCAGGGCCAGGCCACCGACATCATGCTGCATGCCCAGGAAATCCTGAACCTGAAGAAGCGGCTCAACGAGATCTACGTCAAGCACACCGGGCAGGAGTACAAGGCGATCGAGGACGCGCTGGAGCGTGACAAGTTCCTCACCTCCGAGATGGCCAGGGAGTTCGGCCTGATCGACAAGGTGCTCGACAAGCGCCCTGAGGACACCCAGCCGAAGGCATCCTGAGGCGCCGCTATCCTGCCGCATTGGCCTGCATTCGTTCTCGTTCAGCGGGGGAGGGGCGCGGGTTCCGTGAACGGCGGGAAATCGGCGGGAAAGGCTCGCCCCGGAGGCCCAAATCACGCTATGGTCGCAAATAGCGGTCGCGGTTCTGGCAGGACAGGGCTTTGTCCCTACGAAAGAAGCGCGCCGAAGCTGAAACCTGGGGCCTTGTTTCCGGTCTAACCGGAGGCAGAATGGCTCCAGGCTCAAGGTGGGGCTGTTCTCCGGTTAGCGAATTTTTGATAGTCGGATGACAGCATGGTTCGCAAGGCTTGCGAACCGGTCCAAAGGCGTGGGGGTTTGTGAACGGGCCGCGGATTGCCTGCGGCTCCTGGAGAAGGAGAGGTCGCTTCCGGGCACGGCTGTTGCGTCGTCACGCAGGGCTATCGGAGCGATCGAGGCGGACGGAGACTGGAATGAGCAAGGTCGGAAGCAGCGACTCCAAGAACACCCTGTATTGCTCGTTCTGCGGAAAGAGCCAGCACGAAGTCCGCAAGCTGATCGCCGGGCCGACGGTGTTCATCTGCGACGAATGCGTCGAACTGTGCATGGACATCATCCGCGAGGAGAACAAGTCCTCGCTGGTGAAGTCGCGCGACGGCATTCCGACCCCGAAGGAAATCTGCAAGGTGCTCGACGACTACGTCATCGGGCAGGCGCACGCCAAGAAGGTGCTCTCGGTCGCGGTGCATAACCACTACAAGCGGCTCAACCACCAGACCAAGCACAATGATGTCGAGCTGGCGAAGTCGAACATCCTTTTGATCGGCCCGACCGGCTCCGGCAAGACGCTTCTTGCGCAGACGCTGGCGCGCATCCTCGACGTGCCGTTCACGATGGCGGACGCGACGACGCTGACCGAGGCCGGCTACGTCGGCGAGGACGTCGAGAACATCATCCTCAAGCTGTTGCAGTCCGCCGACTACAACGTCGAGCGGGCGCAGCGCGGCATCGTCTATATCGACGAGATCGACAAGATTTCGCGCAAGTCCGACAATCCCTCGATCACCCGCGACGTGTCGGGTGAGGGCGTGCAGCAGGCGCTGCTGAAGATCATGGAAGGCACCGTCGCCTCCGTGCCGCCGCAGGGCGGGCGCAAGCATCCGCAGCAGGAGTTTCTGCAGGTCGATACCACCAATATCCTGTTCATCTGCGGCGGCGCCTTTGCCGGGCTTGAGAAGATCATCTCGGCGCGCGGCCGCACCACCTCGATCGGCTTCGGCGCGCAGGTGATGGCGCCGGAGGATCGCCGTACCGGCGAAATCTTCCGTGAGGTCGAGCCGGAGGATCTGCTCAAGTACGGTCTGATCCCCGAGTTCGTCGGCCGCCTGCCGGTGGTGGCGACGCTGGAAGACCTCGACGAGGCGTCGCTGAAGAAGATCCTCACCGACCCGAAGAACGCGCTGGTCAAGCAGTACCAGCGGCTGTTCGAGATGGAGAACATCGAACTGACCTTCGCCGACGAGGCGCTCGGCGCGGTGGCGCGCAAGGCGATCGAACGCAAGACCGGCGCGCGCGGCCTGCGCTCCATCCTCGAAAGCATTCTGCTGGAGACGATGTTCGACCTGCCGGGCCTTGAGGGCGTCGAGGAGGTGGTGATCTCCCGCGAGGTGGTCGAGGGAACCGCGCGGCCCTTGTACATCTACGCCGACCGGTCGGATCGTACCGCTGAAAGCCCGGCCCGCGCCTGAGGTAGCGTCGACCTCTTCCCGCACCGGGAGAGGTTGGCGTCGGAGCATCGGCGAGGGTTCCGGAGCGGCGCACGGCGCGGCGCTTCGCCTCCCGCCCGCTACCAAACTCTATTCTATCTCGCGCCTTTCGTGCTCTTTCGTTCCTCCGGCATTCTCCCTTACCCTGACCCTCTCCCGGCAAGCCGGGCGAGGGGAAATAAGTGAGATTTATTGTTGTGAACCGGCAATTTGCCTTCACTTGACACCTTGTCGGCGCATCGCCACCTAATGCCGGTAGTGGCCGGCGGCAGGGATTCGCTACCGGTCGTCCGGTCAAGGTGAGAGACCGCCCGGCGGTCGCAACCGCGGGCTTCTCTTCCCCACCCGGATATTCGACCCCGACGGGGTCTTTTCGGCACCTTGTGGCGGCGGCGCTAACGGCGGGCTGCGTGCAAGGGGGCACAGTATAAGGAACAGGCGATGACAGCCTCCAAGCCTCGGCCCTCGATCGTCCCCGGCGAAAGCCACACCTATCCGGTGCTGCCGCTGCGCGACATCGTTGTCTTCCCGCACATGATCGTGCCGCTGTTCGTCGGCCGCGAGAAGTCCATTCGCGCCCTCGAAGAGGTGATGAAGACCGATGCGCTGATCATGCTGGCGACGCAGAAGAATGCGTCCGACGACGATCCAAGCCCGGACACCATCTACGAGATCGGCACGCTGGCGAGTGTGTTGCAGTTGCTCAAGCTGCCCGACGGCACCGTCAAGGTGCTGGTCGAGGGTCTGTCGCGCGCGCGCGTCGAGAGCTACACCGACCGCTCCGAATTCTACGAGGCGTCCGCCGTGGCGCTGGCCGATACCGATGTCAGCACCGTGGAGGCGGAGGCACTGGCGCGCTCGGTGGTGTCCGACTTCGAGAGCTATGTGAAGCTCAACAAGAAGATTTCCGCCGAGGTGGTCGGCGTCGTGCAGCAGATCACCGATCTTGCCAAGCTCGGCGACACCATCGCCTCGCATCTCGCGGTCAAGATCGCCGACCGCCAGGACATCCTCGAAACGCTGTCCGTCTCCAAGCGCCTTGAGAAGGTGCTCGGCCTGATGGAGAGCGAGATTTCCGTGCTGCAGGTCGAGAAGCGCATCCGCTCGCGCGTCAAGCGCCAGATGGAGAAGACGCAGCGCGAGTACTACCTCAACGAGCAGATGAAGGCGATCCAGAAGGAGCTGGGCGACGAGGAGGGCCGCGACGAACTGGCCGACCTCGAAGAGAAGATCGCCAAGACCAAGCTCTCCAAGGAAGCCCGCGAGAAGGCGCAGCACGAACTGAAGAAGCTGCGCCAGATGTCGCCGATGTCGGCGGAAGCCACCGTCGTGCGCAACTATCTCGACTGGCTGTTGTCGATCCCGTGGGCGAAGAAGTCCAAGGTCAAGAAGGATCTTCCCGCCGCGCAGGCGGTGCTCGATGCCGATCACTACGGGCTTGAGAAGGTCAAGGACCGCATCGTCGAGTACCTTGCGGTGCAGTCGCGCGCCAACAAGCTGACCGGCCCGATCCTGTGCCTGGTCGGCCCTCCGGGCGTCGGCAAGACCTCGCTCGGCAAGTCGATCGCCAAGGCCACGGGGCGCGAGTTCGTGCGCGTGTCGCTCGGCGGCGTGCGCGACGAGGCCGAGATTCGCGGCCATCGGCGCACCTATATCGGCTCGATGCCGGGCAAGATCATCCAGTCGATGCGCAAGGCCAAGACCTCGAACCCGCTGTTCCTGCTGGACGAGATCGACAAGATGGGCGCCGACTTCCGCGGCGATCCGTCCTCAGCGCTCTTGGAGGTGCTCGACCCCGAGCAGAACGGCACGTTCAACGACCACTATCTGGAGGTCGATTACGATCTCTCCAACGTGATGTTCATCACCACCGCGAATACGCTGAATATTCCCGGCCCGTTGATGGACCGCATGGAGATCATCCGCATCGCCGGCTACACCGAGAACGAGAAGGTCGAGATCGCGCGCAAGCATCTGATCCCGAACACGCTCGCCAAGCACGGCCTGGCCTCCAAGGAATGGTCGATCGACGACGCGGCACTGCTGTTGATCATCCGCCGCTACACCCGCGAAGCGGGCGTGCGAAACCTTGAGCGCGAGTTGTCGACACTGGCGCGCAAGGCGGTGAAGGAACTGATGATCACCAAGAAGAAGGTGATCCGTGTCACCGAAAAGACGATCGAGGATTTCCTCGGCGTGCCCAAGTTCCGCTACGGCGAGATCGAGAACGAGGACCAGATCGGTATCGTCACGGGCCTCGCCTGGACCGATGTCGGCGGCGAACTGCTGACCATCGAGGGCGTGATGATGCCCGGTAAGGGCAAGATGACCGTTACCGGCAACCTGCGCGACGTGATGAAGGAGTCCATCTCGGCGGCGGCGTCATATGTGCGCTCGCGCGCGGTCGCCTTCGGCATCGAGCCGCCGCTGTTCGACCGGCGCGACATCCACGTCCACGTTCCGGAGGGGGCGACCCCGAAGGACGGCCCTTCGGCGGGTGTGGCGATGGCGACCGCGATCATCTCGGTGATGACCGGTATTCCAGTGCGGCACGATGTTGCCATGACCGGCGAGATCACGCTGCGCGGCCGGGTGCTGCCGATCGGCGGCCTCAAGGAGAAGCTGCTCGCTGCCGCGCGCGGCGGCATCAAGACGGTGCTGATCCCCGAGGACAACGCCAAGGACCTGACCGAGATTCCCGACGCGATCAAGTCGGGACTCGAGATCGTCCCGGTGGCGCGCATGGACGACGTCGTGGCGCGTGCCTTGATGCGCAAGCCGACGCCGATCATGTGGGAGGAGGATACCTCGGCGCCGCCGCCGCGCGATTCCTCCGACGAAGGCTCGGGCCTGTTGGCGCACTGAAGTTGCGGCCATCCATCAATTGGCGAAACGGCGCCCGTGCAGGGCGCCGTTTCCGTTCCGGCATCGAGGGTGGCCGCGGCGGCCGTCTTGCCTTACCGGGCGCTTCGAAGCTAAACAAACAGCGCGGGGCGGCTAGCTCAGCTGGTTAGAGCATCTCGTTTACACCGAGAGGGTCGGGAGTTCGAATCTCTCGCCGCCCACCAGCCCCTTGCGCGGGGCGGCTGCGCCGGTTAGAACCCGCCCCGAGCCGGTTGTTCGGAACCGGCCTGCAAGCGGCTGCGAGTCGATCGGCTCGTCATCGGCCCACTTGGCCCGCTTGGGGGATCGTCTAATGGTAGGACTGCAGACTCTGACTCTGCCTGTCTAGGTTCGAATCCTAGTCCCCCAGCCAAATCTCACTTTTTGAGGAATTGTCGCCGTTGCCAGCACTTGAGCTGGCAGCGATGGCCGTCGTTTCTGCCAACAGATCAAAGGGTTGGCGGAAGGTGGCGACCACCTCGCCATCCTCCCAAGAGCAGTTCGAAAGTACGAAGTTGAGCAAGCGGCGCTTTTCGCGGGCGGGCTGGCGTTCGAACAGCGCCTGCGCATTGCGGGCGAGTTCGAGAATCCGCACGCCCTCGTCCATGTAGGATTGCTCGGCTTGCTCATGCCGGTCGATGTCGCGCTGCAAGCGCTGCTGTTCCTCGCGCCACTGACCGGCGAAGCGATCATAGAAGTCGCCACCGATCTTGCCGTCGAGCTTGTCGATGTACATGGCGCTGATGCGCTCGCCGAGCCGCTTGTGCTCAGCCTGTAGCCGCTTGATCGCCTCCTCGTGCTCGCGGCGTTCGTCCGCATGGCTTGCATGCAACGCCTCGCGTACCCACGCCAGAACCTCGTCGTCGAACCGAAGTCGGCCGAGCATGGCCGTGAACTGTTGTTCGAGAACTTCCTCGCGCACATACTTGCGGCGGCAGGAAGCCGGCTTGTCCCGGCATTTATCGGCGTAGCCGGTGCAGTGGTAATAGATGTACTTCTGCTTCTTGATCTCGCCGACCACCGAGCAACCGCAGCGCCCGCAGGCAATCAGCCCGGAGAAGGCAAAATCGTGGGTCATGCGCCGGTGCTTGCTGGCATTCCGGCCATCCATCACGCCCTGCACCCGTTCCCATGCCTCGACCGAAACCAGCGGCTCATGCTTACCCTGATAGAGCTTGCCGTTCCACTCGAACCAGCCAGTATAGAGACGATTGCGCAGGATCGAATGCACGGTGCTGGTGGGAACCGGCGCGCCGCTCTTCTTGTAAACCAGACCGGCGGCGCGGGCTTTCTTGGCCACCTCTTTCAAGGCGAACTCGCCCGTCGCATACCACTCGAACAGCTTCGCGACGATCGGCGCGACTTGCGGATCAACGGCGATGACCTTGCGCCCGTCCGCGCCGGTGACGTTCCGATAGCCGAGCGGCGTCTTGGTCGGCCAGATACCTTGCTCCGCCTTCTCCTGCTGGCCCTTGCGCGCCTCCTCGGACAGGTTGTCAATGTAGTTCTTCGCCATCAGCACCTTGATGCCGTGCATGAACTTTTCCGAAGATCGCGACTCGCGCGACAGCACCACGCCTTCTTTCGGGAAATGGATCTCGGCGTCGAGTTCGTCGATCGTCACCCAGTCCTTGAGATTGCGGTAAAGCCGATCCGTCTTCTCCACGAGGATTGCCCGCACGTCCGGATGCGCCCGCAGCCAGGCGACCATCTCGCCGAAGGCGGCGCGGCCGGTCTGCTTGGCGGTCTCAACATCCACATAGTCCTGCGCGACCATGAACCCCTCGGCTGCGGCGTAGTCCTTTAGCAGCTTCAACTGGGCCGGGATCGAATAGCCCTCCTTCTCCTGCTCCTTCGAGGAGACGCGGGCATAGATCACCGCCTGTTTGCGGGAGGAATCGGCGGCCGGTGCAGGTTTAGCAATCTTTCTCATGTCGTTTAGTGTAACCTAAACACGCTTGGGTCGCAAGCTTCGGATCTGGAGGAACCATCGCGCCCTTTGGCCGAACGAATCAAGCCGGGAACGCCCAATATCCAGCCTTCCACCTGCGCCAGCGTGCGTTCGGGTGGCGACAGATCGGGATTGAGGAATGCCGCAAGCCTGCCGTCGCGATCGGCGCTGGAAAGCCAGGCGGAAATACTGAAGGCGTCGTGCTGGTCACCGGTTCGGCCCTCGGGCGCGAAGCCGCGCGACCACAGCGCGGGATAAACCTCGGCGATGGCCGAGCGCCCGGCCGGAATGTCCCAGCCATCGAACGGCGAGGAGTGAACGCGGGCGCCGAGCCGCTGGCGGATGAAGCGCAGCCAGGGAATGCCGGCATGGGTGGATTTCGCCACCGATCCCTGCACGTCGA
>JBARWE010000249.1:0-3271 GCA_049646625.1 Xanthobacteraceae bacterium
CGGCGGCACCAGCGCAAACGCCAGCACGAAGGCGCGCGCGAACGGCTCGACCGGCCGCCGCGCCACGTCCGGGGTGTCGTCAGGGTTGCCGCGAGACGGCAGCGAGACGACCGCGACGAGCGCGGTCAGGACGATCAGCGCTCCCGCCATCACGCCGACCAGCATTCCCCCTTGCGTCAGTGCCTCGCGCCACGGCGGCAGCGCGGCGAAGGCCGGCGGCAGGCTGCCGGCACGGATCAGCCACATCAGGTAGGGCAGCGCCAGCACGAGAATGGCGGTGAGCGCCAGCAGCGGATCGAGCGATCGCAGCGCGCGCCGGCCATGCCGCGTCGCCACGGCGAACACGGCGACGAACGCGAGCAGGAAGGGTGCCGCCGGCGTCGTCAGCAGTAATAGCCCGGCGGTGGTCGAGAACGTGAACCAGCCGCTGCGGCGGCCCTGGCCAACGATGCGCCAGACGCTGACGACGAGCAGCGCCCACAACGGCTGCGCCAGCACATCGGGGCCGAAATCGAGCGACGGAAAGCCGAAAAAGGTGATGGTGGCGGTCAAAAGCACCGCGAGCACGGCATGCTGCGCCCCGACGGTGGCGCGCCCGAGCGCGAACACCGCCCAGTAGGTCGCGGTGATGCAAAGCTGTGCCAGCAGATAGACGCCGGCGATGTGGCCGCCGGCGAGGCGGAACGCGATATCGGCGAGCCAGAACGCCAGCGGCGGCCCGGCCGTGAGGCCAACCTGGTATTCGCGGCCATAGGCCAGCCGCATCGCAACGTCGCCGGGCGGGCTGCCGTAGACGAGAAGCGGCACCGCGAGCCACAATGCCGCCAGCAAAAGCGTCACGATCGACACCGTCAGCCGTGGCCGGGCGCGGATCAGCTCGACAGGCAGGGAGGTGAAGCGCATGCGGGCCTGATGCGGTTTTCGGACGGCGAGGGTGGCCCGGCGGATGCCGGCGAGGGGTGTGATAGATGGCGCAAGGCGGGGTGGCAACCGCGTCGGAGCGTTGTGCGGAACTCAAGCTGCGTTG
The DNA here is from genome assembly GCA_049646625.1 of Xanthobacteraceae bacterium. GTDB lineage: Bacteria > Pseudomonadota > Alphaproteobacteria > Rhizobiales > Xanthobacteraceae > PRO6. The sequence continues at coordinate 1,028 of JBARWE010000249.1, forward strand.
CGTTATTTCGCGGCGAGATCGAACGTGCCGACGGTGACCGCCTCGTGTTCCATTTGCGTCATGCCGCCGGTGACGATGACGCGCGTGTGGCGCAGCGCCGCCGCCGCGACCGGCGCGAACAGCCGGCGGTGATGGACGCTTGGCCCCAGCGCCTGCAGCGCCTTGAGATGCGCGGGCACGGCATAGCCCATGTGGCTTTCGAAGCCGTAGCCGGGGCAATCGTCGGCGAGGGCGCACATCAGCCGGTCGCGGGTGACTTTGGCGACGATGGAGGCGGCGGCGATCGAGGCGATCAGGCCGTCGCCGCCGATCACCGCCTCGCAGGCGCAATTCACTTCGATGGCGTCGCGGCCATCGACCAGCACATGGCGCGGCGGCTCCGGCAACCCGGCCACGGCGCGCGACAGCGCCCATAGCGAGGCTTGCAGGATGTTGTCGCGGGCGATGCGCTCGGGCGAGGCCGACACCACCGCAACAGTGGCGGTGGTGCAGATCTCCTCGAACAACTCCTCGCGACGCGCGCGGGTGAGCCGCTTGGAATCGTCAAGCCCCTTGGGCACGCGCGTCGGGTCGAGCACCACCGCCGCCGCCACCACGGGGCCGGCAAGCGGGCCGCGCCCGGCCTCGTCGCAGCCAGCGACCGGCCAGACGCCAGCCTTGCGCAGCGCGCGCTCGCGGGCAAAATCGGGCCGCCGGCCGCCGCGGGTCTTTCCACCGCCTCGAATCATGCCCCATGCTGTCGGCGGCGGCGGCAGGGCGCAATCGCAAAACGCCGGTTGCGCCCGCTATTCTGTTGCGACTCTCATCCCGCCCGGAGCCTGATCATGACCGCTGCTTTCAACCCTTGGAGCCTGCTCGGGCTGTGCATCGCGCTGGAGGTGACGGCGACCACGCTGCTCACCAAGTCCGAGGGGTTTGGCCGGCCGCTCTACGGCCTCGCCTCGATCGTGCTGTTCAGCGGCTGCTTCTGGATATTGTCGCTGGTCTTGACCCGGATTCCGGTCGGCGTCGCTTACGCGATCTGGTCCGGGATCGGCATCGTCGCCATTTCCGTGATCGGCTGGCTGTTCCTGAAGCAGCCGCTGTCGCCGGCGCAAACCGGCTTCATCGCGCTGATCGTGATCGGCGCGGTCGGTCTCAACCTGACGACGCACGCGGCGTGACGGCAGATCAAAATAGCGACAGTTGCTCCCCGGTGCGTTTCGGCCGGGAAAAATGCTCGGTGGTCAATTTGGTGCGGCGCTTGTTGAGGCCGGCGCGGGTGCAGGCCGCCTCGAAGCGGCGGCCAATCATCCATGCCATCGGCCCGGTGCCCTTCATCCGCGTGCCCCACTGCGAATCGTAGTCGCGACCGTCGCGCATGTCGCGAATGAGCGTAAAAACGTGCCGGTAGCGGTCGGGGTAGTGCGCCATCAGCCACTCGCGGAACAGGTCGCGCACCTCCAGCGGCAGTCGCAGCAGCACATAGCTTGCTTCCTTCACCCCGGCGAAAGCGGCGGCATCGACGATGCGCTCGATCTCGCTGTCGTTCAGCGCCGGAATGATCGGCGCCACCATCACCGTGGTGGGGATGCCGGCCTCGCTCAACAGTTTCAGCGCTTCCAGCCGCTTCGCCGGCGTCGCCGCGCGCGGCTCCATGCTGCGCGCCAGCTTCGGGTCCATCGTCGTCACCGACAGGGCCACCTTGACGAGGTTGCGCTGCGCCATCCGCGAGAGAATATCGATGTCGCGCGTGACCAGCGCCGATTTGGTGACGATGCCGACCGGGTGGCCGGCGCGCTCCAGCACCTCAAGGATGCCGCGCATGATTTTGTGTTCGCGCTCGATCGGCTGGTACGGATCGGTGTTGGTGCCGATCGCGATCAGGCGTGGCTCGTAGCCCGGCGCGGCCAGTTCCTGTTCGAGCAGCGATGGCGCATCCGGCTTGGCGAACAGTTTTGATTCGAAATCGAGGCCCGGCGACAGCCCCATATAGGCGTGCGTTGGCCGCGCGAAGCAATAGACGCAGCCGTGCTCGCAACCGCGATACGGATTGATCGAGCGGTCAAAGCCGATGTCGGGCGAAGTGTTGCGGCTGATCACCTTGCGGGCGGTATCGAGCGTGACCGTGGTCTTGAAGGCAGGCAGGTCGTCGAGGCTCTGCCAGCCGTCATCAAAAGCGACCCGCGCTTCGGCCTCAAAGCGGCCGCTGGCGTTGGAGTGCGCGCCGCGGCCGCGGCGGCGGGCGCCGTCGATGGCGATGCC
>JBARWE010000250.1:0-11874 GCA_049646625.1 Xanthobacteraceae bacterium
GGCTGGTTCGCCGCCGGCGCGGCCCCCGCCGCCGCCCGCCCCGCCCAGGCGTTCAATGTCTGGAGCATCCAGATTTTGCTGGTGACGGTGCCCGTGTGTGGCGCCATCGCTCTTGCCATCGTGATGAAAACCGACTGGGGCATCCCGATGATCTTCCTGACGCCGCTGGCGCTCTTGGCATGGCCGCGCCTGCGGGTGCGGCGGATTGCACCGGTCGGTGCGCTGGCGACCTGGCTCGTCATCACCCTCGGTATGCTGGCGCTGGCTTCGCCGCTGGCGCGCGACAGTTATGCCCGCCAGGCGGCGCGGGGCGCGAATTATGAGGCGGGCACGCGGCTCGCCGAGCAGCTCACCCAGATGTGGCGGCTGCGGTTCGGCACGCGATGGACGGTAGCAGCGTCGTTCGTCGAGGCGGCAACGCCGATGACCTTCTACAGCCCCGATCATCCCGCGCCGCTCGATTTCGGCATGGCATGGGGCGCCGGGCTGACCACGCTCGATGCGGCGCGGCGCTCCGGCTTCATTGGTCTGTGCGATAGCGCCGATCCGCGGCTCGCCGACTGCATGGCGTGGATGCAGGAGAATACCGGCGGCGCGGAGCGGGTCGAGGTGACGCAGCGCCGCTTCTTTCACGGCATCGCCGGGCCGCAGGGACTGTGGCACGTCTTCATCGTGCCGCCGGCGCGCTGATCTTATTCCTCGCCGAACTTGCTGCTGATGAGGTCGCTCAGTGCCGTCAGCGCGGCATCGGCCTCGCGGCCGCGCGCGGCGATCTCGATGGTGGTGCCGGGGCCGGCCGCAAGCATCATCAGCCCCATGATCGAATTGCCGCCGACTGTCTCGCCGTTGCGCGTCACGGTGACGTCGGCGTCGAAACGCTCCACCACCTGCACGAACTTTGCCGAGGCGCGGGCGTGCAGACCGCGCTTGTTGAGGATTTCGACCGTGCGCGTGATGGGGTCGGCCGCCGAAGCGGGCCGCGCGTGCGGGGTGGTGTCGTCGTTCGGCTGCGTCATTTGCCGGCGAGCACGCGGCTGGCGATGGTGACGTATTTGCGCCCCGCTTCCTGCGCGGCGGCGATCGCCTCGGGCAGCGCGTAGTCCTCGCGGACCTTGGCGAGCTTGACCAGCATCGGCAGATTGATGCCCGCCAGCACCTCGACCTTGGGCCGGCTCATGCAGGAGATCGCCAGATTCGACGGCGTGCCGCCGAACATATCGGTGAGGATGGCGACGCCATCGCCGCTGTCGGCCCGCGCCACCGCCTCGATGATGTCGCTGCGGCACAGGTCGGCATCGTCCTCCGCCCCGATGGTGATCGTTTCGATTTGCTTCTGCGGACCCATGACGTGCTCCAGCGCCGCCTTGAACTCGTCGGCAAGCCGGCCGTGGGTCACAAGTACCAGACCAATCATTCAAGACTCCTCGCCGGCGCTCTCTGGCTGCACCGCACGAAAGGGCCACATCATGACCATCCGAGGCTCCCACGCAAGAGCGGATGTGGCGTCTGGCGCCCGATTGCGGGAGGAAAGCCGGTCTGCCCCGGATAGCGATCTGGCCCATATATGGGAAGCGCGCGCAAGACGACAATCGGTGCAATGTCGCAGGGCGGCGGCCGGCGCGCGAGGCCGCATCCGGCGCCGCTGGTCGCGTGGTTCCGGTGCGACCGCATAACCGAAAAGCCCGGCGCGGGGCCGGGCCTTGGGTCTGTCCATCGGAGGTGACGCGCTACTTCGCCAGCTTGGCGATGCTGCGCGCGAGCTGCGATACCTTCCGGCTCGCGGTGTTCTTGTGGAGGATATTGCGCTGCGCCGCCTGCATCAGCTTCGGCTCGGCGCGCTTCATCGCCTCCAGTGCCGCATCGCGGTCGCCCTTGGCGATGGCTTCCTCGACCTGCCGCACCGTGCCGCGCATCTGGGTGCGGCGGGACTTGTTGACGAGGGTGCGCCGGGCAATCTTGCGGGTCGCCTTGATCGCGGACTTGGTGTTGGCCATGACTATCAGAATCCTTCGGCGGCAGTCGCCGGCGGGTTTTCGGGGTGGCGAGGTCGTCCAAGCGTGTCGCCAACGGGATTGTCATCCCGCAGGCCGCCCGACCGCCGCGGCGCCCGGATAAAGAACAGCGGCGGCAGGATTGCGCCCGCCGCCAGTTGTGGGCCTTATAGGGGTGGCGGTGGCCGCCGTCAATGTCTTGCGCCGTGGAACCGGCGGGTGCGCCGGCGTCGGCATCGGTGAGCGTGGGATGGGGTTGGGTCATGATCCGCGGACTGTTTCGGTTGTTCGGGCTGTTGCTGCTGGCCGCGGGCTTCGTGTTCCTGGTTTACGACGGGGCGCGCACCATCGCCGACCAGCGCCTGCAATTCACCCGGCTCGACGAGATCTGGAACGACCTGCACCAGGGCAGTCAGGCGGCGTTCCAGGGGCTGGTTGAAACCTCGGCGCCATGGCTGTGGGACCATGCCGTCCGGGTGGTGCTGGCGCAGCCGGCCTGGCTGGTGCTGGGCGCCGTCGGCCTGTTCCTGATGCTGGCCTGCCGGCCGCGCAAACCGCTGATCGGCTATGCGCGGGACTGACACCGGCGCCGCTGCCGCCCTATATTGACGGTGCCGGGCGACCGCCACCGTCGTCCGCACCGCCTTCGGAGGACCCCATGCTGTTCATGCGCAAACCCGCCGCGATGCCGAGCGCCGCCACCGCGCTGCCCGGCCGGGCGATGCCGATCCCCACCGCCGAGACCCATTTCGTCAACGGCCGGCGGCTGGCGCCGCCCTATCCGGCGGGGATGCAGCGGGCGCTGTTCGGGTTGGGCTGCTTCTGGGGCGCGGAGCGGCTGTTCTGGCAACTCGGCACCGGCATCCACATCACCGCGGCCGGTTATGCCGGCGGCTTCACGCCGAACCCGACCTACGAGGAGGTGTGTTCCGGCCGTACCGGGCACACCGAGGCGGTGCTGGTGGTGTTCGATCCCGCGCGGCTCCCGTATGAGCGGCTGGTCAAGACGTTCTGGGAGAACCACGATCCGACGCAGGGCATGCGGCAGGGCAACGATATCGGCACGCAGTACCGCTCGGCGATCTATACCTTCGACGACGCGCAGCAGGCGGCTGCGGCCGCCTCGAAAGCAGCGTTCGGCAAGGCGCTGGCGGCGCGCGGGCTTGGGGCGATCACCACGGAGATCGCGCCGGCGCCGGAGTTTTATTTCGCTGAGGATTATCATCAGCAGTATCTGGCCAAGAACCCGGCCGGCTATTGCGGCCTCGCCGGCACCGGCGTCGCCTGCCCGGTCGGGGTCGGCGCGCTAGCCGGCTGAGCGCTCGGCCTCCGCCTCGGGATCGCGGCCCTCCAGCCGGTCGCGGTAGTCGGCGGCGCGCACCAGCAGCATCAGCGAGACCGGTGTGGTCGTGGTGACGAACAGGGCGATCAGCACCTCGTGGATGACGAGACGGTCGCCGGCCAGCGAGAAATACAGCATCGAGCCGATCAGGATGAAGCCGGTGCCGAGCGTGGTGCCGAGCGTCGGCGCGTGCACCCGCTCGTAGAAGGTGCCGAGCCGCAACAGCCCGATGGTGCCGATCAGCGTCAGCGCCGCGCCGAGCACGACGCAGGCGGCGACCAGGATCGTTGCCCACAGCGGCAGATGCATGGCCAGCGTCATTCGATCACCTCCCCGCGCATCAGGAATTTGGCGAGCGCCGCCGTCGAGACGAAGCCGAGCACCGCGATCACCAGCGCCGCCTCGAAATACAGCGTGGTGCCGGAACGGATGCCGAAGGTGATGAGCAGCAGCATGGCGCTGACATAGAGCGCATCGAAGGCGGTGACGCGATCCTGCGCGCGCGGCCCGCGCAGCATGCGGATGGTGGCGAAAACCATCGCCAGCGCCAGGCAAAGTTGCGCCAGCAGTACCGACAGCGACAGGATCAGCACGTTCATGCGAAAATCTCCAGAAGCAACGTTTCGTAGCGCTGCTGGATGGTCTCGATCCAGCCGGCCTCGTCGATCAGGTCGAGCACATGAATGCGCAACAGGCCGGTGGACGAATCGAAGTCGACCCATACCGTGCCCGGCGTCGAGGTGATGATGGTGCCGAGCACCGCGAGCGCATAAGCGTTGCGCAGCTTGAGGGGAATCGTGACGAAGCCGGCGTTGCGCTCGCGCCGCTTGAGGCCGAGGATGATGCCGCCGACCGCAATGTTGGAGAGGGTGATGTCGATCAACACCCGCCAGCCGAGCCGCAGCGCGACGTCCGGGCGGCGGAAGCCGGCGGGCGGCGCTTCCAGCAGCAACAGCCCGCGCGGGGCGATCAGGCCGACGATGGCGGCGAGGACGAGGTGACCGGGCGAGACCGATTGATTGAGCAGCAGCCACAGCACGAACAGCGCCAGCGCCAGCAGCGGGTAGGGCAGGATGGCGCGGGTGAGCCGTCTCATGGCCGCACCTCGCGCGCCGCTGCCGGCTCCGTCGCGGTTGCCGGCGCGCTGCCGTGGGCGCCGCTGTCGCCGGAGGTGGCGTAGAGTGCCTGCGCCGTCGCCTGCATGTAGCGCATCACCGGAGCGGCCTCGATCGTCATCGCCACGCACAGCATCAGCAGGACGGCGACCGGCGCCAGTTCGACGGCGAGCACGCGCGGCACGCTGCGCTCGATCGGCGCCCAGAAGGTGCGGATACCGGCGCGCGTCATGGCGATGATGGTGGCGAGGCCCGAGACGATGATGACCGCGAGGAAGGCCCACACCGCCGCCGACGGCATCGGCACTGCGGCGCCCGGCGTCGCGGCGGCGGCCGTCTGAACCAGTCCTGCCGGGTTGAGCATGGCGGTCAGCAGCACGAATTTGCCGATGAAACCGGACAGTGGCGGCAGCCCGGCGAGCAAAAGCGCGCAGGCGAAGAACGACAGGCCGAGAACGGCCAGCGTGGCGGGGGTAGCGGCGCCGACCTCCTCCTCGTGGTCGGGTTCGTCCTCGGTGCCGTCGCCGAACGCCTCCATGGTGACGGCCAGCATGTCGGCGCCGGCGGCGCGGCCGCGCTCGACCAGTTCGATCAGCAGGAAGAAGGCCGCCAGCGCCAACGTCGAACTGACGAGGTAGTACAGCATGCCGCCGGTGACGGAGGCGCCGCCGATGCCGATCGCCGCCAGCACCGTGCCCGACGACACCAGCACGGCATAGCCGGTCATGCGTGGCATGTCCTGCGCGGCGAGAATGCCGATCAGGCCGTAGATCATCGTCATCAGGCCGCCGAACAGAATCCAGCTGCCGCCGAAATGCGCCGATGCGCCCGCCTCCGCGCCGAACAGCAGCAGCGACAGCCGCAACACCACATAGACGCCGACCTTGGTCATGATCGCGAACACCGAGGCGACCGGCGGGGCGGCGGCGGCGTAGGCGGTCGGCAGCCAGAAGCAGAGCGGCCACATGCCGGCCTTGACCAGGAAGGCGATGCCGAGGATCGCCGCGCCCGCTTCAAGCAGCATGCGATTGTCGTCGGGCACGGTGGCGATACGCTGGGCGAGGTCGGCCATGTTGAGCGTGCCGGTGACGCCGTAGATCAGGCTGACGCCGATCAGGAACAGCGAGGAGGCAGCAAGATTGACGGCGATGTATTGCAGCCCGGCGCGCACCCGCGTCAGGCCGGTGCCGTGCAGCAACAGGCCGTAGGACGCCGCCAGCAGCAGTTCGAAGAACACGAACAGGTTGAACAGGTCGCCGGTCAGGAAGGCGCCGTTCAGCCCCATCAGCAGCAGTTGGAACAGCGCATGGAAGTAAGGCCCGGCGCGGTCCCAGCGCGCCAGCGAGAAGGTGAGCGCCGCGCAGCCGAGCATGGCGGTGAGCACCAGCATGATCGCCGACAGCCGGTCGAGCACCAGCACGATGCCGAACGGCGCCGGCCAGTTGCCGAGCGGGTAAGTGTGGCTCACGGCGGTACCGGGAGCGCTTGTATCGGCCATCGCCATCAGCACGATGGCGATCGCCAGCAGGCCGAAGGTCGAGGCGAGGCTGAGCGCGGTGCGGACCGGGCGGCGGCGCTCGTCGAGCAGCAGCATCAACGCCGCCGCCACCAGCGGCAGCACGATCGGGGCGATCACCAGATGGTCGAGCGCCGGCATCACTGGCCCTGCTCCCGGCCATCGACATGGTCGGTGCCGGTCAGGCCGCGCGAGGCGAGCAGCACCACGAGGAACAGCGCCGTCATGGCGAAGCCGATGACGATGGCGGTCAGCACCAGCGCCTGCGGCACCGGGTCGACGTAGTGCGCGGTGGCATCGACCACGCCCTCGTGCAGGATCGGCGGCGCGCCCGAGCGCAGCCGCCCCATGCCGAAGATGAACAGGTTGACCGCATAGGAGATCAGCGACAGCCCGATGATGACCTGAAAAGTGCGCGGCCGCAGCAGAAGCCAGACGCCCGAGCCGGTCAGCACGCCGATGCCGATGGCGAGGATGATCTCCATCAGCGCGCCTCCGCCGGCACCACCGCCACCTCGGCCGCCTCGGCGGCCGAGCGTACGGCGCGGTGCGTACGCACGGACTGGTGGGCCAGCGCGATCAGCACCAGCACCGTGGCGCCGACCACCAGCGCGAACACGCCGATATCGAAGGCGAGCGCGCTCGCCACCGGCGTCTTGCCGATCAGCGGCAGTTCGGCATAGCCGAAATACGAGGTGAGGAACGGCCGCGCGAACGGCCAGGCGGCAAGCCCGGTCAGCGCCGCGAGCATCAGGCCCGCGCCGATCCAGCGCACCGGCAGGATGCGCAGGCGATCCTCGACCCAGCGGGTGCCGAAGGCCATGTATTGCAGGATGAAAGCGACCGCCATGGTGATGCCGGCGACGAAGCCGCCGCCCGGCTGGTCGTGGCCGCGCAATAGCAGGAACAGCGCGAGCACCGTAACGGTCGGGAACATCAGCCGCATCACCACCGAAGGTACCATCATCGAATCGGCCAGCATGGCGCCGCGCCGCCGCTCCGGGTGTGCCTCGTCGTAGCGGTTCTGGGTGCGTTGCTGCTCGGGCATGTCGACGCTGTCGGCGGCCGGACGGAAGCGGCGCAGCAGCGCGTAGACGGTCAGCGCGACGACGCCGAGCACGGTGATCTCGCCGAGCGTGTCAAAGCCGCGGAAGTCGACCAGAATGACGTTGACGACGTTCCTGCCGCCGCCCTTGGTGTAGGCGTTGTCGATGAAGTACTGGCCGATATTGCCGACGCTCGGCCTGGTCATCACCGAATAGACCAGCAGCGCCACGCCGCCGCCGGCGATGATGGCGACCACCAGGTCGCGCAGACGGCGCAGCGGCGCCAGCGCCTGCTCGGTCAGGTCGGGATCGGCGCCCTGCACGCGCTTGGGCAGCCAGCGCAGGCCGAGCAGCAGCAGCACGGTGGTGACGACCTCGACCAGAAGCTGGGTCAGCGCCAGGTCCGGCGCCGACAGCCAGATGAAGGTAACGCAGGTGACGAGGCCGGCGCCGCCCATCAGGATCAGCGCGGCGAGGCGATGGTATTTGGCCTGCCAGGCGGCGCCGAGCGCGCAGACGATACCGACCAGCCACACCAGCGCCAGCACCGGATCGATCGCCGATGGTGCCGGCCGCCACGCCCCGAGGCCGCGCAGCGCCAGCGGCACGGTGGCGGCGATCAGCGCCGTACCGACCAGCAGGCGCAGTTGCGGTTGCAGCCGCCGCGTGCCGATGAACTGGGCCAGAGTGCTGGCGAACCGCCATGACAGCACCACCATGACCCGGTCGAAGATGCGCTGGTTGCGGATCAGTTCGCTGAACGGCGGCCCCTCGATGCCCTTCTTCAGGTAGCCTTGCAGCGCGAGATAGAGCGCAACCCCGCCGGCCAGCGCGATCACGCTCATCACCAGCGGCAGCGTGAAGCCGTGCCACACCGCGAGGCTGTAGACGGGGGTGGCGGTGCCGAGCACCGAGCGCACCGCGGTATCGAGGAAGGCGCCGACGGTGATACCGGGAATGATGCCGACGATCAGGCACAACAGCACCAGCAGTTCGATCGGGAACCGCATCCAGTGCGGCGGCTCGTGCGGGGTGCGCGGCAGGTCGGTCGGCGGCGGCCCGAAGAACGAGCCGTGGATAAACCGCAGCGAATAGGCGACGCTGAAGGCGCCGGCCAGCGTCGCGCCGTAGGGCAGCATGTGGTCGAGGATGGTGCCGACGTGATCCTCGACCGTTTCGGCGAAGAACATCTCCTTGGACAGGAAGCCGTTGAGCAGCGGCACCCCGGCCATCGCGGCGGCGGCGACCATGGCGAGCGTCGCCGTTACCGGCATGAAGCGGTAGAGGCCGCTTAAGCGGCGGATGTCGCGGGTGCCGCTTTCGTGGTCGATGATGCCGGCGGCCATGAACAGCGACGCCTTGAAGGTGGCGTGGTTCATCATGTGGAAGATCGCCGCCACCGCCGCCAGCGGGCTGCCAAGCCCGAGCAGCAGCGTGATCAGGCCGAGATGGCTGATGGTCGAATAGGCCAGCAGGCCCTTGAGGTCGTGCTGGAAGATGGCGAGGTAGGCGCCGATCAATAGCGTCGTAAGCCCGACCGACACCACGATCAGGAACCAGGCGTCGGTGCCGGCGAGCGCCGGCCACAGCCGCGCCAGCAGGAACACGCCGGCCTTCACCAGCGTCGCCGAATGCAGATAGGCCGACACCGGCGTCGGCGCCGCCATGGCGCTCGGCAGCCAGAAGTGGAACGGAAACTGCGCGCTCTTGGTGAAGGCGCCGAGCGTGATCAGCACCACTACCGGGACGTAGAGGCTGTGCGACTTGATCAGCGGCGCCGCCTCCAGCACCTCGTCGAGGTCGTAGCTGCCGACGATGTGGCCGATCAGCAGGACGCCGACCAGCAGGCTGAGGCCGCCGATCGAGGTGACGGTCAGCGCCATGCGGGCGCCGTCGCGGGCGGCGGCGTTGTGGTGCCAGTAGCCGATCAGCAGGAACGACAAAAGGCTGGTCAATTCCCAGAAAAAGACCAGCTGGATCAGGTTGCCCGACAGCACGATGCCGAGCATCGATCCCATGAACGCCAGCAGCAGCGCGAAGAACCGCGGCACCGGGTCTTTCGGCGACATGTAGTAGCGTGAATACAGCACCACCAGGAGGCCGATGCCGGTGACGATCTGGGTGAACAGCCAGGCAAAGCCATCGATCCGCAAGGTAAAGCTGAGGCCGAATTCCGGCAGCCAGTTGGTCTTGGCGATGATCGTCTCGCCGCTGGCGATGACCGGATAGAGCGAGGCCGACAGCACGAGACAGGCGCTGGCGACGCCGCCGGCAAGCCAGGCCTCGACGTTGCGCGCATTGGCCGGCAGGAGAGCCGCAATGACGCTCCCGACAAAGGGCAGAGAGACGACGGCGACGAGAAGCGCGTCATACGGCATCGCCGGTCATCAGTCCCTTTGCGCTGAGAGGTTCGGAAGGTCCCGGCATCTGACAGGATGACGGGCATTATGGATGACTTAATTGGGCACAAGCAAGGCGTTCGTGCCCACCCCGCTACACGCAAAGCGACGGATGTCGGATGACGGAGGGAATGAGGCCCGAAGGAGCCAGCCCGCGCATGTTAGGAAAGTCGCGCGGACAGTGCCACCGCCGTGTTGCCGCACCCGTATTTCGGAGGCTATGCCGGCGGCAGCGTGGCTGTCTGCGCCCGGCGCGCCGAGGCTTTGGTCCGCCCGAGCAGTCGCATCAGGTCGCGCACGTCCTGGTCGCCGAGGCCGGCGAACAGATCGGCGATCCACGTTTCGTGCTCGGCCGCCATTTTGCGGAAATCGGCGCGGCCAAGCCGTGTCAGGCGAATCATCTGGACACGGCGGTCGGTCTCGGAGGTGCGGCGGTCGATATGGCCGGACTCCACCAGCCGCTCGACCAGGCCGGTGACGTTGCCGTTGGAGACCATCATCCGCTTGGACACGTCCGACAGCGTCATGCCGCCCGGCACCTTGTCGAGCTGCGCCATCAGGTCGAAGCGCGGCAGGGTGACGCCGAAGCGTTCGCGCAGCCGGCGGCGCACCTCGCCCTCGATCAGCGTGGTGCAGGTCAGGAGCCTGAGCCACAGCCGCAGTTCGTCGCCGTGGTCCTCGGGTTGTTCGGTCGCCTTGGTTTCGGAATCGAGGATCATGATGGCTCCCAAATACTTCCCGAGTGTTCGTTCCCGGTGTCCGTTAGCGGCGCGCCGGCGGTCCATCTCGGCAAGCCCGGTCCCGGCGTGCGCGGCCGGGCCTTGAGTTCCAGACCGGTAAGATCGGCGCGGTTGCGCTCATCGCCGGTGAGGGGCGCATCCGGGCGCTGCGTCTTGAGTCGGATCGCGCTGTCGGGGCCGGCGGGGCCGCCGTCGATGATGGCGATAGTCATGACACCCTCCGTCGAGGCGTCGCGGGCCGATCGTTGAATTATTTTATATATAAAACATATGCACGCAAGCCTGCGGCGGTCCTTGCCCGTCAACGGCCGGTGGATGGCGGCTCGGCGCCGGCGATGCCGAGATAGGTCTCGATCACCCGGTCGTTACGGATCAGGTCCGCGGTCGGTCCCTGCAGCACGAACTCGCCGGTCTCCATGACGTAGCCATGGTCGGCGATGCGCAGCGCTGCACGGGCATTCTGTTCGACCAGCAGGATGGCAACGTTGCGCTCGCGCAAACTGGCGATCAGGCGGAAGATCTCCTTGATGATCAGCGGCGCCAGCCCGAGGCTCGGCTCGTCCATCATCAGAAGTTTGGGACGCGCCATCAGCGCCCGGCCCATCGCCAGCATCTGCCGCTCGCCGCCGGACAGCGTGCCGGCCTGCTGGCGGCGGCGCTCGGCGAGGCGCGGGAAGGTAGCGTAGACGTCGTCAAGCACCGCGTCGAGGTCGCGGGCGCCGCGTCGCCAGCGGTCGAAGGCGCCGAGCCGCAGGTTGTCCTCGACCGACATCGGGCCGAACAGTTCGCGCGTCTCGGGGATCAGGGCGACGCCCTGCGCCACCAGCGCCTCGACCGGCGGCGGCGTGCCGGCGGGGCCGCCGAAATAGCTGACCTCGCCCCGGCACGGCAGCAACCCCATCAGCGCCGACAACAGCGAGGTCTTGCCGGCGCCGTTGGGGCCGACGATGGTGACGACCTCGCCCTGCCGGATATCGAGATCGACGCCGCGCACCGCCGCGATCTTGCCGTAGGATACGGTAAGGCCGCGGCACGACAGCAGGAGCGGCGGCTGGCCGGTCATTCGGCGCCTCCGAGATAGGCCTCGCGCACCCTCGTATCCGCCTGCACGTCGGCCGGGATGCCCTCGGCGATTTTTTCGCCGAACTCCATCACGACGACGCGGTCGGCAAGTTTCATGACGAAATCCATGTCGTGTTCGACCAGCAGGATGGCGAGGCCCTCGGCGCGCAGCTCGCGCAGCAGCGCGGCCAGCTCCTGCTTTTCCTTGTAGCGCAGGCCGGCCGCCGGCTCGTCGAGCAGCAGCACGTTCGGGTCGAGCGCCAGCGCGCGGGCGATTTCGAGGATGCGCTGCTGGCCGAGCGCCAGCGCGCCCGCCTCAGACCACAACTGCGCGCCGAGGCCGACCCGCTCCAGTTGCCGCCGCGCCTCGTCGAACAGGCGCGCTTCCTCGGCGCGGTCGAGGCGGAAGAGCGCGGCGAACAGCCCCTTGCGGCCGCGGCGATGCGCGCCGATGGCGACGTTCTCGATTGCCGCCATGTCGGGTAATAGCCGCACATGCTGGAAGGTGCGGCCAACGCCGAGCGCCGCCACTTTGCGCGGCGCCAGCGGCGCGACCGTGGTGCCGCGGAACGTGAAGGTGCCGGCGTCGGGTGGCACCACGCCGGTGACGAGGTTGAAGAAGGTGCTCTTGCCGGCGCCGTTGGGGCCGATCAGCGCCAGAAT
>JBARWE010000251.1:0-1962 GCA_049646625.1 Xanthobacteraceae bacterium
CGATCCCTTTACAGAACTAACCTCGCGCCGCTCGACCGGGCGGACGTTCGGCGCCGTCGCGACCGACTACATACAGTCGATGCAGGCCGGCTGGCGGAATGAGAAACACCAGGCGCAATGGCGGATGACGCTGCTCGGCGAAATCGGCAAGCTCGACAAAGATGGTAAGCCGATCAAGGCCGCGATTGATTATTGCGCCGCCCTGCGTAAGCGCCCCGTAGCCGACATCAATACCGACGACGTTCTGAAGGTGCTCAAACCCATATGGACGGCAAAGGCCGAGACTGCCCGCCGCATCCGCGGCCGCATTGAACGTGTCCTCGACGCCGCCAAAGCCGCTGGGGAACGAGCCGGCGAGAACCCAGCCCGGCTACGGGGCCATCTGGATCTGATGCTCCCAAAATCCGAGCGCCTCCAGCGCGGCCACCACGCCGCGATGCCCTATGCGGAGATTCCGGCCTTCCTGGCGAAGATTCGGGCCGCAGGCGGCACAGCATCGCGCGCGCTCAAATTCCTAATCCTGACGGCCGCCCGCTCCGGCGAGGTGCGCGGCGCCACTTGGGACGAGATTCAGGACGACCTCTGGGTCATCCCGGCGAGCCGGATGAAGGCTCAACGTGAACACCGCGTCCCGCTGACCGAAGCCGCGCAAGCGATTCTTGACCAGTTGCGCAGCAAATCTACGTCGCGATTGATCTTCCCTGGCTGGAAGACCAACGTCCCGCTCTCTGATATGAGCCTGACCGCGGTAATGCGCCGCCACGGCGCGGGGCAGTATACCGCGCACGGATTCCGGTCGGCATTCCGCGATTGGTGCGGCGACTGCACCAGCTATCCTCGCGAAGTCGCCGAAGCCGCCCTCGCCCATGCCGTCGGCGATGCTGTGGAGCGGGCGTACCGGCGTGGCGACGCACTGGAAAAACGGCGCGCCCTTATGCAGGATTGGACGAATTATTGCGCGGGAGGGGCCGATGGCACCGCTGCCAAGGGAGTTTGACACATTCGCTGTCGCTGCCCGCGCCGCATTGTCTGAGGGGCGTCGCGAGGATGCCATCACCGTAATTGTAGAACGGCTGCGCACGGGCAATGCTTCTGCTGAGATGCAGGCCATCGCTGCCGATCTGCTGCGGCCACCGCAGAAGCGCGGCAAGGGCCGGCCGAAGTCACAGCCGCAATTCTGGTATGAAATCGGCACCGACCTTGATGACCTGATGGGCGGTGGCCTGACTTACGAAAACGCCATCGAGGCGCTCGCCAAGAAGTATGGTGTATCGGAGCGCCACGTCGGTAATGCCGCGCGGTACTACCGAGACGCCAAGGCACAGTGCATTTAATTGCGATTAGTTTGCCGTGATTAAACGGCTATCTTTCCCATTATAGGCGTCACCAACAGCGGCAATCCCGCCGCAAGCACAAGGTGACGACCGATGGACTCCCCTACCCTTATCTCTCTCAATGAAGCCGCGGCGCTGACTAGCCTCAGCCGTACGATGCTCAATCGATATCGGGCTGAGGGGCAGTTTCCTGACGCCGTGCCGATGGGCGACCGCCGAGTCGCCTTCGTGCGTGGTGAAGTGCTGGCGTGGATCCAGGACCGCATTGACCGCCGGAATGAGCGGCGGGCGGCAAATGACAACGTCGCGGCCAGCGGCAAGGAGGCGGCGTGATGCGCGAAGTCCACGAAATTCATACCACGTGCGGCAAGGTCATCCGGATGACGGTGCCGGAGATGAGCACGACCCAGATTGCCAGCCTTATTGAGCAAAACCCGGACAGTGACGCATTGCCGGAGATGAAGGCGGAGTTGGCCCGGCGCCTAAACCTGCATATGGAGGCAGCGTGATGGCAGTAAAGCCGACCGACCGCCGGTGGATTGACATTGACGCGATTTACATCGGTGCCAGACTTCGCGCACCGGACATGGCGAAGGTTGCTGACCTTGCCAAGAGCATTTCCCAGGTC
>JBARWE010000252.1:0-2649 GCA_049646625.1 Xanthobacteraceae bacterium
GGGGCGCCCCTCGCGCGCGTTGGCCGCCGAATTGGCGCGCGCGCTCGCCGAGCAATTGCCGCTGATCAGGCGCGACGGCGGCTTTGTGCGCGCCGGTTATGAGGCCGCGCTCGACGAGGCCCGCAGCCTGCGCGACGAATCGCGCCGCGTCATCGCCGGCATGCAGGCGCGCTATGCCGACGACACCGGCATCAAGGCGCTCAAGATCAAGCACAACAACGTGCTCGGTTACTTCATCGAGGTCGCCGCCCAGCACGGCGAACGGCTTTTGACGCCGCCGTTCAACGAAACCTTCATCCATCGCCAGACGCTTGCCGGTCAGGTGCGCTTCACCACCGCCGAATTGAGCGAGATCGCCACCAAAATCGCCAACGCCGCCGAGCGTGCGTTGTCGCTGGAATTGGAGATTTTCGCCCGGCTCGCCGCACAGGCGGTCGCGGCGGGCGACGACATCAACGCCGCCGCCGAGGGCTTCGCCCGGCTCGACGTCACGCTGGCGCTGGCTGCACTCGCCGTGGAACAGGCTTATGTGCGGCCGCAGGTCGACGACACGCTGGCCTTTTCAATCGAAGGCGGTCGCCATCCGGTGGTCGAGCAGGCGCTCAAACGCAACGGCGAGCCGTTCATCGCCAATCCTTGCGACCTGTCGCCGGGCGAGGGCCAGCGCTCCGGCCGGATCTGGCTGTTGACCGGGCCGAACATGGCCGGCAAATCGACCTTCCTGCGTCAGAACGCGCTGATCGCGCTGTTGGCGCAGATGGGCGGCTTCGTGCCGGCGGCGCGCGCCCATCTCGGCGTGGTCGACCGGCTGTTCTCGCGCGTCGGTGCCGCCGACGATCTGGCGCGCGGCCGCTCCACCTTCATGGTCGAGATGGTCGAGACCGCCGCCATCCTCAATCAGGCCGGCGAGCGAGCCTTGGTGATCCTCGACGAGATCGGGCGCGGCACCGCCACCTTCGATGGGCTATCGATCGCCTGGGCGACCATCGAGCACCTGCACGAGACGAACCGCTGCCGCGGGCTGTTCGCCACGCACTATCATGAACTCACCACGCTCTCGGTGCGGCTGCCGAGGCTGTTCAACGCAACCGTCAAGGTCAAGGAATGGCGCGGCGACGTGGTGTTTTTGCACGAGGTGCTGCCCGGCGCCGCCGACCGCTCTTACGGCATTCAGGTGGCCAAACTCGCCGGCCTGCCGCCGGCGGTGATTACACGGGCGAAAGCGGTGCTGGCCAAACTGGAGGCAACCGACCGCAGCGCCACCACGCGGGCCTTGGCCGACGATCTGCCGCTGTTCGCCGCCGTGCCCCCGGCGGTGGAGCACGAAACCGGCACGCACGACAAGCTCTCGGAAACGCTGGCTGCGCTCAACCCCGACGAGATGACGCCGCGCGAGGCGCTGGAAGCGCTTTATGCCTTGCGGAAGCTGTTGAGCGAGTAGCAGGGCCTTTGTCGCAGGCGCGGCTTGACCCGGGTCCATCTACCCCATCCCCCTGAAAGGGGGAGGGATAAAGGGAGGGGGTCGTGCGCGGATCGCGCACGCGCATGACGGAAGTGTGCGCGTTGGCCGCCTCACACCCGGTTGAGCGTCACCGTAACCGGCGGGCCGTTGCGGATGGTCTGGTAGACCACACAATAGCGCTCGGTGAGCTTGAGCAGCAAATCCACCTTGTCCTGCGGCGCGTCGGTCTCGACCTCGAAGGTGAGACGGATCGCGGCGAAGCCGACCGGCGCTTCCTTGTCGACGCCGAGCGTGCCGCGAAAATCGAGGTCGCCCTCGGCCGAGACGTTGCCGCTTTTCAGCGGAATATCGAGGGCGGTGGCGACCGACTTCAGCGTCACACCGGCGCAGGCAACCAGCGCCTCCAGCAGCATGTCGCCCGAGCACAGTTCCAGCCCCGAACCGCCGGTCGCGGGATGCAGGCCGGCGACACTCAACGCCCGCCCGGTCTCGACCTTGCAGGCGATGCCTTCGCCATCGACCGCCCCCTTGGCCTTCAGCGTGATGAAACCGGCCTTGGGATCGCTTTTGTAGCGCTCCTTGATCGGCGCCTGCATGGCGCGCAGCGCGGCGGAATCCATTGGTGTCTCCTTATAATCGGCAGGCTTGGCATCTGATGAAACCGCCGTCGTCATGCGCGGACTTGATGGATTGCCGGGTCAAGCCCGGCAATGACGATCCGTAAAACTTTCACTGGAATGCAAGGCATTCCCGAAGGGGATGGCGTCACCACCACATCGCCTCGCCCTTCAGCGATTTTTCCTCACGGTCGGGCACGGTGCGGTCGAGCGAGCGGTTGAGCGAGGTCAGCACGTCGCGCTTGACTTGTTCGAACGCCGTCGAGACCCGGTCGCGCGGCCGCGGCAGCGTCACCGCGATCTCGTCGAACAGCCGCCCCGGATGCGGCCGCATCACGAAAATGCGGTCGGCCAGCGTCACCGCCTCATCGACATCGTGCGTTACCATCACCAGCGTCGGCTGGCTGTCGGCCCACAGCGTCAGCAGATGGTCCTGCAGGTCGGCGCGGGTGAAGGCATCGAGCGCCGAGAACGGCTCATCAAGCAAAAGCACCTCCGGGCGCGGCACCAGCGCGCGGGCGATGGCGACGCGCTGCGCCTGCCCGCCCGACAGTTCGCGCGGCCACACGC
>JBARWE010000253.1:0-1785 GCA_049646625.1 Xanthobacteraceae bacterium
CATCACCTGCGATCCGGCGCCGGGGGGGCCCGGCTCGGTGCAGGGCACCGCGACGGCGGCGGCACAGGTGGCGCAGTTCTTCACCGGCGGCGAGTGGAATTACCGCCGCATGGTGCTGCATTACGCAAACCTGGTGCAGGCCGCTGGCGGCGTCGAGGCGTTCCTGATCGGCTCCGAGTTCAAGGCGCTGACGCGCGTGCGCTCAGGCGTCGGTGTCTATCCGGCGGTCGATGCGCTGGTCTCGCTGGCCGCCGAGGTCAAGGCCATCGTCGGCGCGTCCACGCTCGTCACCTATGCCGCCGACTGGACCGAGTACGGCGCCGACGTGGTGGATGCGGGTGCGCAGGAGGTGCGTTTCCCGCTCGACAAGCTGTGGGGTTCGCCGCATGTCGGCGCGGTCGGCATCGACTACTACGCGCCGCTCGCCGACTGGCGCGACGAGG
The DNA here is from genome assembly GCA_049646625.1 of Xanthobacteraceae bacterium. Classification (GTDB taxonomy): domain Bacteria; phylum Pseudomonadota; class Alphaproteobacteria; order Rhizobiales; family Xanthobacteraceae; genus PRO6. The sequence goes on from JBARWE010000253.1 coordinate 444, forward strand.
CCGGCCATCTCGACCGCGCCAACGCCGCCTCGACCTATGACGTCGCCTATCTGCGCGGCAATCTCGCCAGCGGCGAGGGGTTCGACTGGTACTACACGGACGCCGCCGCCCGCGCGGCGCAGACACGCACGCCAATCACCGATGGCTTAAGCAAGCCGTGGACCTTCCGCGTCAAGGATCTCTGGGCGTGGTGGGCGAACCCGCATCATGAGCGCGTCGGCGGCGTCGAGCTGGGCGCGTCGAGCGCATGGACGCCGCGCAGCAAGCCGATCTGGCTGACCGAGATCGGCTGTCCGGCGGTCGATAAGGGCGCCAACCAGCCCAACGTCTTTCCCGACCCGAAATCGTCGGAGAGTTTCGTGCCGCATTTCTCGAACGGCGCGCGCGACGATCTGATTCACCGCCGCTATCTGGAAGCCGTGCTGACCGCCTTCGATCCGGCGTTCGGCGCATCCGACACGTTCAATCCTGTGTCGCCGGTCTATGGCGGGCGCATGATCGAGCCGTCGGCGATTCATCTGTGGACCTGGGATGCGCGGCCCTATCCGGTGTTTCCGGCGGCAGGCGAGGTGTGGAGCGACGCGCCGAACTGGCAGACCGGGCACTGGCTGACCGGCCGGCTCGGCGGCGCGCCGCTCGATGCGCTGGTCGAAGCGCTCGCCGCCGACAGCGGGGTCACCGGCATCGACACGCGGGACCTGCGCGAGGTGTGCGACGGCTATGTCGTCGATCGGCCGATGACGCCGCGTGCGATGATCGAGCCGCTGGCGCAGGTCTATGCCTTCGATGCCACCGCTGCCGATGGCACGCTGCGCTTCGTGCAGCGCGGCGGCGCGCCGGTCGCGGAATTCAGCGAGGACGATCTGGTTGATGACGGCAAAGGCGCGTTGTCGCGGCTGACGCGGGCACAGGAGAGCGAATTGCCGCGCGAGGCGGCGATCGGTTTCATCGATGCGCTGATGGACTATCGCCATGCCGCCGTCACCTCGCGCCGGCTGGTCGGCGGCGCTGCCCGCGTGCTCGCCACCGACCTTGCCGTGATTACCAACGACGCCGCCGCCGCGCGCCGCGCCGAGATTTTTTTGCAGGACTTTTGGGCCGGGCGCGAGCGTGCCGAGTTCTCGCTGGGCCAGCGCGCGCTGCGGTTGTCGCCGGGCGACGTGGTGGCGTTGACGCAAGGCGGACGACGGCGGCTGTTCGAGGTGTCCGACATCGTCGATACCGAGGCACGCCGGATAGCCGCGCGCAGCATCGACCCGGAAGTGTTTGCGTTGCCGTTGGCGGCGCCGCGGCAGGCCGCGGTCGCATTGCCGGCGGCGAGCGGGCCGCCGCAGGTATGGCT
>JBARWE010000254.1:0-11286 GCA_049646625.1 Xanthobacteraceae bacterium
CTGGTCGGGCCGCCGCCCCTCGAAACCGCCAAGCTGCACCAGCGCCAACAGTTCGGCGACCCGCGCCTCGGTGTCGGCCTTGCTCAGCCCCATCCGCTTCAGCCCGAAGGCGACGTTGCCGGCCACCGTGAGGTGAGGAAACAGCGCATAGGACTGAAACATCATGTTGAGCGGCCGCTCGTGCGGCAGCGCACGGGCGATATCGACGCCATCGAGCAGGATGGCGCCCTCGTCCGGCGTCTCGAAGCCGGCCAGCATGCGCAGCAGCGTGGTCTTGCCGCAGCCGCTCGGACCAAGCAACGCGAAAAACTCGCCGACGCGGATGTCCAGCGACACGCCGTTGACGGCGGTGACGCTGCCGAACCGCTTGACGACCTGGGAGATGCGCAACAGCGGCGCGCCGGCCGCCTCCGTCCGGGAGGCCGCTCCAGCCTTCAACTCATCGTCCGCCATTATCCTCCGCCCGCGACGGGAAAGCGACCCTGACGGGGCGTTGCTGTAGCCCGCGCCGCAGGCGGCGGCAAGGTGCGGCTATCGGAACCGCAGCGAGGCTTGTTGTCGCGGAACGACCTCGGCCGCCCTGGCCGATTGCAGCAGCACCGGCGCGGTGCCGTCCAGCAGGGTGGCGAATTGCCCGATCGGCGCCGGCTTGCCGAGATAATAGCCCTGCACCTGGTCGCAGCCCTCAGTGGCGAGGAAGGCAAGCTGTTCCTGCGTCTCGACGCCCTCGGCTACCAGCGTGATGCCAAGCCCGTGGCCAAGCCCGATGATCGCGCGGACGATCGCCGCCGATTGCGGGTTGCGCCCGAGATTCATCACGAAGGCCTGGTCGATCTTGATCTTGTCGAACGGGAACGCCTGCAGATAGGTCAGCGAGGAATAGCCGCTGCCGAAGTCGTCCATCGCGATGCCGACGCCAAGCGCCTTCAGCCGGCGCAACAGCGACAGGCCGCGATCGATATCGGTGATCAGCACGCCTTCGGTGATTTCGAGAATGAGACGCGCCGGCGGCAGGCCGGTTTCGAGCAGGATGGAATGCACCATCCGCACCACGTCGCCATGCTTGAATTGCGCCGGCGACAGATTGACGGACACCTGCAACGGACGCGGCCAGGATGCCGCCTCGCGGCACGCTTCGCGCAAAATCCATTCGCCCATCTCGACGATCAGGCTGCTCTCTTCGGCAAGAGGAATGAACACGCCGGGCGACACCAGCCCGCGGGTCGGGTGGAACCAGCGGGTCAGCGCCTCGAAGCCGGCCACGGTGTGGGCGCCGTCGCGGTCGACGCTCACCAGCGGCTGGAAGTGCAGCCGCAATTCGCCGTTGCGGATGGCGCCGGCGAGATCCTGATGCAGCGCGCGGCGATCGCGGATCTGCTGGTCCATCTCCGCCTCGAACAGGCACACCGAACCGCGCGCCACCGCCTTGGCACGAAACAGCGCCACTTCGGCACTGGCCAGCAGCGCCGCGGCATCGGCGCCGTTGCGCGGGAATACCGCAACTCCGATCGACAGGCCGATCCGGGCCGTCTTGCCGTCGATAGCGAATTCGGCCCGCATCGCCTCATGCAGACGCCCGGCGACAGCGAGGCCGGCATCGGGCTGCGGACCGTCGATGATCAGGCTGAACTCGTCGCCACTGAGCCGCGCCAGCACGCCGCCGCAAGCCACCGCCTGCATCCGCCGCGACGCCTCGACGATCAGCTTGTCGCCGAAGGCATGACCGAACACGTCGTTGATTTCCTTGAGCCGGTCGATGTCGATCGACAAGACCGCGAATTCGTCGGGGCCATCGGCGCAGGCCTCGATCATCTGCGTCAGCGCCTGCACGAAAGCGGCGCGGTTCGGCAAATCGGTCAGAGCGTCATGATAGGCCATATGGGCCATCTGCGATTCGACTTCGCGGCGCTCGGTGACGTCCTCGTTGGTCTTGACCAGATATTGCGGCCGGCCGTTGGCGTCGGGAATGGTGACGCGGCGGGTCAGGAACAGCCGCAAGCCCTCGGGCGTCTGCATCGGATGCTCGTCGATATGCAGCCCGCCCTTGCGGATCGCGGCAATATCGCGCGACATCACGTCGTTATGGATCCGCAAGGCCAAGCCGTCGTTGTCCTGATCGGACGGCCCGCCCACATTGCCCTCGGTAAATCCACGCGCCTTGCGATTGACGATCAAAGGCTCACCGTCGGCGACGCGCTGCACCTCCAGCGCGACCGGAATGTGATCGACCACCAGTTCGAGGAATTTCTTGGTGTTCTCCAGTTCGCGTGCGAGCGCGTCATCCTCAGTCACATCCTCAAACAGCACGACCAGGAACTCGGGCTGGCCGTCGGCGCCGCGGGCGACCACATATGTACTCTCCAGCACGCGCCGCTCAGCGTCACGTTCGACGGTCATCTGCATGCGCATCCGCCCATCCGGCGTGGCCAGCACCGCGCGGTCGGCATCGCTGATGGTGCGGGCGGCGGGAGGCGAGAACAGTTCCTCGGAAGTCGCGCCGATGATGCGCTCTCGCGACAGCCGTAAAAATTCCTCGAAGGCACGGTTGGCAAGGATATAGCGGCCGTCATCGATGGATTTCACGGCGACGCAGACCGGGATGTTGTCCACCACCGACTCGAGAAACTGCATGGTGGTGGCGAGTTGCCCGGCAAGGTGGCGCTGCGTGGTGCAGTCCTGATGCGTCAGCACCACGCTGCCGTTCGCCAGCCGGCTGGCACGGATCGAGATCAGGCGACCGTCGGGCAGTTCGAAGTCCTGCGCATCGGAAGAGCGCATCAGGTCGGCAGAATCATCGATGTCGATCGGAAAGGTGCCCTTGCGCCAGCGCAGCTCCGCCAGTTCGCGACTCGTCAGACTGTTCCGGATATCGGCGCGCTCAAGGCCGTACATCTCAAGGAAACGGTCATTGCAGAACACCACGCGCTTGCGCGAGTTGATCATCACGACGCCGTCGCCGATGTTGTTGAGAGCCGCCGAGCCGAGCGCCAGGTAGCGCAGGCGCGCGCTGTTCATCCGGCGCCTCGCCACGACGACCCACATCGCCGCCGCAAGGCCGAGCATCGCGCCGACGGAAACCCCGGCCACGATATCCCAGTCTTTCGCCAAGAACGCTGCGACCCCGGTCGACAATGTCGCCCAGTTTCCCAGTATCAAGAATACACCCAGGCAAGCCGCGATTCCTGCGGCACAGTTCGCCCGTGCGCCCATCTGCCACTTCTTGCCAGCCATGGTCCACCCGCGGGGATACGGCGGTACTGTCTGGCTCAAGACCTTTGAATCGGGTAAACGGCGCCGTGCGAAGGACGACAGTTCGCCACAAACGGGGCACAATTGGTGCGACATGCTTAATGCGGCCTTAAACGCTGCGGGCGCCGCCCGGTGCGGGCGCGTGCATCCCGCCACCCGTCATGGATAAGGTCGAATGCGTCGTCGTTGGCGCCGGCGTCGTCGGCCTTGCGGTGGCGCGACGGCTCGCGCTGGCCGGCCGCGAGGTCGTGGTGCTGGAAGCGGCGGAGACGATTGGCACCGTCACCTCCTCGCGCAACAGCGAGGTGATCCACGCCGGTATCTACTATCGGCAAGAAAGCATGATGGCGCGATTGTGCGTCGAAGGCCGCCAGGCGCTTTACGCCTACTGCCGCGACCACGGCGTCGCCCACCACACCTGCGGCAAGCTGATCGTCGCCACCAGCGAACAGGACCGCGCCCGGCTTGCCACCATCCAGACGCGCGCGGCCGCCAACGGCGTGACACTGGACCTGCTGGAGGCGGCCGACGCAACACGGCTGGAGCCGGCGCTGTCGTGCACCGGCGCGCTGTGGTCGCCGGTGACGGGGATCATCGATAGCCACGCCTACATGCTGGCGCTTCAGGGCGACGCTGAAAATGCCGGCGCCGCCTTCGCCTTTCACGCGCCGGTCGAGCACGTCCGCGCCATCCCCGGCGGGTTTGCCGTCGCGGTCGGCGGCCCCGAGCCGACGACACTGGCGAGCGCCGTTCTCATCAACGCCGCCGGCCTCGCGGCGCCCGCGCTCGCCCGGTCGATCGACACGATGCCGCGCGACCTGATCCCGACCGCCTATCTCGCCAAGGGCAACTATTTCAGCTGTACCGTGCGCGCGCCGTTCTCGCGACTGATCTACCCGGTGCCGGAGCCGGGCGGCCTCGGCGTTCACCTCACCCTCGATATGGCAGGACGGGCGCGTTTCGGCCCCGATGTCGAATGGATCGATACCGTCGATTACAGCGTCGATCCAACGCGGGCGGAAAAATTCTATCCGGCGATCCGGCGTTATTGGCCGGACCTGCCGGACGGCGCGCTGGAGCCGGCCTATGCCGGAATCCGGCCGAAGATCGTGCCACCCTCGGTCGCGACCCAGGATTTCGTAATCCAGAGCGCGCGGACGCACGGGCTTGCAGGGCTGGTCAACCTGTTCGGGATTGAATCACCGGGGTTGACCGCATCCCTTGCGCTTGCCGACCACGTCGTCGAGATCCTTTAACATCCGCACAGCTCGGCCCGTGCAGCCGCACCGGCAAGCCTGCATCGGAAGCGGACCCTACTAAACGCAGCCGAAGGTGGCGACGCCTAATGCAGCGTGTCGGCTACAGCGAGTTTCAGGCGTTCGATCTCGTCCTTGACCATCAGCTTGCGCCGTTTCAGTTCGATGATCTTCAGATCATCGGTTGAAAGATGTTGCAGAGCATCATGCAACTCACTTTCGAGAACGCGGTGCTTCCGTTCCAGTTCGACGAGATGCGCCTGTATCGCCATTCGAAGTCTCCTCGTAAAGATTGGACCTCAACCCGGTGTACGAATTGAATTGTACACAAGCGCCGGCTTCTGTCGATAAGCCGAAGGGCAAATGCATTATACTTTCGCGCAACGTAAACGTGATGATAATGGAACTGGTATTCGTGATGCGGCCGGCGGGTGTCAGGTTGTCGCGCGTGGTGCAGGACACGCGCCGGGCGCAACAACCGCTCCGGCTTTCAGTGTCAGAGTACCGCTCGACACAACATCGCCACAACATGAGGCGGCAATCCGAACGACGATGACCAGCGACAGCCCCCAGGCCGACCTCGCCGCCGAGCTTGTCCGGCTGCGGCAGGAGCACCGCGATCTCGATGTCGCGATCGATGCCCTGCATCAGTCGCCGGCGCCAGACCTGCTGCGGCTGCAGCGGCTCAAGAAGCGCAAGCTGCAATTGCGCGACCGCATCGCTTTCATCGAGGACCAGATCACCCCGGACATCATCGCCTGACGAGACGGGTCGCAGGCGACCTTATTGCCACATCGGCCGCCGCAAACGGGGCAAGCGGGCGGCGACCACCGTTTTGTCCTTGCCGGTATGGAGCGGAACAGGCTAGTCCATGAACTTTCCGCGTCGGCCAGAACCGGTCCGCGCGGCGAGTTCCATCCGCACCCCAGACAGTCACGGCCTGACAATATCGTGCCCGCCCCCGTCGCCATCATCATGGGAAGCCAGTCGGACTGGACCACCATGCGTCACGCCGCCGAGACGCTGGACGCGCTCGGCATCGCCGTCGAGGCCCTGATCGTTTCGGCGCACCGCACCCCGGAACGGCTCTACGCCTTCGCCAGGGGCGCCAAGGCCGCCGGCCACAAGGTGATCATCGCCGGCGCCGGCGGGGCCGCCCACCTCCCCGGCATGACGGCGGCACTGACCGACCTGCCGGTGTTCGGCGTGCCGATGGAAAGCAAGGCGCTGTCAGGCGTCGACTCGCTCTACTCCATCGTCCAGATGCCGGCCGGCATCCCGGTCGGGACGCTGGCAATCGGCAAGGCGGGCGCCATCAATGCGGGCCTGCTGGCGGCCGCCGTGCTGGCGCTGTCCGACGAGGCGCTGGCGGCACGGCTTGCCGCGTGGCGGCGCCAGCAAAGCGAAGGCGTTGCCGAGCGGCCGGAGGGCGCGGCATCGTGACCACCATCAAGCAGGTGTCGCTCGCGCCCGGCGACACCATCGGCATTCTCGGCGGCGGCCAACTGGGGCGCATGCTGGCACTGGCGGCGGCGCGGCTCGGCCTCAAGGCGCAGGTGTACTCGCCCGACCCGGATTCACCGGCCTTCGACGTGGTGCAGAATGCGACCTGCGCCGAATACGCCGATGTCGAGGCGCTGGAATTGTTCGCCGCCGACGTCAATGTCGTCACTTACGAGTTCGAGAACGTACCAGCCGCGACCGCCATGGTGCTCGCGGCGCGGCGGCCGGTGCTGCCCGACACGCGCGTGCTGGAGACCACACAGGACCGTCTGGCCGAGAAGAATTTCGTGACCGGACTGGGGCTTGCGGCGACGCGCTATGCCGAAGTGTCGTCGGCCGCGGACTTGCGCGCCGCCGTGGCCGCGATCGGCCTGCCGGCGGTGCTCAAGACCCGCCGCTTCGGCTACGATGGCAAGGGCCAGGTCACGATCCGCACCGGCGACGATCTCGACGCGGCATGGCAGCGGCTCGCGACCCGCGCCGCCATCCTCGAAGCCTTCGTGCCGTTCGAGCGCGAGATTTCGGTGATCGCCGCGCGCGGCGCCGACGGCCGTATTGTGTCCTTCGATGTCACCGAGAACGAGCACCACAACCACATCCTCAAGGTCTCGCGCGCGCCAGCGCGCATTGCACCGACCCTCGCGGCCGAGGCGCGCAGGATGGCCGGCACCATCGCCGAAGCGCTCGGCTATGTCGGCGTGCTCGGGGTCGAGATGTTCGTCGTCGCCGAGGCCGGAACGCCGCGGCTGCTCGTCAACGAGATCGCGCCGCGCGTGCACAATTCCGGGCACTGGACGCTCGACGGTTGCTCGGTATCGCAGTTCGAACAGCACATCCGCGCCATCGCCGGCTGGCCGTTGGCGGAGCCGGTGCGCCATGGCGACGTCACCATGACCAACCTGATCGGCGCGGAAGTCGAGGACTATGCGCGCTGGCTGACGGTGCCCGGCGCGACCGTCCACCTCTATGGCAAGGCGGCGGTGCGCGCCGGCCGCAAGATGGGCCACGTCACCCAGGTCTCGCAGCCCGAGTGACGCGGCTTAAGTGACGCGGCCCGACGCGACTTCCTGTTCCTGATATCAGCGACCTTCGACGGTGCCGGCCGGCTCGTCCGGGCTGAGCCAGCGATAAACCACGCCGCCGATCACGCCGCCGATCAGCGGCGCCAGCCAGAACAGCCAGAGCTGCTGCAACGCCCAGGTGCCGGCAAACAGCGCCGGCCCGGTGCTGCGCGCCGGGTTGACCGAGGTGTTGGTGATCGGAATGGCGATCAGGTGGATCAACGTCAGCGCCAGTCCGATGGCGATCGGCGCAAAGCCCGCCGGCGCCCGCCCGTGCGTGGCACCCATGATGACGAACAGGAACGCTGCCGTGAGCACCACCTCGGCGACGAAGGCCGAACCAAGCCCGTACTTGCCGGGCGAATGCTCGCCATAGCCATTGGCGGCAAAGCCCTTGGCGGCATCGAAGCCCGGTGCGCCGCTGGCGATCCAGTACAGCACCGCAGCGGCGACGATGGCGCCGATCACCTGGGCGACGATATAGGGGATCACCTGGGCGTTCGGGAAGCGCCCGCCGGCGGCAAGCCCGACCGTGACCGCCGGATTAAGGTGGCAGCCGGAAATATGGCCGATGGCATAGGCCATGGTCAGCACCGTCAGGCCGAACGCCAGCGCAACGCCGGCGAAGCCGATGCCGAGCTGGGGAAAGCCGGCGGCGAAGATCGCCGCGCCGCATCCGCCGAACGTCAGCCAGAACGTGCCGATCGTCTCGGCGGCATATTTCTTCGCGTTCATGACATATCTCCGATCTCAACGGCTCCGGTTCCGGCGGACGCCCGCGCGCCCCTGCCGGTCGACCGGTGGACGCCCAAAGGAATCGATTCGGCGGGTTCCAGCAACGCTGCGCCGGCCTGCGCCGTCTCGCCGTCCTCCAGAAAATCTTTAAGAAAGCCGCCGGAGCTTGCGCAGAATCCTCGGTGGAAGGCCTCGTGACGCATGGACATTCCCGGTTTGATCTGCTACATCCGCGACCCTGAACGGCGGGCACAGGCTTTTGCCCGCATGCCGCCGTGCCGGAATTCATCAATACCCGCTTGGCAATTTTGCTTGCAGGTCCAGTTGGAAAAGGATGCCGCGTGCAAGTTCTCGTCCGCGATAACAATGTCGATCAGGCCCTCAAGGCGCTGAAAAAGAAGATGCAGCGCGAGGGGATTTTCCGCGAGATGAAGCTCCGCGGACACTACGAGAAGCCGTCCGAGAAGAAGGCGCGCGAGAAGGCCGAGGCCGTCCGCCGCGCGCGCAAGCTGGCGCGCAAGAAGTTGCAGCGTGAAGGCTTGCTGCCGATGAAGCCCAAGCCGGCATTCGGCGCTGACCGTGGCCGCCCCGGTGCGCCGCGCCCGGCGCGCTAAACGGCGCACGACATCAGCCGGAGTGAGTTTCGACGCGGGCCATCGGCCCGCGTTGTCGTTTCCGGGTCCACCGACACGCAGCACCCATGCGCGCCGCGCACCGCGGCCGCTGTCAGGTTCGTTGCGGGATGTGGCCGGCTGTCAGGCTCCTAAAGCGGGATGGCTCTTCCTCGAATCGTCATCCCGCTTTGGCTCTTTGCTTGAGCATGATCTTTTTCCGAAAACCGCTTCACACTTTTCGGGATCATGCTTCAGTCGGTTGAGCGGCGCAGTTCCGACGTCACGGCGCTGCCGACGGTCACGGGCTGCGCCGCGCGCGAGGCGTTGGCCTCCTGCTTGACGCCGGGGGCGTGCAGCGAGCGCGGCCGCGAGGCGCGGTGCGACGACAGCGAGCGCGCCATGATGATGTGGCCGGTGCCGTGCCGATGGAAATCGCAATAGGCAAAGCCCATGCCCGACACCGAGCCGCGGAACGAACGCTCGCTCGACTTCTGCAGATCGAAGCAGGGCGAGAACGGCAGGCCCTTCAGCGAAGCGCACACCGCCTCGCCCCGTACCTGTAGCGTGTTGGCCGGCACCCGCATGTAGCGCTCCGGGCCGGAGCCACCGAACTGAACCTTGCCGGCGGCGGAGCCGTCGCCGAACACGCGGCCCGCCCCGCGCGTCCCGTCGAAGCATGTGAAGGCGAACACCTTGCCGGTCACGAAGCTCTGGGCCTCGGTGGCATTCATCGGCTTCGGCGTTTCCCCGGCGAACGCCGGACCCGCTATTGCGACCGCCACAACGGCACCCAGAACAAAACGCATATCGCCACTCCACGCCTGGCACGGGTGCGCGGGCAAACGCGCGCCCCTTTACCCACTGCTTACCATACCAACTGCGGCGACAATGGCGCAGCTTGGTTGGGAAAGTCTGAACGCACTCAGGCGACCTTCACGACGATGCGGCCGCGGACCTTGCCGGACAGGATGTCAGGGGCCTTGGCAAGCACCTCGTCAAGCGAGATTTCCTGCGTAATTTCAGCAAGTTTCGCGTGATCGAGGTCGGTGGCCAGGCGTTCCCAGGCGGTTCGCCTGAGCGCGATCGGGCACATCACGGAATCGATGCCCAAAAGGCACACCCCGCGTAAAATAAAAGGCGCGACTGACGACGGCAGGTCCATACCGCCGGCCAGCCCACAGGCCGCGATGGCGCCACGGTACTTCGTCATCGACAGGAGATTGGCGAGAGTGGTCGAGCCGACGCTGTCGATACCACCAGCCCAGCGCTCCTTGGCGAGCGGCTTGGCGGGACCGGACAGGTCGTTGCGGTCGATGATCTCGGCGGCGCCGAGGCCGCGCAGATAGTCGGCCTCCGCCGCGCGCCCGGTCGAGGCGATGACGTGATAGCCGAGCTTGGCCAGCAGCGCGATCGCGACCGAGCCAACCCCGCCGGCCGCCCCCGTCACCACCACCGGGCCATCGCCGGGGGTAAGGCCATGGCGCTCCAGCGCCAGCACCGACAGCATCGCGGTGTAGCCGGCGGTGCCGACCGCCATCGCATCGCGCGCCGACAGGTTGGCCGGCAGCCGCACCAGCCAGTTGCCCGGCACGCGCGCCTTTTCGGCATAGGCGCCGAGATGCGTTTCGCCCATGCCCCAGCCGTTGGCGACCACTTTGTCGCCCGCCTTCCAGTCAGGATGCGAGGACTGCGTCACAGTGCCGGCGAAGTCGATGCCGGCGATCATCGGGAAGCGCCGCACCACCGGCGCCTTGCCGGCGATGGCGAGGCCATCCTTGTAGTTGACGGTGGACCACTCGACGGCGACGGTGACATCGCCGTCCATCAACTCGGCTTCGTCGAACTGCGTCAGCGCCGCCGTGGTCCCCTTGTCCGCCTTGTCGATACGGACCGCCTTGAATGTCGCCACGCGCCTCTCCCGTCATTGTTCCGATGTTCGGGATGTTGCTACGACAGAATACCCTGCCTTGCCAACCCTGCCCGGCGCGCTCAGTCCTTGAGCGCGGCGAGCCTTGCAGCGATCGCCGCGGTCTCTTCCGGCGTGCCCCACTTCGGCGCGTCGGCACCGTCGCCCCAGTTGCGCGGCCGGTAGAAGGTGTGGACGCCGAGCTTGTACATGCGCCGCATCTCGCGCACCCAGCGCGGCCGCACCCAGTAGGCGTGATAGTGGGTGGATTTTCCGACCTCCGGCAACCACAGATGACCGTCGAGCGTCGCCTTGGCGATCTTCTTCGCGCGCACCCACATCTCCGGCTCGCGCACCACGTCGGCGACGTTGTCGCAGGCGAAGGTAAACTGGCAGGCGAACTTGCGGTGCGCGTTCTGGTAGACGACGCCGCACACCGTGGTCGGATAGAAGCCGGAGAACACCCGGTTCATCACCACCTGCGCCACCCCGATCTGGCCACGCACCGGCTCGCCGCGCGCCTCGAAATAGACCGCCTCGGCGAGGCACTTCTCAGCCTTGGTGCGCGCCTTCGCATCCAGTTTCAAACGGTCGGCCGGGCTTTTCGCATGCGGCTTCGCCGGCTCGACCAGACCCTTGCCGGCACGGCTCTCGCCGGCCTCGGCCGGCAGCGCCGGCACCGCAAGCGCGGCAACCTTGATCCCGGGATCGGCGCGCGGCGTGACGATCACCGGCTCCTCGCCGGGCCGCCAGCGCATCAGGGCGGCCCCCGTCACGCCAAGCGCGTCGCTGCCGAAATAAAGCCCGGCGGTCTGTAAGGAAAAACCGTCCGTCGACGGGGTGACGGCAAGCGCGGCCGGCTCAGGTACGGGCGCGGTATCGTCGGCGTCCTCCTCGTATTGCGGCAGCGGCGGCGCCTTCAGCGCGGCGCTGAGTTCGGCATCGAGCGCCGCGGTTTGCGC
>JBARWE010000255.1:0-2330 GCA_049646625.1 Xanthobacteraceae bacterium
CAGCCGCGTATCGCCGAACGCCACCACCACGTCGTCGGCGCCACGGGCCAGCGCCTCGCGCGCCGCCAGGACGGCGTGCGCCGTGCCGAGCCGCTCGGCCTGCACGAAGATGCCGGCGTCGGTCCGCAGCCGCTGAACGACCTTGGCGACCGCGTCATGATCGGGGCCGATCACCACCGCGAGTTGCCCGTCGCCAGAAGCGGCGCGCAGCACATGGGCCAGCATCGGTTCGCCGGCGATCGGGTGCAACACCTTGGGCAACGCCGAGCGCATGCGCGTGCCCTCGCCGGCCGCAAGCACGATCGTCAGGCATGTTCGCGAAGACATTCAGTGCCTTGTTTAGATATTTTAATAAAATGATTGATTTGGATACATGACCATGGCGGATTCGCCGTGGCGCTGCGCTGGTTCTTACCACGCCGGCTTCGGGCAACAAACCCGCTCTCGCTTTGGCCGCCCATGCTCTACTCTTCCGGTGGCGATTCGGAAGCGGCGCACCGGAATGACGCAAGGACAGGTATCTGGCAGATGAGCAAGGCTCAGGTCGCGGCTCCGCCTGCGCCGGAGCCGTCGATGACACAGCCCAATGTGACGTCGCCGAATCCCGGCCGACTCCGACGGCGCCTGCTGGTGCGGTTCGCGGCCTGGGGGACCGGCGCCGGCGCGGCGGTGACGATCGCCATTTTCGCGGTGCAGGGCATGGCCGGGTCGCGCGGCACCAGCCGGACCGTGGACGTGTTGGCCCGCGAGGTGCAGGGCTTGAGCCAGTCGGTGCAGGAGACCGGCCGCGAACTCCGGCGGCTGTCTGCCGCCGCCGAGACGCTCAGTCGCGACCGGGATCGGCTGTTTGCTCGAGTTGCTGCGCTGGAGCGCGATGCCGAGATCGCAACCGGCAGCATCGGCCACGCGACCACGGTTGCCAAAAGCGATCCGGTACGCCCGCCGATGGATCATGCCGCCGCGCCGCCGCAGGTGCCTGCCGAGAAAGAAGACGATGGAAATAAAGCCCGTGAGACCGTCACGGACGGGACCGGGGCTGACGGCAAGGCCAACGATAAGGCCAGCGGTGAAAATGCCGCCGCTGCGGTTGCCGACCTCGCAATGTCCGCCGCGGCCGATCCCGCTCCTCCGGCCATGCCGGCCAACCACACCGAGTTCGGCATCGAGCTTGGCACGGCCTCGACCGTCAATGGCCTTCGCCGGCTGTGGTCGAACATGCTCAAGGCTCACAAGGACGAGTTCGCTGCGCTGTCGCCGGCGCTAGCGGTGCGTGAGCGGCCCGGCGGCCGTGTCGAGTTCCGCCTGCTGGCAGGCCCGCTGCGCGATGCCGCCGACGCGGCGAAACTGTGTGCCGGCCTTGCGGCGGCGAAACGGCCCTGCGCGCCGGCGGTGTTTGATGGCCAGCGGCTGGAACTGACGGAGGCCAAAGCCGAGGCACCCCGCGCCGCCCACCGCGCTGCGCCGAAGGCGGTGGAACCCGCGCCTCCCCCGCCGCGTCAGTAACGCAGGCTTGCGAGCGGCCCGCTATGGCGGATAAACAGCAGTCATGACCCTCACCACGACGCCTCCAGTCAGACCCAAGACCACCTTTCTCCTCAGCGCACGGCAGGTGCAGTGGGTGCTGATTGTCGGCTTTCTCTCGGTCGGCTATGCACTGTATCTGCGCTACCTGGCGCTGGAGTTTTCGCAGGTCGCGCTCGCCTGCGAAGCAGGACTGCCGACCATGCTGTGCAAGACGCGCACGCTGGTGATCGCGCTGTTCAAGAACTCGGTGTTCGGCACCACGGCGCTGGTCATTGCGACGCTGCACGTCATCCGGCCGTCGGTCGTGACCCTGACCGGCGCGCTGATTGCCGCCGGCTTCGGCATCGTGCTCTACAACGTCGTGCTGTCGGGTCTTGCGATCGGCCTTCTCATCCTTGGCTTTGCGCGGCCCGCGCCCGCCACAGCGTGAACGCCAGCGTGAGGTAAAGCGCGCAGGTCCACAGCGCCTGCCAGTTCGCGCCGCCCTCGTTGAAGCCGATATAGAGCGCGCAGAGCACCAGCAGCCCGGCGAACACCGATTCCGCCATCGGGCGCACGCCCTCGCGCGGGCGGTTGAGCCAGGTCAGGCAGAACAACGGCACCACCGCCATCGACAGCGCGGCGAAGGGAAAATCGCGATAGCGCGGATCGAACACGAAGCCGAGCGCGGTCTCCGCGGCAATCAGCGTCGTCACCAGAAGCGTCACCCCGAGCGCATAAGCACGCAGCGACGGCCGCCGCCCGGAGGTCGGGCCGAGCAAATCGACGAACGCCGGTAGCGGCCGGCCGCGCACCAGCGCCTGCGC
>JBARWE010000256.1:0-6029 GCA_049646625.1 Xanthobacteraceae bacterium
CGCGCGTGGCGGCGGCGCGCACGATGTTCGGCTCGACCACGATGTCGCTCGGGCCGCCGATCATCAAAAGGTGCTCGACATTGTCGCGCCGCACCAGCACCAGCCGGCGGCGGCCATCGACGGCGGCGGCGTCGATCACCGCCAGCCGCGGCATCCGTCCGCGCGCGGCGCTGCCGCCGAGCCGGTTGCCGGCAAAACGCCGGATCAGCCATGTGACCAGTCCGATCAGCGCCAGAACGATCACGAATGCGACGATGAAGGTCACTGGTGTCTGCATGTCCATCCCCCGCCTCACTGTCCCTGCGGTCGGGGCCGCGATTCGCGCCGCCGATCCCTGTGAATACAGCAAAACGTTTCGGGGCGCGTCATGTTCTGTCGCCCTGTTGACAGCCCGCCTGTGTCATTTTCCGGGCCGTGCCGCCATTTTAACCCGGCATTAACCATACGGGCGGCAAATTCTGCCTAGCTGCCGTTGCGGCGGTCCGGGCAGGTTCCCGGGCGGCGCCGGGGCTGCCGAGACCAGCCATCGAGACCAACCTTCGAGACCAGCCATCGAGACCAGCTTTGGGAGGCGATCATGGCGATTACCGATCTGCCCGTCCTGACCGCGCTGCGCACCCGGATGCAGTGGCATCAGGAGCGCCAGCGGGTGCTGGCGGAGAACGTCGCCAATTCCGACACGCCGGGGTTCCAGCCGCGCGACCTCGCCGAGCCGGCGATCGGCAGCCGTGGCCAGCCCGGCGGTTTCGCGAGCCTGCCGATGCTGCGCACCAGCGCCACGCATCTCGGCCCCGCCGGCGGCGCGGCGCGCTTCGCCGTGGACCGCAAGGGCGGCTTCGAGACCCGCCCCGCCGGTAACGCCGTCAACCTTGAGGACGAGATGCTCAAGGCGTCGGCCAACCAGATGGATTTTGCCGCGGCCACGACGCTGTACAGCCGCAGCCTCGGCCTGATCAAGACCGCGATCGGCAAGCGCTAGAGCATGACCCCGAAAAGTGGGAACCGGTTTTCGGACAAGGTCATGCTCGAAGGAAACACCTGCAAAGGAGACGGCCGATGGCCGGGCACGGCATGGACTTCATCCGCTCGATGAGCATCGCGACCTCCGGTCTGCGGGCGCAGGCCGGGCGTATGCGGGTGATTTCGGAAAACATCGCCAACGCCGATTCCACGGCGCAGACGCCGGGCGGCGACCCCTATCGCCGCAAGGTGCCGACCTTCACCGCGACGCTCGACCGCACGCTCGACGCCCGCGTCGTCGCGCTCGGCCGCATCAGGCCGGACACCTCCGCCTTCACGGTGCGGCACGAGCCGGGTAACCCGGCCGCCGATCCGGCCGGCAACGTCAAGTATCCCAACGTCAATCCGCTGATCGAAATGACCGACCTGCGCGACGCGCAGCGGTCCTACGAAGCCAATCTCAACATCATCACCGCGACGCGCCGGATGATCCAGCGCACGCTCGATATCCTCAGGGCCTGACGCAGGAGTTTTCGCATGGCAACGCCTTCGGCCGCCGCGGCGGCCTATTCCAGCCTTTCCAGCCTGCTCAACGCCGGCAGTAGCGCGGCCGGCGCCGGCAAGGTGGCGGAGGCAAGCGGCCCCTCGTTTGGCGCGCTGGTCAAGGAAGCGATGGGCAGCGTGCTGGACGCCGGCCAGCGCTCGGACGCGCAGACCATGGCGATGGCGCAGGGCAGGGCCAACATCATGGATGTCGTCACCGCCGTCTCTGAAACCGACGTCGCGGTGTCGACGCTGGTCTCCGTGCGCGACCGCGTCATCCAGTCCTACGAGGACATCATGCGGATGCCGATCTGAAATAGGCGGGGCACGATCATGAACGGCGCGGAAATTCTCGATGTGGCGCGCGATGCGATCTGGACCATCGTGCTGGTGTCCTCGCCCTTGATGCTGGTCGGACTGGTGGTCGGCGTCGCCATCTCGCTGGTACAGGCGCTGACCCAGATTCAGGAAATGACGCTGGCCTTCGTGCCGAAAATCCTTGCCATCTTCATCACGCTGATGGTGGCGCTGCCGTTCATGGCCGATGCGCTGCACAGTCACATGATGCGGATCACGTCGCGAATCATCGGCGGATAGCGCATGATGGACGCCTCCTTCGGGCCAGCCGTCCGCGACGCCACCAAGCCGGCTGCCGCCGCAGCACAGGGACGTGATGCAGGTCGATATCTCGCTTCTGCCGGCACTGGCGGTCTCCTTCGTGCTGATGTTCGCCCGCATCGGCGCGATGGTGATGCTGCTGCCGGGGCTTGGCGAGGTCTCGATCCCGGTGCGGGTCAAGCTCGGCATCGCGCTGATGCTGACGCTGATCATCATGCCGCTGCACCGCGCGGCCTATCACGTCGAGGTGCAGTCGTCGCTGGCGCCGCTGATGGTGATGATGGCGCAGGAGATCGTGATCGGCGTGGTGCTCGGCGCCACGGCGCGGATCACGCTGGCCGCGTTGCAGGTCGCCGGCTCCGTGGTGGCGCAGCAACTGGGGCTGGGCTTCGTCACCGCGGTCGATCCGACGCAAGGCCAGCAGGGCGCGCTGCTCGGCAACTTCCTCACCATCCTCGGGCTGACGCTGCTGTTCGCCACCGATACCCACCATCTGGTGATCGCAGCGCTCAACGACAGCTATCGTATCTTCGCGCCGGGCGAACTGATTGCGACCGGCGATGTGGCGCAGCTTGCGGTGCGTACCTTCGCCACCGCCTTCAAGATCGGCATCCAGCTTTCGGCGCCGTTTCTGGTGTTCGGCCTCGTGTTCAATATCGGGCTTGGCGTGCTGGCGCGGCTGATGCCGCAGATGCAGGTGTACTTCATCGGCATCCCGCTCTCGATCCTGGCCGGCTTCCTGATCCTCGCGGCGGTGATCGCGGCGATGATGGGCACCTTCATCGACTACCTGGTCGGCGTGTTGCACGAACTGACGCCGCGCTAGCTCAACTTGGCTCATAGGGCGGGGTAGCCGATGGCCGAGGACAGCGACACTTCCGACAAAACCGAAGACCCGACCCAAAAACGGCTCGACGATGCGCATGAGCGCGGCGACGTCGCCAAGAGCCAGGAGGTCAACACCTGGTTCATGATCGCCGGCGGCACGCTGGTGCTGTCGTCGTTCGGTGCCTCGGCCGGGCAGGGCATTCTCGCGCCGTTGCGTAACCTGGTGGCCAACGCCGCCGTCATGCCGACCGACGGCGCCAGCCTGATCGCGCTGACCGGCCAGATCGGTCTGGCGCTGCTGGCCGCGCTCGGCGTGCCGTTCCTGCTTCTGATGCTGGCGGCGGCGGCCGGCAACATGGTGCAGCACCGCCCGGTGTGGTCGGCCGAAGCGCTCAAGCCGAAGCTCAGCAAGCTGTCGCCTCTGACCGGCGCCAAGCGGGTGTTCGGCAAGCAGGCTGCCGCCAATTTCGCCAAGGGCCTGTTCAAGATCGTGCTGCTCGGCGCGGTGATGCTGGCGATCCTGTGGCCGCAGCGCAACCGGCTGGAGCCGATGGTGCGGCAGGACCCTGCCACCCTGCTCGGCGAGACCACCGGCCTGACCCTGCAATTGCTGGCGGCGGCGGTGGCGCTATTGGCCATCGTCGCCATCGCCGACTTCCTGTTTCAGTACCGGCAGTGGTTCCAGAAGCAGAAGATGTCGATGCAGGAGATGAAGGAGGAGTTCAAGCAGTCGGAGGGCGATCCGCATATCAAGGCGCGCATCCGCCAGTTGCGCATGGCGAGGATGCGCCGGCGGATGATGGCGGCGGTGCCGCAGGCCTCCGTGGTGATCACCAACCCGACCCACTTCGCGGTGGCGCTGAAATACGAGCGCGGCATGAGCGCGCCGGTCTGCGTCGCCAAGGGCACCGACCTGATCGCGTTCAAGATCCGCGAGGTGGCGGGCGCGCACGATATTCCCATCGTCGAGAACGTGCCGCTGGCGCGGGCGCTGCACGCCGCCGTCGATATCGACGAGGAAATCCCGGTCGAGCATTATCAGGCCGTCGCCGAGGTGATCGGCTTCGTCATGCGGCTCAAGCGCGGGCTGGCGTCATGAGGATCGAGGCCCGGTTCCCGCAGGTTGCGCTTGCCTTGGGCGGGGCGATTCAGGCACTGAGGGAGCGGGCGCGTCACGGCGCGCCTTGTGGGGCGATCACGCCCGATTTGCCGGGACATGCTGCAGGGCGGCGCGCGGTGCAGGGATGACCGATCAGGCCCGAGATTCGTCCACCGTGACCGGACCAGCGGTTGCCGAGCGCTTTTCGATTGACGGCGCGCGGCGTGGCGGCAGTATCGTGCTGGTGCTGGCGGTTGCCGGCGTCGTGGTGGCGGCCGCGGTGGCGCTGATGACGCTCGGCCGCAGTCACGCCCAGCCTTATATCCTCGGCCTGCTGGCGCTGCTTGCCACCATCGGCCTGTTCATGCTGTTCGCGGTTGCCGCCGGTATCCTGCGCTTTGCCGATCGCAAGGCCGACGATCCGGTGCTGCGGCCGCTCGCCGACCATGCCGCCGACGCGCTGGCGGTGACCGACGCGCGCGGCCACGTCGTCTATGCCAACGCCGCCTATCTCACGCTGACCGGCGCCGCGATCGCCGCCGACGCCCGCCCCGTCGAACGGGTGTTCATCGGCAACCCGGACGTGTCGCAAGCCGTGTTCCGCCTGCTCAAGGCGGCGCGCGAGGGCAAGCGGCAGCAGGAGGAGGTGCGGCTTGCCGGCAGCGACGGCGGCCCGGTGCGCTGGCTGCGGCTGAAGGTGCGTCCGCTCGGCGAGGCGGGGCGCGAGGCGCGCAGCACCGTGTGGTCGATCATCGACATCACCCGCGACCGCGCCCAGCAGGAGGACGTGTTCCAGGAGTTGCAGCACGCCATCGAGTATCTCGACCACGCTCCTTGCGGCTTCTTCTCGGCCGATGCCTCCGGCGCGTTGGTCTATGTCAACGCCACGCTCGCGGGCTGGCTCGACCATGACCTGGCCGAGATCGGCTCCGGCGGCCTCACGCTCGCCGATATTGTTGCCGGCGACGGGGCCGCGCTGATCACCTCGATTGCGCCCGCGCCCGGCGAGGTCAAGACCGAGGTGGTCGACGTCGATCTGCGCATGCGTGGCGGCAAGACCATACCGGCGCGGCTCTACCACAAGCTCGCCTTCGGCGCCGATGGCCGCCCCGGCGCCTCGCGCACACTGGTCATCAGCCGCGCCCGCGACGAGGGCGCCGATCTGCAGCGCGCCGCCGAAGTGCGCTTCATGCGCTTTTTCGATCATACCCCGATGGCGATCGCCACGGTGGACCGCGACGGCGCCATCGTGCGCGCCAACGCCCGCTTCGCCAAGCTGGCGCAGAGCCTTGCGCCGGTGTCCGCCGCGCCGGCGTCGATCCTCGATGCGGTCGCTGCCCGCGACCGCGACGTGCTCCGGGCGGCGATCGCCAGCGCTGCCGACGGCCAGGCCGATATCGCGCCGGTGGAGGCGATGCTCGACGGTGCCAAGGAGCGCTGGGGCTTGTTCTACGTCACCGGCGTCGGCGAGCAGGGCGACGCGGAAGCCGCCATCGTCTATCTGCTGGAGACCACCGAGAAGCGTTCGCTGGAGAACCAGTTCGCCCAGTCGCAGAAGATGCAGGCGGTGGGGCAGCTGGCCGGCGGCATCGCCCACGATTTCAACAACGTGCTCTCGGCCATCATGATGGCCAACGATTTCCTGCTGAATGCCCACAAGCCGACCGACCCGTCGTTCCAGGACATCATGCAGATCAAGCAGAACGCCACCCGCGCCGCGACACTGGTGCGGCAGCTGCTGGCGTTCTCGCGCCGCCAGACGCTGCGGCCGCAGGTGCTGTATCTCGGCGACGCGCTGTCCGACCTGACGATGCTGCTGCGCCGCCTGATCGGCGAGAAGGTCAAGCTCGACGTCGTGCATGGCCGCGATCTGTGGCCGGTGAAGGTGGACGTCTCGCAGTTCGAGCAGGTCATCGTCAATCTCGCCGTCAACGCCCGCGACGCCATGCCGGACGGCGGCAAGCTGACGCTGAAGACCATG
>JBARWE010000257.1:0-9920 GCA_049646625.1 Xanthobacteraceae bacterium
GGCGCGGAGCCGGCCGCCGTCCCGGCCGCCGCCAGCGCCGCCCTCGCCCCGCTCTGTTCCAGTTCAAGCCGTTCTGTGCCGCTCATGATATCCCCGATCCCGGCCCCGGCGCGTCCGAGGACTTATAACGTTTCTAAGCGGGTGGGTAGCCCGTCTGACGGGGCAGGCAGCCCGCGGTGGCCGGAGGCCCGGTGCCAGCCCCACGCCGCGCTTGTCTTGAAGGTCTGCCTGCGCTATAGAGCCGCGCAATTCCATCCGACAATCGACGAAGGCACGGCGCGTCAGCGCATGCCGCCGCCAGTGCAAGGCAGACCATGAAAGCCGACATCCACCCCGACTATCACACCATCAAGGTCGTCATGACCGATGGCACCGAGTACCTGACCCGCTCGACCTGGGGCAAGGAAGGCGATGTCCTCAATCTCGACATCGATCCGGCGTCGCACCCGGCATGGACCGGCGGCACCCAGCAGATCGTCGATCGCGGCGGCCGCGTGTCGCGGTTCCAGAAGAAGTTCTCCGGCCTGATGAAGAAGTAAGCGCCGCGCCGTCGGCCGCTTTCAGCGCCCGCACGCAAGTGCGGGCGTTTTCATTGGACTACTTTCATTTGGCCGCGCGGGCGCCGCCGCGCTTCTGTGTGCCGCCGCGCTTCTGTGTGAAGTCTGTCCCGGCTGCCTTCAGGCTGGTGTGCCCGACTAGCGCTCGAACGCGGCGCGCAGCCGGTCGAGCTGCGGCGACAGCGGGTTGCCGGTCGCGGCATGATCGGGCGGCGGGGCATGAATGGTGTTGTCGAGCCGGCGCACCTTGGTCTGCAAGCCCATCGAGCGCGCGACAAGATCCTGCAGCCGCGGCGGCAGCCGGTTCAGCAACTCGGCCGGGCCGGGATCGGCGGCGGTCAGCTTGACCTTGGTTTTTTCCCGATTGGCCTGCAGCAGCGTCATCTCGCCTTCCTTGACGGCGCGATGCAGCAGCAACCACGAGGCGATCTGCATCAGCCGCGTGGTCAGCCGCATGCTTTCGGTGGCATAGGTCAGGCTGGCGGAGCGATCGAGCGCCTTGGCCTCGGCGCGGCCGTCGCCGTCGAGATAGGCCGCGGTCTCCTCGACGAGGTCCATCCCCTCGCGGAACAGCGCGCTGAAAATATTGGAATTGGTCAGCCGCTCGTTGAACAGGACGAGGTCGGCTTCGCCCCGCGCATAGTCCGCCATGATTTACGCCTCACGCCACGCCACTCGTTTGCCGCGCTGGCCCGCTCGTATGCAACCGCATCGGGCCGGACGGCCGACATTTTTATAATGAACAAATCATTGCGCGGGCGCGGGCATGAGTCCAGCGCGATGGCCAAAGCCCCACCAACAAACCTGAAATATGGTTTCCAGCCGCACCTGGGCAAGCCGGCAGCGGCCTGGCCGAGGCGCCCGCCGGGCAAAAAAAGAGCCGCCGTTTCCGGCGGCTTTTGAAAGTCGATAACAGGGAGGCGTCAAACAGAGTGGACAGGAGCCACTCGGTGTCCGATCAGGGACGCGATGGTTATAAAACGGAAGCCTTAATCAACGGTAAATAAGCTAAATTATTGACAAAATTTCAACAATTGCAGCAAGCGGATGGCTCACGAGCGAAACAGGCGCTCGGCCGCGTCGCGGGTGGCGCGGCGGGCCACGGCGGCGGCTTCGAGCCGCTCGATCTCAGAGGCGAGCAGCGCGATGCGCGCCTCAAGCTCCTCGACCGACAATAGCGACAGGTCCTGCCCGATCTCATGCGCCGTCTTGCGGCGCGGCGCATTGTCATCGTCGTTTACCATCGCTGGTCCTCCCACAGGTCCGCTCCCGGACGGTTGCCAGCGCCGGCCCGGCTGGGGTAGCACGGGGCCTTCCCATTCTCCGCCCCGGTCAGGACACCATGGAAAAGCCGTATGCGCAAATGATGGTCGCGCCGCGCCCCGCGCCGGCGGCGCCGCGCAAGCTGCGGCGCGACACGGAGAATCTATGATTTTCCCCGCTTTCATGGCAATGATGGCGGCGGACGCGAAGCTGGTTCCGACCCCCACCCGAGCGCGGAGACAAGGCCGTTGCGTTTGATCAGGCGCCTCGCGTCGCACCTCGCCCCCCTCGTTGCGTCGCTTGCGGTCGGCGCCACCCTGATTGCCGCCGCGCTGCCTGCCCGCGCCGTCGAGGCGGTCAGCGTGCGCAGCGACGTGCCCGCCATCGACCTCACCGCCGTGCTCGACCGCCAGCGCAGCGACAGCGACCGCATCCAGGTGTCGACCGCGCCGGGCACCGACGGCATCGTCCGCCGCATCGAGGTGCGCGCCCGCGAGGGCGGCCAGAACTGGATGGTGTTCGCGCTGACCAACAATACCGACGACCAGCTCGACCGGCTGATCGTCGTGCCGCACTACCGCATGGTCGGCTCGGGCCTGTTGTGGCCCGACCTCGGGCTGTCGCGCATCGCCACCATCACGCCATCCTCCGGCGACCGCCCCGAACGGCAGGACAGCGCCACCGCCGACATCTTCCGCATCACGCTCGACCCCGGCGCGGTGATCACCTTCGTCGCCGAACTGCGCACCGACAACGTGCCGCAGGTCTATCTGTGGGAGCCGGAAGCCTACAAGGACAAGGTCAACTCGTTCACCCTCTATCAGGGCATCGTGATCGGCATCTCCGGGCTATTGGCGCTGGTGCTGACCATGCTGTTCGTGGTCAAGGGCAGCATCATGTTCCCGGCCGCCGCCGCGCTGGCCTGGGCGGTGCTGGTCTATATCGGCATCGACTTCGGCTTCTGGGGCAAGATTCTCGACACCGCCGGCGGCGCCGAACGGATCTGGCGCGCCGCGAGCGAAGCGATCCTCGCCGCGACGCTGCTGGTGTTCCTGTTCGCCTACCTCAACCTGAGCCGCTGGCATGTGCGCTATTCACACATCACGCTGGGCTGGCTTGCCTTCCTCGGCTCGCTGGTGGCGCTGGCGCTGTTCGATCCGGCGGTCGCCTCCGGCATCGCGCGGCTGTCGCTGGCGCTGATTGCGATTTTCGGCTTCGCGCTGGTGGTCTACCTCTCGGCGCACGGCTTCGACCGCGCGGTGCTGCTGATCCCGACCTGGTTCCTGCTGGTGGTGTGGGTGATCGCCGCCGGCATCACCGTCGAGGGCGGCATCGCCAACGACATCGTCGGCCCGGCGCTGCTCGGCGGCCTGGTGCTGATCGTGATGCTGATCGGCTTCACGGTGATGCAGCACGCCTTCGCCGGCGGCACCGGCGGCGGCATCGTCTCCGACATGGAGCAGCGGGCGCTGGCGCTGACCGGCTCCGGCGACCTGATCTGGGACTGGGACGTCGCCTCCGACAAGGTGTTCACCTCCGCCGAGACCGAGGCGCTGCTCGGCCTCAAGCGCGGCACGCTGGAAGGGCCGGCGGCAAGCTGGCTCGAAGTGCTGCACCCGCTCGATCAGGACCGCTTCCGCACCGCGCTCGACAGCGTGCTCGACCAGCGCCGCGGCCGCCTCAACCAGGATTTCCGGCTGCGCACGCCGGACGGCCACTTCCTGTGGTTCGCGCTCAAGGCCCGCCCGGTGGTCGGCTCCGACGGCGAGGTCGCCCGCGTTGTCGGCACGCTGACCGATATCACCGCTTTCAAGAACGCCGAGGAGCGGCTGCTGCATGATTCGGTGCACGACAACCTGACCGGCCTGCCGAACCGCACCCTGTTCCTCGACCGCCTGCGCGCGGTGGCGACGCTGACCAAGACTGTCCCCACGCTGAAGCCGACGGTGATGGTGATCGACCTCGACCGCTTCAAGCAGGTCAACGATTCGGTCGGCATGGCGGTCGGCGATTCGATCCTGCTGACGCTGTCGCGCCGGCTCACCCGCATCCTTAAAGCCCAGGACACGCTGGCGCGGATCGCCGGCGACCAGTTCGGCCTGATCCTGCTGTCGGAACAGAACCCGGCACGCATCACCGCGCTGGCCGAGACCATCCGCAAGACGATCCGCGCGCCGATCACCTTCAACGAGCGCGAGATTTTCATCACCGCCTCGATCGGGCTGGCGCTCAGCGACTCGGAGATCGCGCTGTCCGACAATATCGTCAAGGACGCCGAGCTTGCGATGTACCATTCCAAGCGGATCGGCGGCGACCGCATCGACGTCTACAAGGCGGCGATGCGCGCGCGCAAGCTCGACCGCCTGACGCTGGAATCCGAACTGCGCCGCGCCATCGAGCGCGACCAGATCGCCATCCTCTATCAGCCGATCGTGCGGCTGGAAGACCGCGCGATCGCCGGCTTCGAGGCGCTGGTGCGCTGGGACCACCCCAAGCTTGGCCGCATGGCGCCGTCCGAGTTTATTTCCATCGCCGAGGAAAGCGGCTTCATCGTCGATCTCGGCGTCTACGTCATGGACCAGGCGGCGCGCCAACTCGCGGTGTGGCAGCACGCCATGCGCGCGCGCCAGCCGGTGTTCGTCAGCGTCAACGTATCCTCGCGGCAACTGCTGCGCCACGACCTGATCCACGACACCCGCAGCGTGCTGGCGCGCTCCTCGGTGGCGCGCGGCTCGCTCAAGCTCGAACTCACCGAGTCGCTGGTGATGGAGAATCCAGAGCACGCCGCGCAGATGCTTCAGCGTATCCGCGAACTGGGCGTCGGCCTTGCGCTCGACGACTTCGGCACCGGCCATTCGTCGCTGGCCTATCTGCATCGCCTGTCGTTCGACACGCTCAAGATCGACCAGTCGCTGGTACGCGCCTCAAGCCGTGGCACGCGCCCGGTGATCCTCAAATCGATCGTCACCATGGCCCACGACCTCGGCATGACGGTGGTTGCCGAGGGGGTCGAGACCGATTCCGATGCGGTCGAACTTTACCAGCTCGGCTGCGAGTTCGGGCAGGGCTTTGCCTTCGGCGAGCCGATGGATGCCGCCGCCACCATGCGGCTGCTCACCGAATCGCGGCTGGAAACTGCGGTGTAGCCGAGTGACGCCCCCGACGCGGCGCTGCGCACAGCGGCGCGGAGCCGGGACCGCTTCAGGTGCCGCATCCGGGATACCCGCGAGATAGCTCTAGCGCGGGCGTTCGAGCTGAAACATGAGGTGCCCCTTCACCGTCGGCCACTCACTGGCGATGATGCTGTACACGACGGTGTCGCGCAGCGTGCCGTTGGCCGCTATCCGATGGCTGCGCAAGATGCCGTCCTGTTTGGCGCCCAACCGCTCGATGCCGCGGCGGCTCTGGTGATTGAAGAAATGGGTGCGGAATTCGACCGCGATGCAGCCCAGCGTCTCGAAGGCGTGGGTCAGCAACAACAGTTTGCACTGGGTGTTGAGCGCGGTGCGCTGCACCCGCGTCGCATACCAGGTCGAGCCGATCTCGACGCGGCGGTTTGCGGCATCGACATCCATGTAGGTGGTCATGCCGGCGATGACGCCATCGGCATCCTTCACCGTGAACGGCAACATCAGACCGGCCCGCTGCAGGCCGAGACGGCGTTCGATTTCTTTCATCATCGCATCGGGGTGCGGCACCGTGGTGTACCACAGCCGCCATAGCTCGCCGTCGCGGGCGGCGGCGACGAGGCCATCGTGATGGGCCGGCGCCAGCGGTTCGAGCCGCGCGGCGGGGCCAGCAAGAGTCACCGGTTCAAGCCATGGCATGGCGCGCTCCTATCTGTTGAGGAAATTCAGCGGCAGGCCGGGGCGCGGCCAGTCCATCGCAATCAGTTCGCCGCGGCCCGACAGCGTGATGTAGGCGGTGCGCAAGTCCGGCCCGCCGAAGGCGATGTTGGTGGTGAGGCGGTCGCCGGTCTCGATCTGCTCGACCAGCCGGCCATCGGGCGCGATCACCGAGATGCAGCCGGCGATCAGCGTCGCCACGCAGATATTACCCGACGCCTCAACCGCCAGCGAATCGAACATCTGATAGCCGCCAAGCCCGGCGATCGGCCGGCCGGCCGCGCCGCGATGGCTGACGCCGCGCGCGCGGATCTCGCCGGGCGCGGCCAGCTCATAGGCCCATAGCCGCGCCGTCGGCGTTTCGGCGATGTACAGCGTCGCCTCATCGGGCGACAGGCCGATGCCGTTGGTCGGCAGCACACCGCGCACCGCGCCAATCAACTGGCCGCCGCCCGGCGTCATGTAGCAGGCAGCGCCGAGGTCCATGTCATGCGCGCGCCGCTTGCCGAGGTCGGTCAGCCACAGCCCGCCGTGACGGTCGAACACCAGGTCGTTCGGGCCGCGCAGCGGCTCGTCATCGCACCGGGTGAACAGCGTCTCGACCGCGCCACTCACAAGATCGACCCGTTGCAGCGAGCCGCCGAGATAGTCGGCCGGCTGCGGCGGACCGGGCACATGGACGCCGCCGCGCGTGGAGGTCCAACTGAAGCCGCCGTTGTTGCAGACGTAGCATTTGCCGTCCGGGCCGATCGCCGCGCCGTTCGGCCCGCCTGGAAGCTTCGCCACCGTGTCCTTGCGGCCGTCCGGCCATATCCGGGTCAGGCGCTGCGCGCGGATTTCCACCAGCACCACCGAGCCGTCCGGCAGGGCGATCGGGCCTTCGGGAAACTCAAGTCCGGTGGCCAGTACGCGCGCCTTCGACATCGCCGCCTCCCGCGACCAACGAGGAGCCGCCTCAGGTCCGCTTGCGCCGCGGCACGAAGGCGGAAGCGAGCACCGAGAACACCAGTTCGCCGCGCTGGTTGGTGCCGGTGTTGCGCGCTTCCAGAATGCCCCACTCCGGCCGCGACGCGGATTCGCGCAAACCCACAACCTCCGTGGCGAAGCTGATGGTGTCGCCGGCCAGCACCGGCTTCAGCCATCTCAACTCGCGAAAGCCGGGTGAAGGCCCCCACGTCGCGACCTCCTCGCCGCGCCGCCGCGCCTCCTGGGCGTCGCGCCGGGCGCCCTCGACCAGCATCCGCATGCACACCGAGCCGACGTGCCAGCCGGAGGCGACCAGCCCGCCGAACAGCGACGCCCGCCCCGCCGCCTCATCGAGATGAAACGGTTGCGGATCGAACTGGCGCGCGAACGCCTTGATGTCGTCGGCCGTGAAGGTGAACGAGCCGAGGTCGCGCCTGGCGCCGACCTGCATCTCCTCGAAAAATCGCATCGTACCTATCCCTCGACCGCGGCCCGGCGCTTGATCATCAGCGGACTGACCAGTTCCAGCAGCGTGGCGCCGGCCGCGTTGCTGATGCTCGCCTTGAACGTAACGATGCCGAGTTCGGGCTTGCTGCGCGAGGCGCGGCTGTCCAGCACCTCAAGATCGAGGGTGATGTCGTCGTCGGGGCGCAACGGCGCAGTCCAGCGCAGCGTGTCGACGCCGGGCGAGCCGAGCGAGGCGGTCCGGTGCAGGAAGGCATCGAACATCATCCGCATCGTCAGCGAGGCGAGGTGCCAGCCTGACGCCGACAGCCCGCCGAGCATCGAATGCTTCGCCGCCTCCTCGTCGAGGTGCATCGGCTGCGGATCGAACTCCGCGGCAAAGGCCAGAAGCTCCTCGCGGGTGATACGGCGCGGCCCGAATGTGACGAAATGGCCGGGCACGAAGTCCTCGAACACAAGAATGTCGGACGGATCGTTTGTCTGGGATGCTGTCATGGGTGCATATCGGCGGGAAAGCCCGATTGTGGCCGTTATTCGCGGCGATCACAAGCCGCCGGTGACTGCCTGCGCCGCCCGCAACGACCGGGAGGTGGGGTGCCGATTCCGTCCTGCGGCTTGCGACGATACGCCAGGAGCATTCCTATGTTTGATTTTCGCGATCTTTTCCAGTGGGATCGGTTCATCACCCCGACCATCATCAAGACCTTCTACTGGCTGGTGATCGTGCTGATGGCGCTGTTTGCGCTGTCGGGCATCGGCTCCGGCCTGTCGATGATGGCGATCAGCCCGTTCGCTGGCTTCATCATCATCCTGTCGTCGGTCGCGGGCCTGTTGGTCGGCGTGGTGTTTGCGCGGATCGTGGCCGAACTGGTTCTCATCGTGTTCCGTATCAACGAGCATCTCGGCGCCATCCGCGACCGCGGCCACGGCCTTTGAGGTCGTGGCCGGCGGACGGCGGCGATACGCTCAGTTGGCGAAGCGGAAGTGCATGACGTCGCCGTCGGCGACGACATAGTCCTTGCCTTCGAGGCGCAGCCGCCCGGCCTCGCGCGCGCCGGCCTCGCCACTATTGGCGACGAAATCGTCATAGGCGATGGTCTCGGCGCGGATAAACCCTTTCTCGAAGTCGGTATGGATGACGCCGGCCGCCTGCGGCGCACGGGTGCCGCGGGTGATGGTCCAGGCGCGCGCCTCCTTCGGTCCCACCGTGAAATAGGTGATGAGGTCGAGCAACCGGTAGCCGGCGCGGATCAGGCGATCGAGGCCGGCTTCCTCCAGTCCGAGCGTATCGAGAAACTCGGCGCGCTCCTCGCGGGACAGCGTGGCGATTTCCGATTCGATCTTGGCCGAGATCGCCACCGCGACCGCGCCCTCCTTCTCGGCATGCGTGGCAACCGCGGCCGAATAGGCGTTGCCGGTGGCGGCGGCGCCCTCCTCGACGTTGCAGACATAGAGCACCGGCTTCGAGGTCAAAAGTCCGAGCATGCGGAAGGCGCGCTCCTCCTCCGGCTTGCGGTCGAGGAAGCGCGCCGGCCGGCCCTCGCGCAGCAGATCGAGCGTGCGGGTGACGAGGTCGAGACTCTCTTTGGCGTCCTTGTCGCCGCCGCGTGCCTTCTTGGTCAGGTTGTCGACGCGCTTCTCCAGGCTGTCGAGGTCGGCCAGCATCAACTCGGTGTCGATGGTCGCGATATCGTCGAGCGGCGCGATCTTGCCCTCGACATGGGTGATGTCGGAATCCTCGAAGCAGCGCACCACATGCGCCACCGCATCGACCTCGCGGATGTTGGAGAGGAACTGGTTGCCGAGGCCCTCGCCTTTCGACGCACCACGCACCAGGCCGGCGATATCGACGAAGGTCAACCGCGTCGGGATGGTCTCGCGCGAGCCGGCGATTGCCGCGAGCTTGTCGAGGCGCGGATCGGGCACCGCCACCTCGCCGACATTCGGCTCGATGGTGCAGAACGGATAGTTGGCCGCCTGCGCCGCGGCGGTTTCGGTGAGCGCATTGAACAGCGTCGATTTGCCGACATTCGGCAGCCCGACGATTCCACATTTGAAGCCCATAGCTGATCCTAAAGGTTCCGAGAAACGTATCGCGCGTCAGCCAGCCGTCACGCCGTCGCCGTTGTCGTTGTCGTTGGCAAAGCCCTGCGCCTGCATCGCCAGATGCACCTTGTTCTGGAAGGTCGACGCTTCGCCCGCCGCCAACAGCCCGGCGTGATCGGCCACCGCCTCGCACAGCGCCTCGACCCATGGCCGCTCAGCCTTGGCGAAGTCGCCGAGCACATAGGCATGGACCAGGTGCTTGAGGCCGGGATGGCCGATGCCGAGCCGCACGCGGGCGTAATCATTGCCGATATGCGCGGTGATCGAGCGCAGGCCGTTGTGCCCGGCATTGCCGCCGCCGGTCTTGAGGCGCAGCTTGGCCTCCGGCAGGTCGAGTTCGTCGTGGAACACGACGACATCGCCGAGCGCCAGCTTGAAGAAGCGCATCGCCTCGCCGACGGCGCGGCCGGACTCGTTCATGTAGGTCGCCGGCTTGAGCAGCACGACGCGCTGCCCCGCCAGTTCGCCCTCGGCGGTCTCGCCCTGAAAGCGGCGCCGCCACGGCGCGAAGCGGTGGCGACGCGCCACCGCCTCGATCGCCATGAAGCCGATGTTGTGGCGGTTGCCCTGATGCTTCGTGCCGGGATTGCCCAGTCCGACGAACAGGCGCATGGCGGCGCGCGACCCGCGCCGTTACTTCTTCTTGTCGGCCGCCGGAGCCTTGGCCGCCGGAGCCTTGGCACCAGCCGAAGGCGCCGCACCGGCCGCGGGCGCCGCC
>JBARWE010000258.1:0-1681 GCA_049646625.1 Xanthobacteraceae bacterium
CCGACGGCGGCGCGGCCGGCGGCGCCGTCATCGCCGGCGCCTCGGCGTTCTCCGCGCCCTCAGTCGGGCTACTGCCGGCCTTGCCGTCGGGGCCGGCATAGGTCGCCTCAAGGTCGATGATGTCGCGCAGGAAAATCTTGCCGTCGTTGAGTTCGTCGCGCCAGATGATGATGGCCTGGAAGGTCAGCGGGCTTTCGCACAGCCCGGCGATCATCGCCTCGCGGCCGGCCTCGATGCGCTTGGCGATGGCGATCTCGCCCTCGCGCGACAAAAGCTCCACCGTGCCCATTTCGCGCAAGTACATGCGCACCGGATCGTCGGTGCGCTCGCCCGGCTCCGACTTCTTGGTCTCCGTGACCGCACGCGAGGTGACTTCGACAAGCTCGTTATCAGGCTCGTCCTCCTCGTCAGCCTTGTTTTCCTCGTCCTCGGCGTCGTCGTCGTTCTCGGAGACGTTGATGCCCATGTCGGACAGCATGGCCATGATGTCCTCGATCTGCTCGGGCGAGGTCTGATCGGAGGGCAGCACCTCGTTGAGTTGATCGAAGGTCACGAAGCCGCGCTTCTTGGCCTGCTTGATCATCTTCTTGACGGCGGCGTCGGAGAGGTCGAGCACCGGCGAAGGCACGTCGGCGGCATCCTTTTCCGGCGTCTCGGCGGCCTTCGGATCCCGCTCCTTCTCTTTTTCCTTCACCTGCACCGCCTTGACCTTGCTGACCATCCACGTCTCCTGAACCACGCTCGCAGCGCAGCGCCGGCTGCCCGCAACTGATCCCTGATGCGTCCCGCTCCTGATGCCTCAGAAGAGAAAGCGCCAGACCTGCTTTCAACGCGAACCCGCCGCACCGGGCCGGGCGCTTGTTTGCGACGGCCGGCCGTGCAGCCGGATCGCATCCTGCCGCAGCGCCGCCCAAAGCGACGCGATGCGGAAAGGGCGGCGCGGTCCAAGGCGCCACCCCGAATCACCTTCAACGTCCGTCCGCACTCTGCCCCGGCTGCCGTTAAGCCGGGCTTAACCCTGTTTTTGCAGTGAATTCACCGCGCTGGCGAGTCCTATTTGCGGTTTTCCCGCTCTCCTGCCGTGACCGCTAGACGTTCCGCTGGAACCGCCCGGACGCCTCGCCGAACCCCTCGATCAACGCTTCGAGGCCCTCGGTTTGAGCAAGCCGCCCCTTGACATCGTTCAGCCAGGCGCAGTTGGCCTCGCTGACCGCCTCGCCCAGCGCCCGCTCGGCATCCTTCAGCTCCTTAAGTAGGGCATGACGTTGCCGATGCAAGACGATGAGCTGATGCCAGGTGGCCAGCACGTCCTCGGCCGCCGCCTCCGGCTGCGCCCCCCACACTGCCGGCGCCGTCACCGCCTGTTCGATCCGCTCGACCAGGGGCGCCAGACCTTTTTCAGCCAGCAGGTGGCGCAAACGGGTCGCCTCCACCTCGGCGTTTCTGGCCGGCTCCTGTCCCACAACGGTCGCAACAATCATATCGCGCAACTTTTGCGCGTCCTGATGGGTAAATTCGAGCACCGCGACCTCTTCAAGATGGTCGTGCAGCAGCCAGGGGTGGTTAAGGAGTGAAATCAGGATCAGCGCTTCACGCGGACTGATCGCGCTCTGCCGGCCCCGCAGGATCGGGCTTGCCGCCAGTTGCGGGCTGGTTGCCTGATAGACCCGCCGTCCCGCCC
>JBARWE010000259.1:0-8980 GCA_049646625.1 Xanthobacteraceae bacterium
GCCTGGGCGAGCGGCCAGTCATCGGTCATGGTCAGGTCGATCCGCGCGCTGAGGCCGGCCGGGGTCAGCAGGTCGAGCCGCCGCAGCGCCCCGCCGGTCAGCACCAGGGTCGGCCGCCCGGTCGGCAGATTGACCACCCCCATGTCGCGCCACCACACGCCCTGCCGGACCCCCGTGCCGAGCGCCTTGGAGCACGCCTCCTTGGCGGCAAACCGCTTGGCGTAGGTCGCCACCAGCATGCGGTGCGAGCGGGCGCGCCGCGCCGCTCTGGCGCGCTCGGCCTCGGTGAAGATGCGATCAAGAAAGCGCTCGCCGTGCCGCTCGATCACCCGCTCGATCCGGGTGATGTCGATCATGTCGGAGCCGAGGCCGATGATCATGATTTCCGGCCGCGCCGCATCGCCTCGCGCATCGTGCGCACGGCCTCCGGCAGCCCGACCAACAGCGCTTCGCCCATCAGGAAATGGCCGATGTTCAGCTCGGCGACCTGCGGCAGCGCCGAAATCGTTTCCGCCGTCTCGTAGTCGAGGCCGTGGCCGGCATGCACCTCCAGCCCCGCCGCCGCCGCGAGCAACACGCCGGCGGCGATGCGCTGCCATTCGGCTTCCGCCTTGCCGCGATCGCCGGCGATGACGGCGTCGCACCACGCGCCGGTGTGAAGCTCGATCACCGGCGCCTTGAGGGTTGCCGCCATTTCGATCTGCGCCGGGTCGGCGGCGATGAACAGCGAGACGCGAATGCCGGCATCACCGAGCCGGGCAATCGCCGGGCCTAGCATCTGACGCTGGCCGACCACATCGAGGCCGCCTTCGGTGGTCAACTCCTGGCGCCGCTCCGGCACCAGGCACGCCGCATGCGGCCGGGTGGCGATGGCGATCCGCACCATCTCGTCGGTCGCCGCCATCTCGAAGTTGAGCGGCTTGGAAATCGTCGCCTTCAGCCGCGCCATGTCGTCGTCGCGGATATGGCGGCGATCCTCGCGCAAGTGCGCGGTGATGCCGTCGGCGCCGGCCTCGATCGCGGCAAGCGCGGCGCGCACCGGATCGGGGCGGCGGCCGCCGCGCGCGTTGCGCAAGGTGGCGACATGATCGACGTTGATGCCGAGGCGCGGCGGGACTTTGGCCATGGGGCAACTCTCAAAAGCGGATTCGTCAGCCGTTGACGCGCTCGACTTTGGCGACAACCGGCTTGGCGCGCAACTGCGCGATGATGGCGCTCAGATGCTTGAGGTCGTAGACTTCAAGATCGATGGTGACTTCGGTGAAATCCGGCAGGCGGCGGCTCATGCTGATGTTGTCGATATTGCCGTCGTGCTCGGCGATCACGGTAGCGATCTGCGCGAGGCTGCCAGGCTCGTTGACGTTGTGAATCAAAAGCCGCGCAGGAAAGCGCTGCGGCGTCGCCTCGTCGATATCCCAGCGCACGTCGACCCAGCGCTCGGGCATGTCCTCAAAATCCTTCAGCGCCGGCGACTGGATCGGATAGATGGTGATGCCCTCGCCAGGCGAAACGATGCCGACGATCCGGTCACCCGGCACCGCCCCGCCGTTCGGGGCGAACTTCACCGGCAACGTGGAGTTGAGGCCACCGATCGGGATCGCCGACGAGGTCAGCGCCACCGCGCCGCCGCGCGAGCGCTTGAGCTTGAGGCGATCGGTCAGGCGCCGCTTCGGACCAAGGCCGGTGGCGCGCTCCTCCTTGTAATCAGGATACATCGCACGCGCGACGTCGGAGGCTTTCAGTTCGCCGCGTCCGACCGAGGCCATCACATCCTCGATCGAGTTGCGCGCCAGGCGTGGCAGCGCGCCGGTCAGCTTGTCGTCGTGATAGTCGACCTTGGCGCGAGTGAACAGCCGCTCAACGATGCGCCGGCCGAGGCTGACATACTGGTCGCGCACCGCGGCGCGGGTGGCGCGGCGGATCGCGGCACGCGCCTTGCCGGTGACGGCGAGCGTCTCCCAGGCGGCAGGCGGCGCGGCCTGCGCCGGCGAGGTCAACACCTCGACCTCGTCGCCGTTCTGCAATTCCGACGACAGCGGCGCGAACTTGCCGTTAATCTTGCAGCCGACCGCGCTGTTGCCGACATCGGTATGCACCGCATAGGCGAAGTCGATGACGTTGGCTTTGCGCGGCAGCGCGATCAGCTTGCCCTTCGGGGTGAAGCAGAACACCTGATCGTAAAACAGTTCGAGCTTGGTGTGCTCAAGGAACTCTTCCGGGTTGGCGCTCTGCGCCAGCATGCCGATGGTGTGGCGCAGCCAGGCGAATGCGTTGGACTCGCGCTTCAGCAATTCCGTCGGCGAGCCGGTGCCATCCTTGTAGAAGGCATGCGCGGCAATGCCGAACTCGGCGATGCGGTCCATCTCCTCGGTACGGATCTGCAATTCGACGCGCTGGTTGCCCGGGCCGATGACGGTGGTGTGGATCGAGCGATAGTCGTTCTGCTTGGGCGTCGAGATGTAGTCCTTGAAGCGCCCCGGCACCACCGGCCACGTGGTGTGGACGATTCCGAGCGCGGTGTAGCATTCCGAAACGGTGTTCAGGACTACCCGAAAGCCGAAGATATCGGAGAGCTGCTCGAAGCCGACCGACTTGCGCTCCATCTTGGTCCAGATCGAGAATGGCCGCTTGCGCCGGCCGATCACCCGCGCGGCCATGCCGGCCCCGGCCAGTTGCGACGACAACTGCGCCTCGATTTCACCGATCAGGTTGCGGTTGCGCTCGGCCAGCGTATCGAGCCGCTGCATCACCACGGCGTAGGCCTCGGGATCGAGCACCTGGAAGGCGAGGTCTTCCAGTTCCTCGCGCATCTCCTGCATGCCCATGCGGCCGGCCAGCGGTCCATAGATGTCGAGCGTCTCCTCGGCGATGCGGCGGCGCGAGTCCGGGCGCACGAATTCCAGCGTGCGCATGTTGTGCAGCCGGTCGGCCAGCTTGACCAGCAGCACCCGCACGTCCTCGGCGATGGCGAGCAGCAGCTTGCGCAGGTTCTCGGCCTGCTTGGCCTCGCGTGAGACAAGCTCCAGCCGCTTCAGCTTGGTCAGACCCTCGACCAGCGTGCCGATGTCGGGGCCGAACAACTGGTCGATCTCGGCGCGGGTCGCCTCGGTATCCTCGATGGTGTCGTGCAGCAGGGCGGCGACAATGGTGGCGTCGTCGAGCTTGAGGTCGGTCAGAATCGCGGCAACTTCTAAAGGATGCGAGAAATAGGGGTCGCCCGAGGCGCGCTTCTGCTCGCCGTGCGCCTTCATGGCATAAACATAGGCGCGGTTGAGCAGATCCTCGTCGGTATCCGGGTTATAGGCCCGCACCCGCTCCACGAGGTCGTACTGGCGCATCATTTTGGCGCGCGGACGGGGCGGCCGGGGCGGGACCACCACCGGGCGGGCGGCCACCGCGACCTCTCCCTCGGCAGCCTGTGCCGGCAACGATTCATGGCGCCAGAACGCCATTTCCAGCGGTCCTTCCTGTTCCGGCCGACAAAGCATGCATCGGCATGTTTATGATCATAGTCCGGCAAACGCCCGGCAGGGAAGCGGAATCCAGGATATGTTGATCTAATCGCTAATGTTTTTTCAGCAAGCGGGGCCACCCGGCGAAGCTGGCGGCCCAATGCGGCGGCGGCCCGAAACGGAAAAGGCCCGGACGCGAGGTCCGGGCCATGAGATCGCGTCGTGCGATCCGGTCTTGGGATCGGGTGATCGGCGGCAGGCGCCGGCCGGGCGGGGCTACTCGTCCTCCTCCGGCTGCGCTTCCGGCGGCGCAAGCCCTTCGAGGCCCTTGAGAAGCTCTTCCTCGGTCATGCGCTCGACGGCAACCTCGGTGTCGTCGGCATCGACCGTCGCCCCGGCCGAACCGATCAGCGGCACCGTATCGGGTTCCGGCTCGTCGACCTCGACGAATTTCTGCAGCGAATGCACCAGTTCCTCGCGCAGATCCTCGGGCGACACGGTCTGGTCGGCGATCTCGCGCAGGGCGACCACCGGATTCTTGTCGTTGTCGCGATCGATCGTCAGCGGCGAGCCGGACGAGATGGTCCGCGCCCGGTGCGCCGCCAGCAAAACCAGGTCGAAGCGATTGTCGACCTTGTCAATGCAGTCTTCCACGGTGACACGCGCCATTGACTGTCGCTCCGTTATTCAGGGCTGTTCAGGGCCGGAAATTGAATGCTGTCCCCGCTAGGTATAGGGGCAGGCGCCATTTCGCAAGAGCGAAGTTGACGCCCCCGGCGCCCCGCCCCGGCGCGTCCAAGGCCAGCGGCGGCCATCGGACCAGCGTGCATCGGTGAAAAATACAAGGAATCCGTGTTGCGACAGCTGCGATATCGGCGACGGAGCAGAGAGCCAAGAAATTGCTTCAAACCGGTATTACAAAATCAAGCATTCCACATACGAGCCTATTGCGTCGGGGAACGCGGCATGGTGTCTGTCGCCTCGACTTAAAAGTCCGATTGAAGTTCTTGCGCGTGCAGAAAACTTCAAAGCGCACGCGAAAGGTGCGTCGGCAAATTCTACACGACAAAGACGGAAAATTAATGCGAGCAAACTTGAATAAAATTGCCTTGTTCATCGATGGCGCCAATCTCTACGCCACGGCGAAAGCGCTGGGATTCGATATCGACTACAAGCGCCTGCTGAAGGAGTATCAGAGCCACGGCACGCTGCTGCGCGCGTTCTATTACACCGCCGTCATCGAGGATCAGGAATACTCCTCGATCCGCCCGCTGATCGACTGGCTCGACTACAACGGCTACACGGTCATCACCAAGGCCACTAAAGAGTTCGTCGACGCAGGCGGTCGCCGCAAGGTGAAAGACAATATGGATATCGAGCTTGCGGTCGATGCCATGGAACTGGCTGAGCACGTCGACCAGATCGTGCTGTTCTCCGGCGATGGCGATTTTCGTTCGCTGGTCGAGGCGGTGCAGCGGCGCGGGGTGCGCGTCACCGTGGTTTCGACGATCTCCAGCCAGCCGCCGATGGTCGCCGACGAGTTGCGCCGCCAGGCCGACGTGTTCATCGATCTGGTCGACCTGCAGGACCGGATCGGCCGGGACCCGGCGGAGCGCGCCAGCACGCGCGAGCCGCGCCATCATACGCCGCGCTTCCTGCAACGCAGCACCACCGGCGTTTCGCAAGAGGACCACGACGATTTCGACGACTGAACCCGTGCCGCTCAAGCGGCATGGAACGTTGCATCATGCGACCGAGCCGGATCGCGACTGCCCGCTCTGCCCGCGACTCGTTGCATTCCGCGAGGCAGCGCGGGCGAAATCGCCCGCCTGGTTCAATGCGCCGGTCCCCTCGTTCGGCCACCGCGATGCCGCGCTGCTGATCGTCGGGCTTGCGCCCGGCCTGCAAGGCGCCAACCGCACAGGGCGGCCGTTTACCGGCGACTATGCCGGCGATCTGCTCTACGCCACGCTGATCGATTTCGGCTTCGCGCGCGGTGCCTATCACGCCTCGCCCGACGACGGCCTGCAATTGACCGATTGCCGGATCACCAACGCGGTGCGCTGCGTGCCGCCGCAGAACAAGCCGCTCCCGGTGGAAATCAATACCTGCCGGGCCTTTCTCGTCGCGACGCTACGCGACATGCCACGCCTGCGCGCCATTCTCGCGCTCGGCCGCGTCGCACACGACTCGACCGTCAAGGCGCTCGGCCTGCGCCTCAGCCAGACACCGTTCGGCCACGGCGCGGTGCACGAGACAGGTCACGCGCGGCTTTACGACAGCTACCACTGCTCGCGTTACAATACGAATACCGGCGTGCTGACGGAAAAGATGTTCCGCGACGTGTTCACCCGCATCCGCGCCGATTTAGGCTGACGGGCGAATGCCCAACTGTCATGCGCGGACCTAGTCCGCGCATCCATCTTCCTGCAAAAGGATGGCTTGCCGGGTCATGCCCGGCAATGCCGTGGAATGAAAGAAATCCTATCCCGCTACTCGTCCCTTGACGGCATTGGCACGGGCCGAGGTGACGATGCGGCCGGATGCATCCGGCTGCAAGCTGGCCCGCACCCGCTCCTTCAAGCCTCTCGCTGCATCAGGCGGCAGCGCCTCGATCGTCGCCGACGTGCTCGACGACGTCATGCTGATCGCCCAGAACTCGTCGAAATCGGCGAAGCCGCGCGATACCTCGATCTGCCGGGTCTCGACATCGCGCAAGCCGGCGCCCTGCCATAGCGCACGCATGGTTTCGAGCCGCGACGCATCGGCGCTCGGCGGGCGCGGCGGCAGCCGGCCGATCTTTCGCAACTCGGCAAGGATCGGCTCCAGCGGAAAGCCATAGCCGTACATATCCCAGGCATAGGCGGCGACCATCCCGCCGGGCGCCACCACGCGCGTCATCTCGGCGACGCCCCTGGCAGGATCGGGCACGAAGAAAATCACCAGCGCCATGATC
The DNA here is from genome assembly GCA_049646625.1 of Xanthobacteraceae bacterium. Taxonomy (GTDB): domain Bacteria; phylum Pseudomonadota; class Alphaproteobacteria; order Rhizobiales; family Xanthobacteraceae; genus PRO6. The sequence goes on from JBARWE010000259.1 coordinate 6,409, forward strand.
GCGACATCAAGGCTGTCGGCGGCGAACGGCAGGGCCATCGCATCGCCAAGGCGGAAGGCGACCTTGTCCGCCGAGGGCCGCGACCGGGCAAAGGCAAGCTGCGCCTCCGACGGATCGATCGCCTCGACATGCGCCGGCGCGCAGCGCTCGACCACGAGTTCGGTGAAGGCGCCGTTGCCGCAGCCGATGTCGCCCCAGCGCAAGCCGGGCGCCTGATCGAGCCAGTCGAGGAATTGGGCGCCGGCCAGCCGGCTCCACACGCCCATGAGCTGTTCGTAGGCGCTGCCGTCGTTGAAATGGATTTGCGGCTCGCTCATGCGATATACCTTTCGCTCAGGCGCGGCCCGATACCGGCCAGGCTGCCGCGTCAGCCGCGCGCCCGCAGCAGCCGCCCCTTCTCGCGGTCCCAGTCGCGCTTCTTCTCGGTGTCGCGCTTGTCGTGCAGCTTCTTGCCCTTGGCAAGCGCAAGCTGCAGCTTGGCGCGGCCGCGCTCATTGAAATACAGTTTGAGCGGAATGAGCGTCATGCCCTGCCGCTCCACCGCGCCGGTCAGCCGGTTGATCTCCTTGCGATGCAACAGCAGTTTGCGCGGCCGGCGCGGCTCGTGGTTGAAGCGGTTGGCCTGGAGATATTCAGGGATATTGGCGTTGACCAGCCAGATCTCTCCACCGCGCGCATCGGCATAGGATTCGGCGATCGTCGCCTTGCCGGTGCGCATCGACTTGACCTCGGTGCCGGTCAGCGCGATGCCGGCCTCAAGGGTATCCTCGATCGCGTAGTTGAATCGCGCCTTGCGGTTCTCGGCAACGACCTTGATGGCACGCGCACTCTTTTCAGCCATGACGGTCCACGATTTCCCCGCGAAGCGCCGCGCGTGGCTTCACGCCTTCTTCAGGAGGTCGCGGATTTCCATCAGCAACTCCTGGTCCTTGGTCAGCGCCGGCGGCGCCTCCGGCTCGGCCGGCTGCTCGCGCTTGAGCTTGTTCATCAGCCGCACCACGATGAACAGCACCCAGGCGATGATCAGGAAGTTGATCGTCAGCGTCAGGAAGTTGCCCCACGCCAGCACCGCGCCCTGCTTGCGTGCATCGGCGAGGTTGGTGGCATCGACATTGGCCGACAGCCCGGTGAAGTAGTTGGAGAAGTCGAGGCCGCCGGTGGCGGCGCCGACGATCGGCATGATGATGTCGCCGACCATCGAGTTGACGATGGCGCCGAACGCCGCGCCGATGATGACGGCAACGGCGAGATCGACGACGTTGCCCTTCATGGCAAATTCGCGAAAGTCCTTCAACATGAGCGCCCCTATCCTTCCATCTGGACGATGATCCGGCGTGCGGCCGGGCCTAGTTCAGCAACCCCGCATGCACCAGCGCGTCGCGCACCAGCACGCGGGTGGGTTCAGTGACCGGCACCATCGGCAGCCGCAGCGTCTCGTCGATCTTGCCGAGCAGCGACAGCGCGTATTTCACCGGCGCGGGATTGGATTCGACGAACAGATTGACGTGCAGCGGCATCAGCTTTTCATGAATCGCCCGCGCCGCCGCATAGTCGCCGCGCAGGCACGCCGCCTGAAATTCGGCGCACAGCCGGGGCGCGACGTTGGACGTGACCGAGATGCAGCCATGGCCGCCATGGGCCATGTAGCCGAGCGCGGTCACATCCTCGCCGGAGAGCTGGTTGAAGTCCTCGCCCATCGCCGCGCGCTGCTGGGACACGCGCACGATATTGGCGGTCGCATCCTTGACGCCGGCGATGTTGTTCAGTTCGAACAGCCGCGCCATGGTCGCGACCGACATATCGATCACCGAGCGCGGCGGGATATTGTAGATGATGATCGGAATGCCGATCGCGTCGTTGATCGCCTTGAAGTGCTGGTAAAGCCCTTCCTGGGTCGGCTTGTTGTAATACGGCGTCACCACCAGCACGGCGTCGGCACCGGCCTTCTCGGCATGCCGCGCCAGTTCGATCGCCTCATACGTCGAGTTGGAGCCGGCGCCGGCGATCACCGGCACGCGGCCCCTCGCCTCATCGATGCACCACTCGACCACCTTGCGGTGCTCCTCGTGCGACAGCGTCGGGCTTTCGCCGGTGGTGCCGACCGGAACCAGGCCGTTGGTTCCCTCGCCGATCTGCCAGTCCACCAGCGCACGGAACCCGGCCTCGTCCACGCCGCCGTTTTTGAATGGCGTCACCAAGGCGGTAAAGGACCCCCTGAACGTCGTCTTGGCTGCCATCATCTCGTCTCCGAATAGAATGGACGGCACCGCGCCGTCCCGGCGGAGCAATAGCCGGTCTTGCGCCGGCCGTCGCCTCACGTTTTTGACGTCTCCCCGCCGCCACAAAGTTACCTTAACATATTTGCTGTTCTCTCGGCAGCAACAGTGGACAACCTTCGACGCCAGGCGGCGAATCCGATTCGCCGTGGAGATTTGCCGGTATGCCGCCAGACCACCGCCCGCCCGCGAAAGCCCGGCTCGCGCCGCTGGCGCTCCTGCTCGCAACCGCGCTGACCGCCGAGGCCCACGCCGAAGTGCCGCTGCCAAAGCCGCGCCCGGCCGCCCCATCGACC
>JBARWE010000260.1:0-12269 GCA_049646625.1 Xanthobacteraceae bacterium
CGGCGGCGGCCAGCATCGGCTCGTCCTCGCGGCCGTGGCCGTTGTGCTGCGCCGGAGTGGCGACGTCGAGGCCGTGACCATGGCGGGCGACGATGCGGTTCAGTTCGGCCAGCGCTTCGATCTGGTCGACGATGACCTTGCGCATCTGGGCGGCGCCGTCGGCGGTCTCCTGCGGAATTTCCAGCACGCCGCGGCGCAGTTCGGCGCGCGTCGCCTCCAGCTCCTCGTGCATCTCCGCCGCCATCTGGCGCATGCCCTGCACCAGCGCGGCGAACCGGTCGGCCGATTGCTGGAACAGCGCCTCCGCTTCGCCGGCGTTCTCCTGATACAGCGCGTTCATCGTCTCGGCGGTGAGGCGCCGCTGCTCCTCGGTGGCGCGGCGGACTTCCTCGAACTGGCTGGCGATCACCGCCGTGCCAGCGCCGGCAGTATCGGCAACCACCCGCGCGATGTCGCGCGCGCGCTCCTCGGCTGCGGTGAGGGATTCCTCCAGCAGCGTCGTGAACCGCGACAGGCGCCGGTCGAAATCAGTGGTGCGCTCGTCGAGCGAGGCAACCAGCGTTTCGAGCGCGGCCTTGCGCTCGGCGACCGACGAGGACGCATGCGCGTTGCTGCGATCGAGCAACGCCACGGCCTGCACCAGGGTTTCGCCATGGGCGTCGAACTGCGCGGACAGCCCGCCGAGGTCGGCAACGGCCTTCGCCGTGCGCTCGGTGAAAGTGGTGAGTTGGCTGTCAAGCGCATCCGTGGCCGCGCCGTTGCGGGCGTTGACGTCGTTGATGGTCGAGACGAAGTCGGCGACGCGGGTGACGAGCGTGCGCTCCAGCGAGTTGAGGTTCTCGTGGGCGCCGGTCAGCACTTCCTGCAACAGGATGTTGCCTTCGCGCAGCCGCTCGAACAGCGCCACCGTGTCGGTGCGCAGGATCTTGCTGGTCTCCTGCATCTCGGTCACGGCCGCGCTAGCCACCTGCCGCGACTGCTCGATGGCGGCGCGCGAGGTCTGCTCGACCTCCTTCAGCGTCTTGTTGACGGCACCGGTGGCGGCCTCGCCGGCACTGGTGATCATCCGGGCGAGGTCGGTGGAATTGGTTGTCATCGCCTGGCTGAAGGCGTGCGTGCGGCTCTCGACGGCCTTCAGCGCATCCTCCGTCACACGGATGATGTCGGTGGTGATGCGGCTGGTGCGGGTATCGAGCGCGCCGATCAGCAGGCCGCTCTTGTCGTCGACGAGGCGGGCCAGTTGCTCGGCCTTCTCGGTGGCGAAGCTCACCATGTGCTCCGAGCGGCTGGTGATGGCCGTGCCGAGACTGTCGGCGGCCGTGGTGGTGACGCGCTCGATATCTGCGGTGGTGGCGCGGATTTGCGCGGCGACATCGGTGCCGGTTGTCGCCAGCGTGCTCTGTGCCTCGCGGGCGCTGGTCTGGATCGCATTGGCCGCGTTGGCCGATACGGCGCTCAGGCTGCGTTCGATATCGGCGGAGATGGTCTTGATCTCGGCCGCGATGCCGGAGGATTCCCCGGACAGGGTTTCGCGCACGGTATCGACCACATTCTGGATGCGGGCGATCGCGTCGTTGGCGCCCTCGACGAGGCTGTCCCGCGCTTCGCGCGCGCTGGTCTGCAGCGCCTGCGTGCTGTGCGCGGTGGCGGCTTCCAGCGTGCGCTCGGTATCGGCCGAAAGAGTGCGGATCTGCGTTGCGGTGTCGCTGGTGCCGGTTACGAGGGTGGACTGTGCCTCGCGGGCAGCCGACATCAGTGCCGAGGAGATCGTGGTGGCGGCGCTGGTCAGCGTGCTCTCCACCTCGGCGACCAGCGATTTGATCTGGTCGTTGGTCTGGGTCGAGATGGCATTGAGCGTTGCGCGCGCCCCATCGGTGCTGCTGGTGAGCGCGAAGGTGGTGCTGGAGCCGAGCGAGGAGAGGGTCTGCTCGATCTCGGCGGACAGAGCCTTGACCTGTTCGGCGGTGCCGGTGGAGGCGGAGAGCAGGGCGGCGTGGGCTTCACGCGCACTCGACAGGATCGCGGCGGCAGCGTCGGAGCCGACCGCGCTCAGCGTGCGCTCGATGTCGGCGGTGGCCAGGCGAAGCTGGCTGTCGACGTTGCCGGAGATCGCCAGCAGTGACTGCTGTGCGGTCGTTGCGCCGGTCTCGATCGAGCCGGCCGCCGTGGCGATCAACCCGGCCAGCGTCTGCTCGGCGTGCTCGACGTTGGACCGGATCGCCAGCGACAGTTCTTCGGCGCGGGCCACCAGCGCGTCGCTGGCCTGCCGGCCGCTCATCTCCATGCGGCCGGTGACGGCATCGATGCGCGAGCCGAGCAGATCCTCGAACTGCGCCACGCGCGTTTCGATATCGGCGGCGACGGCCCCGGCGCGCTGGTCGAGGCTCTGGTGGATGTTCTGGAAGCGGGCGGTGATGGTGTCGGTCAGCGCGGCGCTGCGGCCGTCGATGGCCTGCGTGGCATCGACGATGCGCTGATCGATCGCCGCGACTGCCTGTTCGGCGCTGCCGGACAGCGAACTGGTGAGGTTGGCGAGGCGCTGGTCGAGGGTCGACACGACGCGCGCGGCGCCGTCGGACAGCGATGCGTTGAGCGAGGCCAACCGCGTGTCGATCTCGCCGATCACCTTGACGGCGCCGCTGCCGAAGGAGGTGTCGAACGCGGCGAAGCGGGCGTCCAGCGTGCCGCCGATCGCGTTGGCGCGGCTGTCGAAAGTCGCCTCGAAGGTTTTCAAGTGATCGCTGACGGTGTCGTTGAAAGCCTTGAAGCGGCCGTCAAGCGACTGGTCCAGATGGCTGACGCGGGATTCGAGGGTGGCCTGGAAGCGTGCCAGCCGCTGTTCGAGCGTGGCGCTCAGCGCCCCGCCCGAGGCGCTGACGCGGGCATCGAAGTTGTCGACGTAGGTCTTCAAATTTTCGGCGATGTCCTGCGTGCGCTGGCCGAGCCGCTCGACGATCTCGCCGCCGAACGCCTTCACGGTATGGTCGAACGACGAGATATGCCGGGTGATCAGCGCGCCGAGGGCCTCGCTGTCGCGCGCGAAGCGTTCGGCAAGCTCGGTGCCCTGGTTGCGCAACAGGTCGTCGAAGCCGGTCAGACGCTGCGAAAGCGTCTCGCTGGTGAGGTCGGTCTGGGTGGCGATGCGCTCGACAAGGTTGCCGACGGTGGCGTCCACCGCCTCGGTGGCCTTCTCGCCGCTGGTCAGAATCCGGTCGGCGAGGCGGTTGCCGGCGTCATCGATGCGGGAGGAGAGGTCGTGGCTGCGCAGTTCGAGTTCGAGCAGCAGCGATTCGCCACTGGTCTTGAGCGAGTCGTGGACCTGTTCGGTGCGGTCGGTGATGCTGTCGACGATGGCCGCCGACCGCACTTCGAAATCGCTGGTGACGCGCTCGATCCGGTCCGCCAGCATGTCGTGCACGCGCTCGGCGAGATCGACGAACTCGTCGTGGACGTGGCCGGTCTTGAAATTGAGGCTGCTGGTCAGCCGCTCGCTGGCGTCGAGCACGGCGCGCGTGGTTTCGGAGCTGGCTTCCTCGAGGCGGTCGAGCAGGTCGCCACCGCGCTCGCCAAGCGCCAGGATCATGTTGTCGCCGGCGCCGGCCAGCGCGCGCGTGATGTGCTCGCCGCGCTCCTCAAGCGCCTGGGTGATGCTCTTGGCCACCTCATCGACGCGCGAGGCGATCGCGTCGGAAATCAGCGCGATGTCGTGGCGCAGATCGATCTGCACCCCGGAAATGGCGCTGCGCACCTGTTCGGCCTGGCCGACCAGGTTGTCGCGCTGATGGGCGATGTCCTGCAACAGGGCACGGATGCGCACCTCGTTGTCGGCATAGGCGCGCTCCAGCGCCGCCACTTCGTTCGTTACCAGCGATTCCAGCTCGCCGGCGCGCGCCACCGCGCGCTCGATGCCGTCGCCCATCGCGGCGACTTCGCGGCGGATCGCCTGGCCGACCGTCACCATGGAATCGCCGGCGGTGGTTTCCGGTTCGGAGAAGCGTACCGCGACCCGCGCCATCGCCTGCGCGATCATCGCAAGCTCCTGACCACGGCCGACCAGCCCGGCGATGAAATAGAACAGCAGGATCGGCGCGCAGAACAGCGCGGCGAGGCCGGTGAGCGCCAGCACGCCGGCGCTGCCCTGGCCGGCCATCGCCTGCAGCGAGGGCAGGAAACTGATGACCAGCAGCACGCCGCCGATCAGCCAGATCGCGGTGAAGATGGTGGCGAGGCTGTAGGTGCTGCGGCTTGAGCGGCCGCGTTGCAGCGACTGGAGAATCTGGCCGATCGAGGCGCGGTCGTCATTGGCCGCGTTCGGCGTGAAACGGCTTTCCTCAGCCGGCGGGAAGACCGGCGCGGCCGGTACCGAGGCATCGAAGCTCGGCTTGTCGGCGGGCGTCACGGTGATGGCCGTCTCGCCAGTCTCGAAAGTGCGATCGTGCGCCGGCTCATCGCCGGAATTGAGGGCCTCCTGAATAGCGGCGAGCGCGTCTTCGGTGGGGTCTTTGACCTTCTTCGGAGTGTTCGCCATGTCAGTTTACGCCCTCGTTGATACGCATCGGGGGAGCGCACGGCGCCGTGGGATCGTCCGATCCACTCGGCACCGGGCGCCAGTCAGCACAAATCGCCGACAAGGCCCGCCGTGTGGCTTGTCCCCTACTTCCGCAAACATCCTATTGGCTTGATGGCTCGAATGAAACGGTGATGATTAAGACAATCTTAATCATCGTTAACAGCGTCCCCGGAGGGTCACGCAAAATCAACGCTTTCACCGGGGGAGGCGGGGGTTGAGCGACGAAATCGTGGCTTAATTGCAGCATATTTGCGGCAAATGCATGTAGCGGCGGCCAAACGATCCGTTAACCAATTCCGTGCTGAGATCGCCGTCGATCGCCCGCCATGCCGGGCGGCAGGAGTCCGTCGTGTCCGCCGAGCCTTTGCCGCGTCCGCTGATCTTCATACCGTCGCCGCCACTGGTGCCGGACCAACGGCCACCGTCGGGCCGCCGTCGCGACTGACCCAATTCGACTCCTCGCACGATCGTGGCGGCCGCATATCCGGCCGCTTGTGCTCATTCGATACTGGCGTGCCGGAGATCGAGCCGGTATAGGACAGCCCGTATTGTTCCCCGCAAGACGAGCCATCATGGTCCAGATAAACTTTGTCGATCACAAGGGTAAAACGCGCACAGTCGACGCGGAGCCTGGTTCGACGGTCATGGAAGCGGCGATCCGCAACGCCGTTCCTGGTATCGAGGCGGAATGCGGCGGCGCCTGCGCCTGCGCCACCTGCCATGTCTATGTCGACGACGCCTGGCGCGAGAAGGTCGGCGATCCGACGCCCATGGAAGAGGACATGCTCGACTTCGGCTACGACGTGCGGCCCAGTTCGCGGCTGTCGTGCCAGATCAAGGTCGTCGAGGAGCTGGACGGCCTGACGGTGATGACGCCGGAGCGGCAGGCGTAAGCGGCCCGCTCCCCGCGCGTCATTGCGGCGCCGGCAGCACGAACGGACTCAAGCCGTCGATCACGGCCTTTGGCAGCGGCATCGGCTTGCGGCTGGCGCGGTCGATCAGCACGGTGGTGGCGACCGCCGATGCGGCGCAGATGCCGTCGCCCGAAAATATCCCTTGCCTGAACGTCACCGAACTGCGGCCGAGCCGGGTGATGCCGAGACCGATCTCGATGCGTCCCGGCCAGTGCAGTTCGGCGCGGAAACTGACGTCGAGCCGCACCAGCACCCAGCTTGTACCGGGCGGCATCAGGCCGCGAGCCGGATCGCGGATCAGCGACACGCGCGCGGTCTCGAAATAGGTCGCATAGGCCGTGTTGTTGACGTGCTGGTTCGGGTCGAGATCGGCGAAGCGGATGTTGTCGGCGATCCGGTAAGGCAGTTCGTCGAGGCGCGGCGCGCGGTCGCGCGGTGTGGGGGCATTCACGGGCTGGTCTCCTTGCCGCCTGCGCCTTAATCGCTCGCTGGGCCGTTTGACAAGCCCGATCACGGCGGCGGGCCTGATTGGCCCTTTTCCTGATGCCGCCCGGCGGCTACAGATGAGGTCTCGCTTTTGTCAGCAACCAGCGAAGACATGCCATGACCGAGCCGATCGAGACCGACGTGCTGATTATCGGAGCCGGACCCTGCGGGCTGTTCGCGGTGTTCGAACTGGGCCTGCTCGACATGAAGGCGCATGTCGTCGATATCCTCGACCGGCCCGGTGGCCAGTGTGCCGAGCTTTATCCCGAAAAGCCGATTTACGACATTCCCGGCATCCCGCTGGTGACGGGGCAGGGGCTGACCGATGCACTGATGGAGCAGATCAAGCCGTTCCATCCGACCTTCCATCTCGGCGAGATGATCGAGCGGATCGAGAAGACCGGCGACCCCGCCTTTCGCGTCACTACCGACGCCGGCAAGGTGTTCGAGACCAAGGTGGTGGTGATCGCCGCCGGCGGCGGTTCGTTTCAGCCCAAGCGCCCGCCAGTGCCGGGCATCGAGGCGTATGAAGGCACCTCGGTGCATTACGCTGTGCGCCGCATGGAGGACTTTCGCGGCCGCAACGTGCTGATCGTCGGCGGCGGCGATTCCGCGCTCGACTGGACGCTCAACCTGCACCCGCTGGCCAGCCGCATCACGCTGGTGCACCGGCGCGACGATTTCCGCGCCGCCCCCCACAGCGTCGAGCAGATGCGGGCGCTGGTTGCCGATGGCCGGATGGATCTGAGGATCGGCCAGATCACGGCGCTGGAAGGCGAGGGCGGCAAACTTACCGGCGCAACGATCAAGGGCGGCGACGGCGCCGTGGCGCAGATCGCCTGCGACGCCATGCTGCCGTTCTTCGGGCTGACGATGAAGCTCGGCCCGGTGGCCAACTGGGGCATCGATCTTGAGAACAACCTGATCCCGGTCGATACGGCGGCGTTCGAGACCAGCGTGCCCGGCATCTTCGCGATCGGCGATATCAATACCTATCCGGGCAAGCTCAAGCTGATCCTGTCCGGCTTCCATGAAGGCGCCCTGATGGCGCAGAAGGCGCACCGCTACGTCTTCCCCGACAAGCGGCTGGTGTTTCAGTACACCACCTCCTCGACCAACCTGCAGAAGAAGCTCGGCGTCGCCTGAGCCGATCGCCGCCCGGTTCTCCGCCGGCCGGGCGCGGGATACCGGCGCCACCCGCATATGCCATTGCGCGTGGCGCGCTTTTCTTGCCGGTCATATCGGAATACCATTTCCCTGTACGTCAATACCGCCATCCTAGGCAGGCAAAACAAACAGGGAGACAAACGCATGATCAGAGCCGGTATCGACCGGACGCGCCTCTCGATGCGCGCCACCCTTCTCGCAGGGCTGATGACCGCCGCGCTCAGTGCTCCGGCGCTGGCGAAGTCGAACGAGCCGATCAAGATCGGCGTCATCGCCGAAATCCAGGCCATCGCCGGCGCCTCGACGCCGGGCGGCGCCCAGATTGCCGCCGACGAGATCAACGCCAAGGGCGGCGTGCTCGGCCGCAAGATCGAGATCGTCACCTACGACAACAAGAGTTCGTCCGCCGACTCGGTGCGTGCGTTCCAGCGCGCCGTCAATGAGGACAAGGTGAGCGCGGTGATCGCCAGCTACATCAGCGAGGTGGTGCTGGCGCTGGAGCCATGGGCGGCGCGGCTCAAGACACCGTTGATCACGCCGGGAGCGGCGTCGAACGAAATCACCAAGGCGGTGCACAAGGACTACGACCGCAACAAGTTCACCTTCCACGGCTACCTGACCTCGGCGGCGCAGGCGCAAGCCGTGTGCGATGCCGCCAAGGCGCTCCTGGTCGATGGCCTTAAGATGAAATCAGTTGCAGTGATGAGTGAGGACGCGGCGTGGACCCGGCCGCTCGACGAGGGCTATCTCGCCTGCTTCCCGAAGGCCGGGCTGACCGTGGTCGATCATGTCCGCTTCTCGCCCGACACCACCGACTTCACGCCGATCTTCAACCGCATCGAGGCCAAGAAGCCTGATGCCATCGTTACCGGCATCTCGCATGTCGGCGTGCAGCCGACCGTGCAGGCCGCCAATCTGCAGGTGCCGATCCCGTTCTTCGGCATCAGCGCGCAGGCGCTGAGTCCGACCTTCTGGAAGGATACCAACGGTGCGGCGCAGGGCGTGCCGTCGCTGGCGGTGGCAACCGCCAATGTCGCGGTGACGCCGAAGACGAAGCCGTTCGCGGAGGCTTATCAGAAGCGGTTCGGCAATCCGCCGGCCTATACCGGCTACACCGCCTATGACGAGGTCTACATTATCGCTGAAGCGATCAAGCGCGCCGGCGGCACCTCCGATCCCGACAAGCTGGTCGCCGAGCTTGAGAAGACAGATTTCGAGGGCACCATCGGCCGCGTGCAGTTCTACGGCAAGAACGACGAGTTCACGCACGGCCTGATCTACGGGCCGAACAACATCAGCGGGCTGGTGTTCCAGTGGCAGGACGGCAAGCAGGTCACGGTGTGGCCGCCGAAAATCGCCGACGGCAAGCTGAAGTATCCGGCTTACGTCAAGCTGCCGCAGTAACTCTCTGTCCTTCCCCCGCATAGCCCGTCGAAGACGGGCGTGAACGCCCTTTTGCGGGGGAGGATAAAGGGAGGGGAAAGAAAGCGGCAGCGCGTTACTGGCGTTGCTGATCCGGCGGCGGCAGCGGCGCGCTGTCTATCGTTGACAGATCGGCGGCGGACAGGCCGAGCACGGCTTCCGCCGCCGGCAGCGCGGCGTCAGCCATCGCGGCGTGCCCTTGCGCGCTCGGATGGATCGCCCCGCCATAGACCGCCGACAGAATGCCCCAGGTGGCATCGTGGATGTCGGACGGCTGCATCGAGGTCGGCATGCCCTGCGGATAGGTCATCGCCGCAAAGTAGCTGTCGTTGGCGTCGCGGATCCAGCGCGCGCGCGGCGCGTAGGCGCGAAACTCCGACGCCTTGCGGCCGCAGGCGAGCGGCTGCGAGGCTGCCGTCACCAGATTGTCGTCGAAGCTTTCGCCGGCCTCGGAGAAACACTGACGGTCGAACTCGGGATCGTTCGCCGCGCGGGCGCAAAAGCCATGATCGGCGAATGCGGCCTGATGGTGGTCGGCGAACGTCATGCGCTCGTGCGCGGGATCGTTGCAGATGACGCCGCCCTGGCACAGCGCGAGGTCTTTCAGGCGCGGCAGGAAACTGCCCTGCACGAAATCGGCGACGCGCTTCAGCCGCGCGGGATCGGCGTTGAAGGCGGGATGGATGTCGAAGCCGCCGCGGCCGCCGGGGCAGGTGGCACCGTCCGCCAGCGTCGGGTTGGCGTAGGGCACATAGACGACGCGCGCGAGGTTGCCGCCGACCAGCGGCTTCAGCGCCGCGCGTAGCTGGCCGAACTGTTGCGGCAGGGCGCCGCTGAGCGCCGCGCGGGCCTCGTCCACCGAGCCGAGCAGGCCGGCGCGCGACAACAGTTCGCGCTCGGTCGTGGCGTCGACGATGACGTCGGCGACGAGGCCGGAGAAGTCGATGTCGTTGGCGCCGACCGACAGGAAAACGAGATCGAGCTGCCGTCCCGGCTGGCGGCGTTTGGCTGCGGTCAGCGCGGCGTTGAGTTCGGCGAGCTGGCCGCTGACGCGGCCGGTGCAGGTCGTCGCGGTGCCGGCAACGGCGCATTCGCGGGCGCGCTGCGGCCCGATGAGGCCGTTGGGAATGCTGGCGCCGGTGCAGGCGAGCGGCAGATAGGTGACGGCGATATGCGGGAAGCGCACGGCGAGCGCCAGCGCGGCACGCGCCTGGTAGCTATAGAGCGAGCGGTGGCAGGCGGTGTTGAGCCACTGCGCGCCGAGCTTCTGCCAGCTTGCGAGTGTGCTGCCGGCATCGCCGCCGTCGCAGGCGCGCGCGCCACGGAAGCCCGCCCGTACCGGACGGAAATACTGGCTGCCGGCGCCGCCGAGGTAGGAGCGGAAGCAAAATCCTTCCACGCCGAGATTGACCGGACGGTCGGGGTTGCCCTCGCCGGAGGCGACGGAATCACCAAGCCCGGCGATGAAGATGTCGCGTACGCGGATATCGGCGCGAAGCTGCTGGCGCGCCTCGGCGCTGGTCACTTCGACGATCGCATGGGTGGCGCGGCCGTAGCGGGCGCGGATGTCGATCGGCTCGGCGCAGTCGTGTGTCGCCTGCCGCGGGGTCTCGCCGTCGTCGAACGACCAGGCGCACACCGCGCCGACCGGCACCGTGCCGGTCAGTTGTACGGTGACGGCGTGGTCGGCCGGCGTCAGATAGCTTTCCTTGACGCCGTCGCGGGTGCACGGCTCGGCGACATGGCCCGCGGCATCGATGCACAGCCGCCGCACGGTGTTGCGCGCCCAGCCGCGGCCGTCGCTTTGCACGGCGAGCCGCTCTTCGGCGGCCAGGATGGTGCCGTCGCGCATCGCTTCGAGATGCAGGGTGAAGTCGCGTTCCTCGCGAAACAGCCGGAAGCGGTTGCGCACCTCCCAGGCGATCGCCAGATCGCCGGTGTTGTCGTCGGCCGGTGCGGCCGCGGGCGCGGCGGTGGGCTGCGCGAGCGCGGGCACGCTCGGCAGCAGAACCAGACAGAAGGCGGCGGCGAGGAGGCGGTGCATCGGCGAAGGACTCGCGGGCTGACTTGGCCCGTTCATTGCCGGCGCGATGGGGCGAAAATAAGAGGGCGGCGGCCGGTGCGGTCCGGCTGCCGCGTTTTCGTCAGGCGGCGTCGCGGCGGCGCGTCTCGGCACAGACCGCGACCGTCGCGGCCGCCGCCTCGCAGGCCCGGCGGCGCTGCCGCCATGGCCGCAGCACGCTGAGCCACAATTCGCGCGACCCCATGATGGTGATCGACAGCATGAACGGGATCACGAAGTACAACAGGCGGAACATCAGAAGCGTCGCCAGCAGATCCTCGCGGGCGAACTGCGGCAGCGCCAGCAGGATCGCGGCGTCGAGCACGCCGATGCTGCCGGGGGCGTGACTGGCGAAGCCGAGCAGGGTGGCGAGGATGAACACCACGGCGAGCGACAGGAAGTCGATATACGGCGTCGCCGGCATCAGGATGTACATGGCGAGCGCGCAGAAGCCGAGATCGACGACGCCGATCAGGATTTGCAAAAGCGTCAGCGGCGCTGACGGCAGATCAACTTTCCAGCCGTTGCGGCCAAGCTGGCGCGGGGCGAGCTTCAGCCAGACGAGATAGCCGAGGATCGCGGCGACGCAGCCGATGCCGAGCAGGCGATTGATCTCGACCGGCAGGAGATCGATGGCGACCGCCGCCTCCGGGTGCACGGCCAGCCCGATGCCGAGCACGAACATATTGCCGAGCCAGAAGGTCAGCCCCGAGATGAAGCAGATTTTCGCCACGTCGATGGCGGACAGGCCCCAGTCCGAATAGATGCGGAAGCGGATCGCGCCGCCGGTAAAGACGGTGGCGCCGATGTTGTGGCCGATGGTGTAGCTGGTGAAGCTCGACAGCGCCGCGACGCGGTAGGGCACATGGTTCTTGTGGATCGTGCGCAGCGCGAACAGGTCGTAGAATGTCAGCGTGAAGAAGGCGCCGATTACGCACAGCGCGGCGGCCGCCACCTGGCCCCAGCTCATCGCCTGCATCGCGGTGAGGACGACGGCGCTGTCCACGCCCTTGAGCATGTTCACCAGTGTGGTGACAGCGAATACGATGATCGCCACGCTGGCGACGATCCCCAGCCGCTTCCAGCCCACCCGTTCCCTGAACACGCGACCGATCGCGCTTAAGCCCCGCTGCATTCAGCCTCCTCGCCCGGTACGGTCGTCGGTTGTACCGATGGCGGTGTTGCAATGGCACAGGGCTGCATCGGGGGACTCAACAAGCGCACTCATGCGCGGCAACTCATACGTCAAAATGCGGCCTTTATGCAGCCAGGGTTTGTGCAACTGAAGATCGCGGAGGTAAAAACGGCGCACGCTCGTGCCGTTGCCCCATGACATTCGGCACCAGTGGCTGCCGTCATTGGCAGGATCGATGCAAGCCGGCGGTTACATCTCCTCGATCGTGGAGCGTCCCGGCGGCGGCCGGTGAAGCGTCCCTCGCCGGCCAACATAGCGCTGCGGCCGGTCGCGCACCAGTGCCTTGCACGAACTCGTGTGGGGCCATTTAGCGGCGGCGCCGGGCGAAACTCGCGCCGCAGAACGCCATCACCGCGCCGAGACCGAGCGCGGCGAGGCCAGCGATTACCCCGGCTGCGGTGGGCGCCGGCCCGGCTCCGGAGGCGGCACCGCCGGCGGCGGCCAGCACCACGA
>JBARWE010000261.1:0-5625 GCA_049646625.1 Xanthobacteraceae bacterium
ATGCCCATCACCACCACGACCATCATCACGCCCACGACGACGGCTGCGGCTGCGGCCATAGTCACGGGCCGGAGCCGGCCCGGCTTGCCGGCCCGCAGGGCTGGCGCCACGGTCTGGTGGCGGTTGCGACCGTCGGCATTCGGCCCTGCTCCGGCGCCATCCTGCTTCTGGTGTTTGCTCTGGCGCAGGGGCTGTTCTGGGCCGGTATCGCCGCCACCTTCGCGATGGCGCTCGGCACCGCGATCACGGTCACGGGCTTCGCGCTGCTCGCCGTATCCGCCAAGGGGCTGGCGCGCCGGCTCGCCAGCGGCGGTGGCGGCCGCGCCGCATTACTGCTGCGCGGCATCGAGTTCGGCGCCGCCACGCTGGTCATGCTGTTCGGTCTGGCATTGCTCTCCGGTACCATGGCAGCCGAGCGGACCGCCTGCTTTTGAGCACTCCGTCCCTTGACAGGCTCCCACCCGCACGCCAAGCCATCAGCATGACGACCACCCCCCTGCCCGCTCCCGCCGCCACCGCCGCCGCACCCGAGCGGGTCGGCGTGCTGCTCGTCAACCTCGGCACACCCGACCGCGCCGACGCCAAGGCCGTGCGGGTCTACTTGCGCGAATTCCTGTCCGATCCGCGCGTCATCGAAAACCAGGGCCTGATCTGGAAGCTGGTGCTCAACGGCATCATCCTGCCGCGACGGCCAGCGGTGAAAGCGCGCGACTATCAGAAAATCTGGAACACCGAGCGGGACGAATCCCCGCTGTTCACCTTCACCCGCGGGCAGGCCGACAAGCTTGCTGCGGCGCTCGCCGGGCACGGCCATGTCACGGTTGACTGGGCGATGCGCTACGGCAACCCCTCGATCCGCTCGCGCATCGACGCGCTCACCGCCGCCGGCTGCACCCGGCTTTTGGTGGTGCCGCTCTATCCGCAATATTCAGCCGCAACCTCCGCCACGGTGTGCGACGAGGTGTTCCGCGCGCTGATCGACCTGCGCGCCCAGCCGACGCTGCGCGTCGCCCCGCCCTATTACGACGACCCGGCCTATATCGAGGCGCTCGCGGTTTCGATGGAGCGCGCGCTCAAGGCGCTGCCGTTCACGCCAGACATTATCCTCGCCTCGTTCCACGGCATGCCGCAGGCTTACATCGACAAGGGCGACCCCTATCAGGCGCAATGCGCCGCGACGACGCGGGCGCTGCGCGCGCGGCTCGGCCTCGACGAAACGAAGCTAATGCTGACCTTCCAGTCGCGCTTCGGCAACGAGCCGTGGCTGCAGCCCTACACCGACGAGACGGTCAAGCGGCTGGCCCGCGAGGGTGTCAGGCGGATGGCGGTGGTGACGCCGGGTTTCGCCGCCGACTGTCTGGAAACGCTCGAAGAAATCGCCGAGGAGAATGCCGGCTTCTTCCGCGACAACGGCGGCGAGGAGTTCGCGCTGCTGCCCTGCCTCAACGACAGCGACGAAGGCATGGCGATGCTGCAAACGCTGGTCACGCGCGAACTCGCCGGCTGGCTTTAACCCGGCCACCGCTGCCGACCCATCGAACCTGACGCGCCGCCGCCTCACCTAAACCGGGGGTGGGCGCTGCTCCCGCCATCGTGCTAGGTTTATGACAATCGCGGCTCCGCGGTCCGCGGCAAGGGGGTTTCGCATGTTCGGCTTCGACATCTTCGCCATCGTCTTTGCGCTACTGATCATTTTCACGCTGCTCGCCGGCGTCAAGACGGTCTCGCAGGGCTACAACTGGACGGTGGAGCGCTTCGGCAAGTTCACCCGCACGCTGGAGCCGGGCCTCAACATCATCGTGCCGTTCCTCGACCGCATCGGCCGCAAGGTCAACATGATGGAGCAGGTGATCAACATTCCCGAACAGGAGGTGATCACCCGCGACAACGCCACCGTCACCGTCGACGGCGTGACCTTCTACCAGGTGTTCGATGCGGCGAAAGCAAGCTATGAGGTCTCCAACCTCGTCGAGGCCGTGACCACGCTGACCATGACCAACATCCGCTCGGTGATGGGCGCGATGGACCTTGACCAGGTGCTGTCGCACCGCGACGAAATCAACGAGCGGCTGTTGCGCGTGGTCGATGCGGCGGTGGCGCCGTGGGGCCTCAAGGTCAACCGCATCGAGATCAAGGATATCGCCCCGCCCGACGATCTGGTGGAGGCGATGGGCCGGCAGATGAAGGCCGAGCGCGTCAAGCGCGCCGAGATCTTGCAGGCTGAAGGCCAGCGCCAGTCGGAGATCCTGCGCGCCGAAGGCGCCAAGCAGGCACAGATCCTGCAAGCCGAAGGCCGCCGCGAGGCCGCCTTCCGCGACGCCGAGGGCCGCGAGCGTGCCGCCGAGGCCGAAGCGCGCGCCACCGAGATGGTCAGCGAGGCGATCGGCCGCGGCGACCTCGCGGCGCTCAATTACTTCGTCGCCGATCGCTACATCAAGGCGTTCGGCCAGCTCGCGGAATCCCCGAACCAGAAGATCATCATGCTGCCGATCGAAGCCACCAGCATGCTGTCCTCGCTGGCCGGCATCGGTGAGATCGCCAAGGCGACCTTCGGCGACGCGGCCACCGGCGCGGCCAGCGGCGCGGCGCGGCGCCGCCCGACCGTGCCCAACACCTCCGACACTCCGCAAGGCTGAGAGCGCGGCCATGACCGACATCCTGGTTGCGCTCGGCACCTGGAACTGGCTGATCGCCGCATTGGTGCTGATCGGGCTGGAACTGCTCGCGCCCGGCGTATTCCTGTTCTGGCTCGGACTTGCCGCACTGATCGTCGGCGTCGTGTCGTTCGCCATCGACTGGTCGTGGCAGGTGCAGCTTGTGACCTTCGCGGTGCTGGCGATTGCCGCGGTGCCGCTGTGGCGCCGCTTCGCGCAGCGTACCGCCGCGCCATCCGATCATGCTTTTCTCAACCGCCGCGCCGATGCACTGGTCGGTCGCGTGTTTACGCTGGACAAGCCGATCGTCGACGGACGTGGCACGGTGCGTGTCGGCGACACGGTGTGGCGCGTCGACGGCCCCGACACGCCGGCCGGCAGCCGCGTCAAGGTGATCGCCACCGACGGCGCCAAGCTCACCGTCACCGCCGCCTGACGCACAGTCGCGTACTTCCCACGCGGCGCGCCGTCATCCTGCGCGATCGTGGCATGCATCGCGCACGTCCCGCGCGCACCTGTTCCATCGGGAACCCGGTGAATGCTCTTGACGAAACCCTGCGCGGAAAAAAATTAAAATGGCGGCATATCAACCGCCTAGCGCTGACATGCGAAAAAATGCGGCCGCAAAGGGTGCATCATGCGGCAGGACATGCAACAAGACGTGACTTCGGAACCATATCGATAAACGGCGGTTTATCCTTCCATCCGAGTCTGTGAGGTGACCCCCTGTGAATCTCGTTGTCGTCTCGAACCGCGTTGCACGCGCCAAGACCAACGAGCCTATGACCGGCGGCTTGGCCGCCGCGCTGCTGCCATTGGTTGAATCCTCAGGCGCGATCTGGGTCGGCTCCAGCGGACGGATTCTCGAAGACACCTCCACCAGTGCGTTCGCCACCATCGAAACACTCGGCAAGGGCGCGCTCGCGCTGCTTGATCTGCCGGCTGCGCATTACGGCGGCTATTACGAGGGCTTCGCCAACTCGGCGCTGTGGCCGGCGCTGCATTCGCGTGTCGATCTGATTCATACCTCGCAGGACGACTATGAATCTTATCGCGAGGTCAACGCCTTCATGGCGCGGGCGCTGCTACGCTTCCGCCAGGCCGAAACAGCGTTCTGGGTACAGGACTATCATTTCCTCGCGCTTGGCGCGGAGTTGCGCGCGCTCGGCACCACGCAACCGATCGGCTTCTTCCTGCATACGCCGTGGCCGACCGCGAGCGTGATGCGGTGCGTGCCGCACCATCGCGAACTGATCGAGCGCATGCTGGCCTACGATCTCATCGGGTTCCAGACCGCCGCCGACTGCGACAATTTCACCGGCTACCTGCGCAGCGAACTCGGCCTTGCCGTCAAGGCCGGCGTGGTCACGTCGCCCTACGGCACAACGCGGCTCGCGCCCTTTCCGATCGGCATCGACGCCGATGCTTTCGCCGCGCAGGCGGCCAAGGCCGCGCTACACCCGGAGGTGTCGCGGCTACGCCGTAGCCTGGAAGGCAAAAAGCTCGCCATCGGCGTCGACCGGCTCGACTACTCCAAGGGGCTGGTCGCCCGCGTCGATGCGTTTGACCGCATGCTGACGCTGTATCCGGACCTCAAGCGCAAGGTCTCGTTCCTGCAGATCGCCACGCCCTCGCGCGGCACTATCGAAGCCTACGGCGCCTTGCAGGATGAACTGGCCCGCCATGTCGCCGAGATCAACGGCCGCCATGGCGAAGTGGACTGGACCCCGATCCGCTATCTCAACAAGGGCTTTGGCCAGACCGTGCTGGCCGGCTTCTACCGCGCCGCGCATGTCGGCGTGGTGACGCCGTTCCACGACGGCATGAACCTCGTCGCCAAGGAATACGTCGCAGCCCAGAACCCGCACGACCCCGGCGTGATTGTGTTGTCGAAATTCGCCGGCGCCGCCCACGAACTCGACGCCGCGCTGCTGATCAATCCGCACGACACTGATGCGGTGGCGCGCAGCATCGCCACGGCGCTGGCGATGCCGCTCAGCGAGCGCCGCGCCCGCTGGGAGACGATGATGCGGCGGCTTCGCGCCAACACCGTGCACCAGTGGTTTTCATGCTTCATGGCAGCGCTGGCCGATACCCGCATCAAGGATATCCTGGTCGATACCAGGAAATCGGCGGTGCCGATCCAGCCCCGGCCGGCCCACGGCTCCGCCGCGCTGCATTGAGCGGCGGGCGGTTGCGCCTGTCTCTAACGCTGTCGTCAGCTTCCGGTCTGCGCCGCCTTGCGCGGGGCGCCAGCGGCGGCATTGAGGCGGATGTCATCGGAGAGCGATGACGAAACGCTCGGCACCTGCGCGCCGTCGGTGATGCGTGACACCGCAAGCCGGGTGCGGTTGAAGACGCCCTCGGCCGTCGCATCGTCCGCCTTCAGGTTGTCGATCAGTTCCGACACCAGCACGCTATTGGGGCGCGCGCCGTCATCGGCCACCTTGCCCGGCGTCGCCGACGACAGCACCACCGCCCCCGCCGGCGCGCTGATCGGCGCCAGCCCGTGCGAATACTGGCGGAAGCGGCGTTCATAAGGATTGCGGCGCGAGGCGTCGATCACCGCAAGGCTGGCGCGAACGCCGCGCCGCGTCAGCGCCGCCAGCGCCGTTTCAATGCTGATGCCGCTGCGCCGCACATCGGCTTCTTTCCAGATCACCGCATCGACCGGGATCATGTAGCTCTCGCGGCCCGACTGCACGCCATAGCCGCCGAAGAACAGCATCACCACCGACTCCGGCGTGGCCTTCGCGGCCAGTCGATCGATCGCGCCGCGCATGTCGGCATGGCTGGCGTCCTCCAGCATATCGACGTCGAACCCTTGCGCCCGCAGCGTTGCCGCCAGCGCCCGTGCATCGTTGACCGGCTGGCTGAGCGGCGCCGCCGCATCCGGGTAACGGCCATTACCGATCACCAGCGCGAGCCGCTGCGGCCCCGGCACCGAGGCCGCGACCGCGGCGGCCTTGTC
>JBARWE010000262.1:0-7487 GCA_049646625.1 Xanthobacteraceae bacterium
TTGCCATCCGGGCCGCGCCGCCGCGCCGGCGCCGGTAAAACGGCCATTGAAAAACCGTTTCCTGTCGCCATCTGTTGCGGCAGATCAACGAAGGCGGCAGTCGATCGTTTACGTTGCCCGAACGGCGATTCAGAAAAAGCGCCGCAGGGATGAGGGATGCGTTAAATAGTCCGCTCCGGTTCCCTTGGCAGCCAGGGGCGCCGCGCATAGATTGAACTTGAAGATATGCCGGCCCGGCCGGCGCTCCGGTTGATCCAGTCGCGATCCTGCGCGGCATAGGGAAGATTCATGAACGCCAACCTGCGCAATTTCGCCCTCTGGGTCATCATCGTGCTGCTGCTGCTGGCGCTGTTCACGCTGTTCCAGAACCCCGGACAGCGCACCGCGACACAGGACATTCCGTTCTCCCAGCTTCTCACCGAGGTCGACCAGAACCATGTCCGCGACGTGGTGATCCAGGGCAGCGAGATCCGCGGCACCTTCACCAACGGCTCGACCTTCCAGACTTATGCGCCGAACGACCCGACGCTGGTGAAGCGCCTGTACGACGGCAAGGTCGCGATCACCGCCAAGCCGCCCGGTGACAACGTGCCGTGGTTCGTCTCGCTCCTGGTGTCATGGCTGCCGTTCATCGCGCTGATCGCGGTGTGGGTGTTTTTGTCGCGGCAGATGCAGGGCGGCGCCGGCAAGGCGATGGGCTTTGGCAAGTCGCGGGCGAAAATGCTCACCGAGGCGCATGGCCGCGTGACGTTCGAGGACGTCGCCGGTGTCGATGAAGCCAAGCAGGATTTGCAGGAGATCGTCGAATTCCTGCGCGACCCCGGCAAGTATCAGCGGCTCGGCGGGCGGATTCCGCGCGGCGTCCTGCTGGTCGGCCCGCCCGGCACCGGTAAGACGCTGATCGCGCGCGCGGTCGCGGGCGAAGCCAATGTGCCGTTCTTCACCATCTCCGGCTCGGACTTCGTCGAGATGTTCGTCGGCGTCGGCGCCAGCCGCGTCCGCGATATGTTCGAGCAGGCCAAGAAGAACGCGCCCTGCATCATCTTTATCGACGAGATCGACGCGGTCGGCCGCCATCGCGGCGCCGGCTTAGGGGGCGGCAACGACGAGCGCGAGCAGACGCTGAACCAGCTTCTGGTCGAGATGGACGGCTTTGAGGCCAACGAGGGCGTGATCCTGATCGCCGCCACCAACCGTCCCGACGTGCTCGACCCGGCGCTACTGCGTCCCGGCCGCTTCGACCGCCAGGTGGTGGTGCCGAACCCGGACGTGGTCGGCCGCGAGCAGATCCTGAAGGTGCATGTGCGTAAAGTTCCGCTGGCCCCCGACGTCAACCTGAAGGTGATCGCGCGCGGCACCCCCGGCTTCTCCGGCGCCGACCTGATGAACCTCGTCAACGAGGCGGCGCTGACGGCGGCGCGGCGCAACAAGCGCATGGTGACGCAGGCCGAGTTCGAGGAGGCCAAGGACAAGGTCATGATGGGCGCCGAGCGCAAGTCGCTGGTGATGACCGAGGAAGAGAAGATGCTGACCGCCTATCACGAGGGTGGGCACGCGATCGTCGCCTTCAACGTCAAGGCCACCGACCCGATCCACAAGGCCACCATCATCCCGCGCGGCCGCGCCCTCGGCATGGTCATGCAGTTGCCCGAGCGCGACAAGATGTCGATGTCGCTGGAGCAGATGACCTCGCGGCTCGCCATCATGATGGGCGGGCGCGTGGCGGAAGAACTGGTGTTCGGCCGCGAGAAGGTGACGTCCGGCGCTTCCTCCGACATCGAGCAGGCGACGCGCCTCGCCCGCATGATGGTGACGCGCTGGGGCCTGTCTGACGAGCTTGGCACCGTCGCCTATGGCGAGAACCAGGACGAGGTATTCCTCGGCATGTCGGTCAACCGCCAGCAGAACGTCTCGGAGGCGACCGCGCAGAAGATCGACAGCGAAGTCCGCCGGCTGGTCGAGGAGGGCTACAACGAGGCGACCCGCATTCTCACGGAGAAGCGCGATGATCTCGAAAAGCTCGCCAAGGGCCTGCTTGAGTTCGAGACGCTGACCGGCGACGAGATTCGTGACCTGATCGATAATGACAAGCGGCCGAACCGTGAATCGGTGCTGGAGCCGACCGGCCCGCGCACCTCGGCGGTGCCGACCGCCGGCAAGGGCCGGCCGCGCCCGGACGCCGGGCTGGAGCCGCAGCCGCAGGCGTAAGAACGCTGCGTGGTTGCCATCGGGTTCGATCTCCCTTCGATGACGTCATTGCCGGACTTGATCCGGCAATCCATCTTTCTTTTGAAGATGGACACGCAGGTCAAGCCCGCGTGTGACGGGCGAGTGTCCGGTTCTCGCCACTGCCCTGCATGAATCCCATGCGGTGAGCCGCATTGCCCTCCACGCCGCCACGCCGTAAAGCCTGACGCTTCGCGCGCCGCGCCGCTCGGTGCGGCCGCATCGTGGGCATCTCGTGATGGCTGTTTCCTCATCGACCGACGGTTTGCCGCCGGCCTACTGGTCGCGCACTGCGCTGTGGCCCGGCATCTGCGCGATCGCGCCGGTGCTGCCCGGCACCGTCGCCTTCGGCATCGCCTTTGGGGCGCTGTGCGCGCAGAAGCATTTTACGCTGACCGAGGTGCAGTTGTTCATGGGCGCGGTCTATGGCGGCATGTCGCAATTCGTTGCGGTGCAAGCCTGGCCCGAGGTGCTGACGGCGGCGACCATCGCCCAGCTTGCGCTGCTGACGCTGACCGTCAACATCCGCTTCAGCCTGATGACCGCCTCGATGCGGCCGTGGCTCGGCACGCTGCCGGCGTGGCAGACCTATCCGGCGCTGCTCATCGTCACCGATGCCGGCTGGCTCGCCGCGACGCGCTACCGCGATGGCGGCGGCGCCGATGCCTCGTTCTATCTCGGCGGCGGCATCGTGCTGTATCTCGTGTGGCTGGTGGCGGCGCTGCCCGGCTATCTGCTCGCGGCCAGCCTGTCGGACCCCAGGGTCTATGGCCTC
This sequence comes from Xanthobacteraceae bacterium, assembly GCA_049646625.1. GTDB lineage: Bacteria > Pseudomonadota > Alphaproteobacteria > Rhizobiales > Xanthobacteraceae > PRO6. The sequence goes on from JBARWE010000262.1 coordinate 3,002, forward strand.
GATCTCGTCTTTCCCGCGTTCTTTGCCGCGATGCTGGTGCCGGCCTGGCGTGGCCTCGCCTTCGCGGTGCCGTGGCTGGTGGCGGGCGCGGTCGCCGTTCTGGTCGAGCGGCTGGTCGGCGGCTGGTGGTTCATCATCGTCGGCGCCCTGTCGGGCGCGCTCACCGCCGGCCTGATCGGAGGCGGCGATGACTGACTGGGCGCGCCCCGAGGTGCTGGCGGCCATCGCAGTGATGGTCGCGGTCACGGTCGCCTCGCGGCTCGGCGGCTACTGGCTGATGCGCTACGTCACGGTGACGCCGCGCGTTCGGCGCATGCTCGACGCGCTGCCCGGTTCGATCATTCTTGCCGCGGTGGCACCGGTTGCGGTCAACGGTGGCGCCGTGGTGATGCTGGCGATCGGCGCGGCGGTCGCCGTGGCGATCCTGACGCGCAGCGACTTTCTCGCGGTGGCGGTGGGCATGGCGCTTGCCGCCGCGGTGCGCGCCCTCGGGCTGGACTAGAGCGAACTTCTGAACCACCACACTCGCGCCGGCGCGTTAACCTGTGCGACGAAAGTTTGTACGCGAGGACACCGAATCGCTTGCCTCTTTCCCTGAATTGTTGTTCAGTTCTTCTCAGGGAACGAGGGACGCCCATGGTCTATCGTCGTACTCACCAGGTGGTCCGCCGGCTGGCGGCCCGTCGCAACGCCATCCTCCAGGCCGCCCGCGAGGCGGCGGCCGAAGGCGGAATGGCTGCGGTGCAGATCGCACCCGTGGCAAGCCGCGCCAATGTCGCCGCTGGCACCGTCTACCGCTACTTTCCCTCGAAGGCCGACCTGCTCTCCGAACTGATCGCCGATGTCGCCCATGCCGAGGCCGAGGCGATCCGGCATGCCGCCGAAGCGGCGCCGGGGCCGTCGTCGGCGCTGGCGGCCGCCGTCACCACCATTGCCGTGCATGTGGTGTCGCATCACAAGCTGGCCTGGGGTGTGCTGGCGGAGCCGGTCGATGTCGATGTCACCGCCTCGCGGCTGGCCGGCCGGCGCGAGATCGCGGCCGAGATCGAAGCGCGGATCGAGGCGGCGATGCAGGCCGGGCACCTGCCGTCGCAGGACACCGCGCTGGCCGCGACCGCCGTGCTCGGCGCGCTGCACGAGGCGCTGGTCGGCCCGCTCGCCCCTGACAATCTGGATGATCCGGTCAAGCTGCGCGACACGGTGCAGAGTGTGACGCTGTTGGCGCTGCGCGCCGTCGGCGTGCTCGATGCGCGCGCGCGCGGGCTTGTGGTGCAGGCTTCGCTCCCGCTCAAGCTGGCGCCGCCATCGTCGGCGCTGGCGCCGGCCGAATAAGGCGTAGCGGCAGGATCAGCCGCCGTGCTGTGCTCCCCCGGCGAGAGCCGGGGAAGCGTCTCGATAAACGCGGCCTACTTCTTGCTGCCGTCGGCCTTGAACTGCGCCAGATAGGCCCAGAGGTTGTCGATTTCCTTCTCGTTCTTGATGCCGGCGAAGGCCATCTTGGTCTTCGGAATCTTGGCCTTGGGATCGCGGATGTACTCCTTGAACGTTGCCTCGTCCCAGGTCAGGCCGGAGTCCCTGTTGGCGGGCGAATACGAATAGCCCTCGACGCTGCCGGCCTTGCGGCCGTCAAGCCCGTTCATCTCCGGCCCGACCTTGTTCTTGGCGCCCGGCCCGATGGCATGGCAGGCCAGGCATTTCTTGAACGAGGTCTCGCCGGCTGCGAGATCCTGCGCCTGCGCGAACGACGGTGCGGCGAAAGCGACGGCAAGCGTTGCAAGAGCGGTGGCAAGAGGCAGTTTCATGGCAAGCGATCCTGACTGATGAACGAAACGACGATGCGGGTGAAGCTAGTGCAGCTTGTGGCACCCTCCGCGGAGAGCGCCGGACAGTACGAAAGGTTATCCTCCATGCCATGTTAGAGTCGTTCCAGACAAGCCCGTAAAATGGTATGAGCCGTGCCGTCCTCCGAGGGTGGGAGACATGCGTGGCAAGGTGAGGAACAAATGTCGATCGAAATGCCTGTGCCTGATCAAGCCGTACTGGGCCGGCGTGACGAGATCGTCGCCGCGCTGCGCTCGATCGTACCGGGCGAGGGGGTGATTTCCAGTGCCACCGAGATGAAGCCCTATGAGTCCGATGCGCTGAACGCCTACCGTCAGCCGCCGATGGTGGTGGTGCTGCCCGATACCACCGAGCAGGTCGCGAAGGTGCTGCGCTACTGTTACGACAACGGCATCAAGGTGGTGCCGCGCGGCTCGGGCACCTCGCTGTCGGGTGGCTCGCTGCCGCTGGCCGACGCCGTGCTGCTCGGCATGAGCAAGTTCAAGCGCATCCGCGAGATCGATTTCGACAACCGCGTCGTGGTGACGGAGCCGGGCGTCACCAATCTCGCCATCAGCCAGGCGGTGGCGCATGGCGGCTTCTATTACGCGCCCGATCCGTCGTCGCAGATCGCCTGCTCGATCGGCGGCAACATCGCGGAAAATTCCGGCGGCGTGCACTGCCTGAAATACGGCATGACCACCAACAACGTGCTCGGCTGCGAGATCGTGCTGATCACCGGTGAGGTGCTGCGCATCGGCGGCAAGGCGCCGGAATGCTCCGGCTACGACCTGATGGGCGTGATCACCGGCTCCGAGGGGCTGCTTGGCGTCGTCACCGAGATCACTGTGCGCATCCTGCAGAAGCCGGAAACCGCGCGCGCGGTGCTGGCCGGCTTCCCCAGCGTCGAGGCGGCCGGGGAGTGCGTCGCCCGCATCATCGCTGCCGGCATCATCCCGGCCGGTATGGAGATGATGGACAAGCCGGCGACGGCGGCGGCCGAGGCGTTCGTCAACGCCGGCTATCCGCTCGATGTCGAGGCGCTGTTGATCGTCGAGCTTGACGGCCCCAAGGTCGAGGTCGACGAACTGATCCTGCGGGTCGACGCCATCGCCCGCGAATGCGGCCAGACCACCTGCCGCATCTCCAATTCGGAGGAGGAGCGGCTGTTGTTCTGGGCCGGGCGCAAGGCGGCATTCCCGGCGGTCGGCCGCATTTCGCCGGATTACATCTGCATGGACGGCACCATTCCGCGCGGCCGCCTGCCGGAGGCGCTGGCCCGCATCCGCGCGCTGTCGGAGAAATACGGTCTGCGCTGTGCCAACGTGTTCCACGCCGGCGACGGCAACCTGCATCCGCTGATCCTGTTCGACGCCAACGAGCCGGGCGAGATGGAGCGCGCCGAAGCGTTCGGCGCCGACATCCTGCGCGCCTGCGTCGAGCTTGGCGGCGTGCTCACCGGCGAGCACGGCGTCGGCATCGAGAAGCGCGACCTGATGCCGGAGATGTTCAGCGATATCGACATCGCCCAGCAGCAAAGGGTCAAATGCGCGTTCGATTCCGGCGGGCTGCTCAACCCCGGAAAAGTGTTTCCGGTGCTGCATCGCTGCGCCGAGCTTGGCCGCATCCATGTGCATCGCGGCCAGCTTGCCTTTCCCGACATCCCCAGATTCTAGAGCATGATCCCGAAAAGTGGGAACCGGTTTTCGGATAAAGATCATGCTGCAACAAACGAATGGATCGTTGTGGTTCATTCAACAGTCAAAGCGATCCGATGAGTTCTAGCGTGGACATACTCAAGATCAGGGACGCGGCCGACGTCGAACAGGCGGTGCGCGCTGCACTCGCCGACGAACAGCCGCTGGAAATCGTCGGTCATGGCACCAAGCGGGCGGTCGGCCATGCCGTGACCGGCAGCGCGGTGCTCGATCTCGCGCCGCTCAATGCCGTGGTCGGCTACGAGCCGGGCGAACTGATCGTCACTGTCGAGGCCGGCGCGCCGCTGGCCGACGTCGCGGCGCTGCTCGAGTCCAAGAACCAGGAATTTGCCTTCGAGCCGGTCGACACCGCGGCGCTGCTCGGCACCCAGCCGGGGCGCGGCACGATCGGCGGCATGATCGCCGCCGGGTTCGCCGGGCCGCGCCGCGTCAAGGCCGGGGGCGCGCGCGACCATCTGCTGGGCGCGCTGGCCGTATCGGGCTTCGGCGACACCTTCAAGGCCGGCGGCAAGGTGGTGAAGAACGTCACCGGCTACGACCTGTGCAAGCTGCTCGCAGGCTCGTGGGGGACGCTGGCGGTGATGACGGAAGCAACCTTCAAGGTGCTGCCGAAAGCCGAGGACGAGATCACGCTGGCGCTCGGCGGCCTTGACGACGAGGTGGCGGGGCGGGCGATGACGGTAGCGCTTGGCTCGCCGTTCGACGTCTCCGGCGCCGCGCATGTCCCCAAGGCAGCGCTCGGCGGCGAGCTGGACGCGCTCGGCCACGGCGACGCGGTGACGCTGTTGCGGCTGGAGGGCATCACCGCTTCGGTGGCACACCGCGCCGGCACGCTGGAGGCGCTGCTCGCCTCGTTCGGCCGCGCCACGCGGCTTGACGCCGACACCTCGCGCGGCGTCTGGGCGTGGCTGCGCGATGTCCGTGCCTTTGCCGCCGATGGTCCGCAT
>JBARWE010000263.1:0-2528 GCA_049646625.1 Xanthobacteraceae bacterium
ATCGCAGCCCTGCTGATCGACGAGACGGGGCGCGAGCATGTCAGCCCACGGCTTGCCGCAATGCTGGAGTGAGCGGCACTGCGACCTCTCACACGGTAACGCACAAAAAGAAGCGGCGCCTTGCGGCGCCGCTTCTCGCAAGCATCAGGGGGCATCCAACCGCTACTTGCTGACGTAACGCGCGGCCTTGACCGGAAAATCCTGCACCGGCGGCGGCGGCGCGAAGCGGATGCGGTAGCTCAGCATCGCGGTACGGCCGGCAGCCGGCACCGCGTGGCCGCCATAGTATTGCGCGTAGTAATGCTCGTCGGTCACGTTGTAGACGTTTAGCTGCAGGATCGAGTCCTTGGTGACCTTGTAGCTGGTCATCAGGTCGAGCTTCCAGTATTCGGGCACATAGGACGTATTGCCGGTGTTGACGAACGTACGCGCCGCATAGGTAACGCCGCCGCCAAGGGTCCATTCCGGTGTGACGTCGTAGGTGGTCCAGAACGTGAAGTTATGCGGCGGCGTGTTCGGCAGCTCACGCCCCAGTTCGGCCAGGTTGTTGGTCTCGACGATCTTGGAGTCGAGATAGCTGTAGCCAACAAACACATTCCACTGGTCGGTGATCTTGCCGGCGGCTCCTAGCTCAAAGCCATCGACGCGCGCGAGACCGCCGAGCTGCTGCGCCGAGTTGCGGCCCGTTTCGGCGGGATCGAGCGGAATGCGCATGTTGGTCTTCTCGATGCGGAACACCGCACCGGACAGGGTCAACCGGCCACCGAGCACGTCGGCTTTGACGCCGACCTCGGTGGACGTGTTCTGCTCCGGGTCGAGGATTTGGGTCGGCCCCTTCGGCTGGTTGGCAAGCGTGCCGAATTCCGCCGACGGGTTGAACGAGACGCCGTGTGCGGCGTAGACGCTCACGTTGGGCAGCGGGTGGAACACACCGCCAACGCGCCAACTGAACATGCCATCGGTTCGGCTGATGTTCTGGTTCGCCGGAGCGGCGGCCAGGTCCTGATAGTCCGTGCTGAGGTGATCGTAACGTACCGAGCCGAGCAGCTCGAAGTACTCATTGAACTTGATCTGATCGAAACCATAGACGGCCAAGTTAGTCGAGGTTGAGGAATTGGGTGCCCCCCATCCGGTCTGTGCGCCGCCATATGATGTCTCGACCGGATTCCACAGGCTGGTGCGGCAGCCCATGTCCAGCACCAGATCGCACAGATTGCGCCCGCCGGCGCCGTTGGCACGAACCTGGTCGCGGGTTTCGCGGGCCGCCTCAAACCCGACCGCGAACGAGTGCTCCAGCCCCCCGGTCCAGAACTTGCCGGTGAGGTCGGTCTGGTTGATCAGCATGGCGTTGTCGGTGTTGGTCAGGAAGTGCTCACGGCCGATGGTCATCAGGTCGACCGGATAGCCCGGGGAAACCGGTCGCGTAACCGTCTGGCCGTTGCTTATGGCAGTGGTGCTGTTCGCGTCACCGAGGCTGCGCGGCGATGTCACCAGCGCCGAGCGATTGACGCTGATGTAGCGCGTGGCGTTGGTAATCTTCAGGTACTTGTTGAAATCGTGCTCGAACCGTGCGGTCGCGATGTGCGTGTCGGTCAGCACGCGGTCGGCCAGCGGCCCGCTTGCCACGCCGAACCAATTGTTGCGCGGGATCGGTACCGGCGGCGTCGGCTGGCCGTTGCCATAGTAGCCGGGGCTATTCAGCGCGCCGGTCGTGGACCGATAGGACGGCGCCGGCAGATACGGGTGGCCGTAGTCCGGCACGCTATCCTCGCCCTGGTAAATGTAGCTGAGGATGGCGCGAGTGTTCGGCGAGAAGTCATAGCGGAACGACGGCGCCACACCCCAGCGCTTGGTGAACACATGGTCGCGATCGGGCGTGGGAATGTCCTGATACATCGCGGCGATGCGGCCGGCGGCGTTGCCCTGCCGGCCGTTGGCGTCCATCTCGACGCGATAGCCGCCGTGGGCCGTGCCGCTGACGGTGCCGTCGATGAAGTTCAGCGACGACGGCAGCTTCGACACGGTGTTGATCGCGCCGCCAGTCGAGCCGCGGCCGAAGGCAAAGCCCGACGGTCCCTTGAACACCTCGACGCGGTCGGCGCTGAACAGGTCGCGATTGTACCAGCCAGGATCGCGAATGCCGTCGCGGAAGATATCGCCGCGCGCCGCGAAGCCGCGGATGATCGGCGTATCGCCCTGGGTGCCGCCCTCGCCGGCGCTGAAGGTGATGCCCGGCACGGTGCGCAGCGCTTCCTCCATGCTGGTGAGGCGCTGATCCTGGATCACCTGCTGCGTCACCACGTTGACCGTCTGCGGCGTGTTCTCAAGCGGCACCGGCAGGCGCGAAATGCCCGCTTGCGTCGGCGCCTGATAGCCGCGCGCGCCGGAGCCGTCGCCGGTGATCGGCGTCAGCGGCGCCTCGACCAGCTGAGCCACCACCGGGGCCGGCGCCGCCGGCGCCGGACGTCGCACCGGCTGCTGGCGCTTGGCGGTGCGCTTGGGCGCGGTGACGCGGATCTGCGGCAGGT
>JBARWE010000264.1:0-7926 GCA_049646625.1 Xanthobacteraceae bacterium
GGCGCGGCAAGGCGCTGCGCCAGCAGGCGCGAGCCGGCCACCGTGACGGTGCGGTCGATGGCGTCCAGCAGCGAGCCGGTGCGCTCGCCGCCAAGCGTGCGCATCAGTTCGAGATTGGCGCGGGTCGCGGCGTCGATCGCCATGGTGGCACTGAGCGCCTCGCGCGACGGCGGCGACAACGGCGGGCGCTGGCCGATCTGGGTGCGCTCGACGTAAGTGATGCAGGCTGCCGCCGCAGTCAGTTCGAGCCGCGTCAGCGCGCCGAACCCGTCGACGGTGGCGATGGCGAAGTAGTCGCACAGCCGTCGCTCGGCGGTGGAAGCGTCGAACACGTCGCGCGCCTGCGGCGTCACCGCCGGCAGCGTGCGCAACAGGGCGCCGAGGTCGGCATCGCCATAGAGCGCGTCCGGCACGATGACTTCGCCCGGCGCGATGCGCGCCAGCGTGGGGCTGAGTTCGCCCGTGCCGCATTCGGTGACATAAAATTCCGCCGTCGAGATGTCGAGCCAGGCGAGGCCAAGCCGGTCGCCTCCCGCGCCGCCGCGGGCGCGCGCCAGCGCCAGCAGGTAGTTGTTGGCGCGGGCGTCGAGCAGCGTCTCCTCGGTCAGGGTGCCCGGCGTGACCAGCCGCACCACGTCGCGCCGCACCACGCTTTTTGCGCCGCGCTTTTTGGCCAGCGCCGGATCTTCCATCTGCTCGCACACCGCGACCCGATGGCCGAGCGCGATCAGACGATGCAGATAGTCCTCGGCCTTCTCCACCGGCACGCCGCACATCGGGATGTCGAGGCCCTGATGCTTGCCGCGCTTGGTCAGCACGATGCCGAGCGCGCGCGAGGCGGTCTCGGCGTCCTCGAAGAACATCTCGTAGAAATCGCCCATGCGATAGAACAACAGGAGGCCGGGGTTGGCGGCCTTGATTTCGAGATACTGCTCCATCATCGGCGTGACGCGGGAGCTTGCGTCGCCGGGGGGCACGGCGGGGGCGGGGGAGGCGGTCATGGCGCCGCACGCTAGCAAATTATTGCGGCGCGGGGGCAACGGGTACGGCGTTTTCCCCGGCTGGCGGCGAAGCCGCATGGCGGCCCTGCATGGCCGCCGACGGCCTGCGAATTGACCTTATCTGTCCGCCTTCTTAAAACCGTTCCAGCCGCGCTGTGCGGGCAGAGCGAATGCGGACCTCGGGGAGTAAACCATGCGTGACGTTTTCATCTGTGATGCCGTCCGCACCCCGATCGGCCGCTTCGGTGGCGCGCTTGCCAAGGTGCGTGCCGACGACCTCGCCGCCGTGCCGCTGAAGGCGCTGCTGGCGCGCCACCCCCGCCTCGACTGGGCCGCCCTCGACGAGGTGTATCTGGGCTGTGCCAACCAGGCCGGCGAGGACAACCGCAATGTCGCGCGCATGGCGACGCTGCTCGCGGGCCTTCCCGATTCCGTGCCGGCGCAGACGCTGAACCGGCTGTGCGCCTCGGGTCTTGATGCGGTCGGCGCGGCGGGGCGCGCAATCCGCGCCGGCGAGATCGACTTCGCCATTGCCGGCGGCGTGGAATCGATGACGCGGGCGCCGTTCGTGATGGGCAAGGCGCCGGTCGCCTTCGCCCGCAGCGCGGACATCTACGACACCACCATCGGCTGGCGCTTCGTCAACCCGGTGCTGAAGAAACAGTACGGCGTCGAGTCGATGCCGGAGACCGGCGAGAACGTCGCCGAGGAATTTCAGGTGTCGCGCGCCGATCAGGACGCCTTTGCGCTGCGCTCGCAACAGCGCGCGGCGGCGGCGATCGCGGCCGGTTTTTTTGAGGGCGAGATCACCCCGGTGACGGTGCCGGGCGGCAAGGCCGGCCCGGTCACGGTGGACAAGGACGAGCACCCGCGCCCCGACACCACGCTGGAAGCGCTGGCCAAGCTCAAGCCCATCGTGCGCGATCCCGGCACGGTGACGGCCGGCAACGCCTCCGGCGTCAACGACGGCGCGGCGGCGATGATCCTCGCTTCCGAAGCCGCGGTGAAGCGGCATGGCCTGACCCCGCGCGGAAAATTGCTCGGGCTGGCCTCGGCCGGCGTGCCGCCGCGCATCATGGGCATGGGGCCGGTGCCGGCGACGCGCAAGCTGATGCAGCGGCTTGGCCTGACCATCGCCGACTTCGACGTCATTGAACTGAACGAAGCCTTTGCCTCGCAGGGGCTGGCCTGCATGCGCCAGTTGGGCGTCACTGATGACGCCGACTACGTCAATCCGCATGGCGGCGCCATCGCGCTCGGCCATCCGCTCGGCATGAGCGGCGCGCGGCTGGCGCTGACCGCGCTGCGCGCGCTGGAGGCGCGCGGCGGCCGGCTTGCGCTCGCCACCATGTGCGTCGGCGTCGGCCAGGGTGTGGCGGCGGCGATCGAACGGTTGAACTGACAACGCCCGCAAAACGGGCGGGAGGACACCATGGGCCTGATCTACCCGGTCGAGAGCACGGCGGCGCATCCCGCACGCAATTTTCCCGACTACAAAAGCACGGCGAAGCGCGCGCCGAAAAAGCCGCTGATCCTGATGCCGCACACGCTGTCGGAACTGACCGGCCCGGTCTACGGCCAGGAGAGCGTGCGCGACACCGACAACGACCTCACCGTCCAGCACGATGGCGAGCCGATCGGCGAGCGCATCATCGTTCACGGCCATGTCCGCGACGAGGACGGCCGCGGCGTGCCCGACACGCTCTTGGAAATCTGGCAGGCCAATTCCTGCGGCCGCTACGTCCACGTCCGCGACCAGCACCCGGCACCGCTCGATCCCAACTTCACCGGCGCCGGCCGCGCCGTCACCGACGCTGGCGGTTACTACCGTTTCGTCACCGTCAAGCCCGGCGCCTATCCGTGGGGCAACCACCCCAATGCGTGGCGGCCGGCGCACATCCATTTTTCGGTGTTCGGCTATTCCTTCGTGTCGCGCCTCGTCACGCAGATGTATTTTCCCGGCGATCCGCTGTTTCCGTTCGACCCGATCTTCAATTCGGTCACGGACGAGAAGGCGCGCGCGCGCATGATCTCCTCGTTCGATCTCGACAACACAAAACCCGAATGGGCGCTGTGCTTCCGCTTCGACATCACGCTGCGCGGCCGCAACGCCACCCCGATGGAGAACGCATAAATGGCCGGCATCACGCCTTCGCAGACCGTCGGCCCGTTCTTTGCCTATGGCCTCACGCCGACCGGGCAATACCAGTGGCACGACACCTTTACCAATAGCCTGGTGACGGCGGATACCTCCGGCGAGCGCATCCGCATCGAGGGGCGCGTGCTCGACGGCGACGGCGTGCCGGTGCCGGACGCCATGCTGGAAATCTGGCAGGCCGACGCGCAGGGGCGCTTCGCCCATCCGCGCGACGCCCGCACTGCGCAAAATAGCTCGTTCAAGGGGTTCGGCCGCTGCGGCACCACTGCCGAGGGCGGCTTTTCATTCGAGACCATCAAGCCGGGTGCCGTGCCCGGCGCTGACGGCACGTCACAGGCGCCGCATGTTCTGCTCGCGATTTTTGCGCGCGGTATGCTGCTGCACAATTTCACGCGCATCTATTTCGACGACGAGGCCGCGGCCAACGCCGCCGATTCCGTTCTGGCGTTGGTGCCGGCGGAGCGCCGCGCCACGCTGATCGCGAAGCGCGAGACGGGTGGCAGCGGCGCGGTCTACCGCTTCGACGTGCATCTGCAGGGTGACGACGAAACGGTGTTCTTCGAGATCTAGGGGTGCATCGCCCCCTCCCTTTATCCCTCCCCCGCTTGCGGGGGAGGGAAGGGTGGGGGATGAACACGCGTGCTGTCACTCCATCGCCGCGGCAGGAGCCGGGTGGCGCAGCGAGGCCCGCGTCGAGCCGAGCATCAGCGCGAGCGGAATGGCGCAGACGGTGATCAGCGCCACCAGTTCGAAATCCTGCGAGAAGGCGATGATCTGCGCCTGCGCCGACACGATCATGTCCATCAGCGCACGGCCGGCATCGGTGTTGAGGTTGATGATGTGGGCCACGTCCGGCATTTTCAGCGCGTCGTTGAAGGGCGTGACATGTTCGACCAGCACGGCATGAACGCGCCGCGTGCCTTGCGTCAGTTCGGCGACCATCACCGAAATGCCGATCGAGCTTGCGACGTTGCGCACCAGCGTCAGCATCGCGGTGCCGTCGGTGCGCAGGTGGTCGGGCAGGGTGAGGAACGCCGCCGTGGTCAGCGGCACGAACACCAGGCCGAGACCGAACCCCTGGATGATGCTGTTGACGACGATGGTGCGCACCGGGATATCGGCGGTCCACAGCGTCATGTCGTACAGCGTCACCGCGATCAGGCCAAGGCCGACGATGATCAGCGTGCGCGCCTCGAAATGCCGCATCAGCCGCCCGACCAGCATCATCGCCACGAAGGTGCCGCTGCCGCGGGTGGCGAGCAACAGGCCGGCGTCGAGGATCGGATAGCCGTAGGCGTTCTGGAACAGAAGCGAGCCGAGCGCCATGGTGGAGAACAACACGACACCGACCACCGCCATGAACAGGCAGCCGGTGACGAAGTTGCGATCCTTGAAGATCGCGAACTGCACGAACGGCCGCTCGGCGGTCAGCGAATGCGCGAAGAAATAGTAGAACCCGACCGCCGCAACGATCAGCTCGGTGACGATCTCCGGCGACTCCAGCCAGCCGAGTTGCTCGCCGCGATCGAGCGCAAGCTGCAGCGCGCCGATGCCGACCGCCAGTGCTGCGAAGCCGAACCAGTCGAAGCGCAGGCCGTTGTCGAGCCTGGTCTCGTCCATGAACACGATCAGGCCCGCCACGGTGATCGCGCCGAATGGCAGGTTGACGAAGAATACCCAGTGCCACGAATAGGTTTCGGTCAGCCAGGCGCCGAGCCACGGCCCCATGATCGGCCCCATCATCACGCCCATGCCCCAGATCGCCATCGCCTTGGCGCGTTCGTGCAGCGGATAGTTGTCGAGCATCGCGGCCTGCGACAGCGGCACCAGCGCTGCGCCGAACACGCCTTGCAATAATCGTGCGATGACGATCTGGGTGATGTCCTGCGACAGCCCGCACAGCACCGAGGCAACGGTGAAGCCGCTCGCGCAGATCACGAACACGCGCTTGCGGCCGAAGCGGTTGGCGATCCAGCCGACCGGCGCGGTCATGATCGCCGCCGCCACGATGTAGGAGGTCAAGACCCAGTTGACCTGCTCCTGCGAGGCCGACAGCGAACCTTGCATGTAGGGTAGCGCGACGTTGGCGATGGTGGTGTCGAGCGCCTGCATGATGGTCGCCGTCATGGCGCAGATCGTCACCATGTTGCGGCGCAGGCCAGGAACCGCTGAAGAGGCCGCGGAAGAGGCCGCGGCGTCGCTCATTGGGAGGTGTGCTCCGCGCTCGCCCGCGACAGCCCGAGCAATCCGGCCAGCGAGCGGCGATGGCCGGTGTCGATTGCGACGTAGCTGCTCATGCCGGCCTTGAGCTTGCGCACCATCGGGTCATTCGCGTCGAAATAGATGCGCACCGGCACGCGCTGCACGATCTTGACAAAGTTGCCGGTGGCGTTCTGCGGCGGCAGGATCGCGAACTCCGCGCCGGTGCCGGGGCTGAGCGCGCCGATGCTCGCCTTGAAAACGTGATCGGGAAAGGCGTCGACCGTCACTGTCACCGGCTGGCCGGGCGCGAGATAGGTGAAGTCGGATTCCTTCGGGTTGGCATCGACCCACGGCCGCGACAGATCGACGATGCTGAACACCGGCGTTCCGGCGGTCACAAAGCGGCCGATCTGGATGTTGCTGACCTGGGTGGCGACGCCGTTCATCGGCGCGCTGACGCGGGTATGGTCGAGGTCGCGCTGCGCCTGGTCGCGCGCGGCGGTGGCCTCACGCCACGGCGGGAATTTGTCGAGCGGCAGGTCGGGATCGCCGAGCAGGCGGTTGCGCACGCTGGCCTGCTGCTGGCGCACCTGTTCGAGCTGATTGTCGGCGGCGACCAGCGCCGTGACGCTGGCGTCGAGGTCGAACTGGGAGCCGGTGCGGCCGGCAACCAGCGCGGTCTTGCGGTCGACGTCGCGCTGGCGCAGATCCACCGTCTTTTCGGCAAGCGCGATCAACCGCGTCAGCGCCGCGTCGTTGGCCTTGAGGTTGGCAAGATCGGTCGCGGCTTGCGCCACCTTGGCCTCGGCCTGTTGCAGCGCCAGCCGGAACGGCACCGGATCGATCTCGAACATGGTGTCGCCGCGCCTGACCTCGGCGCCTTCCTGCACCACCACGGCCGCGATCTTGCCGGAGATGTCCGGCGTTACCAGCACTTTCTGCGCGCCGACATAGGCGTTGTCGGTGGTGACGTAGCGGCCGCCGGCGAGATAGAACGCAACGCCCGCGATCGCCACCGCGAGCGGCAGTACGATCAGCAGCAGTGGCCGGCGATAGCGCAGGAGCCGCGTCAGAACGCCCGTGCGCCGCGCTGTTGCGGCATCGGCCCCATCCTTCTTCTGCTCGGCGGGAAACTTTAGAACCGGATCAGCCATCGAGGCTTTCCTTCGCTTGAACGGCGCCATCCGGCGCCTGGATCGCGCGGCGAACGTTGTCCTTGACGGTGTGGAGCAAGGCGACGAGCCTTTGCGCCTCGGCCGCCGGCATGTCGCCCAGCGCCACGCGCATGATTTCGGTGCGCCGCTCGGCGAGGCTTTCCAGCACCGGCTGCGCCGCCGGCAGCAGATAGAGACGGTTGGCGCGGCGGTCGTGCGGGTCGGGCCGCCGCTCGATCAGCCCGGCATCGCGCAGCCGGTCGATCAGCCGCGTCAGCGAGATCGGCTGGATGTCGAGCAGTTCGGCAAGCTCGGCCTGCTTCAGTCCCTCGGCACGCGACAGTTTCGACAGCACCGCCCACTGTGCCCGCGTGGTGCCGTAGCGCGAGGCTTCCTTGTCGACGTACTGGCGCACCAGCCGGTGCAGGTCGAACAGGGCGACGAGAAAATCGGTTTGCGGGCGGTCGGGCATTGGCAGCTCCTAAGCCTGCACATAATAAGCTAGCTCATGATTTGGCGACCAGCGGTCTGGAAAAGCTGATCCGCATGGCACGCATAGCGGGTTGCATCAGAGCTTGCGGCAAGCGGCGAAGGGACGAGGGGGCGGTGCGGGTCGCTCACGCCCACTCGACGCCGGCCTCGCCCGCCAGATCGATCGAGCTTTTGACGCCGATATCGTCGAAATGCCGGTCGAGGAAACGCCGCGCGGCGCGCTGGCCGGCGCGGTGCAGCAGCATCAGGAAATCGTAGTCGGTCTTCAGCTTGCTGGTGCCGGCCAGCCGCGTACCGAACTGGCCGAGATCGATACGGTGGATGTTGAGCCGCCGGTACTCGCCCTCGCCGGTGCCGCGCTTGAGCCGGCCGTCATCGATCAGGCGGGTGACGAAATCCATCGAGCGCAGTTCGGAAATCAGCGCCGCGTTGAATGTAATCTCGTTCAGCCGGTTGACGATCTCGGCCGAAGTCCGTGGTGTGGTGGCGCGCACCACCGGGTTGATCTGCACCACGATGACGTCCTCGGCCTCGGTCGATTGCAGGAACGGAAAGATCGGCGGGTTGCCCATATAGCCGCCGTCCCAGTACGGCACGCCGTCGATCTCGACCGCGCGAAACAAAAACGGCAGTGCCGCCGAGGCCATCACCGCGTCGGCGGTGATCGCCTCGCGCGCAAACAGCGTGAGCCGCCCGGTATGGACGTTGGTGGCGGCGATGTAGAGCGCGAGATCGCCCTCGCGCACCGCGTCGAAATCGACGAAGCGGGTGATCAGGTCCTTGAGCGGATTGATGTTGAGCGGGTTGAGGTCGTAGGGCGAGAAGTAGCGCGCCATGGTCTCGAACCAGCCGCGCATCGGCGGCGTCGCGAACGGCATCAGCGAGAACAGCCGGTCGGCGACCGCGCGCTGCACCGGCG
>JBARWE010000265.1:0-31604 GCA_049646625.1 Xanthobacteraceae bacterium
GCCCCGGCGATACGGCCGCTACTCGGCTTCCGCCGTCAGTTCCTTCGCCCGGGCGACCCAGGTGTCGGCGCGGCCCGGCAGGCCGACTTCCTCGGCAATGTGGTGCGCCGTATCGTGATCGAGTTCGGCAAGCTGCCAGTAGTGGAACACGCCGAGGTCGTTGAGCTTCTTCTCGATCTCGCCGGAGACGCCGGAGAGCTTCTTGAGGTCGTCGGCAACGCCGCGCGGCCCGGCCAGACCCTGGAAGCCGCCGTTGGTGGCCGGCTCGGCAAGTTCGGCCTCGATCGGCCGATCGAGCGCGCCGATGTCGATGCCGGCATCGCCCTGCGCCCGCGAAATGCCGTCGATCGCCGCCCGCGCCACCAGGTCGCAGTACAGGCTGATGGCACGGCCGGCGTCGTCGTTGCCCGGCACCAGATAGTTGATGCCCTTCGGGTCGCAGTTGGTATCGACGATGGCGGCGACCGGAATACCAAGGCGATGCGCCTCTTCGATCGCGATCTTTTCTTTGTTGGTGTCGATCACGAAAATCAGGTCGGGCAGGCCGCCCATATCCTTGATGCCGCCGAGCGAGCGGTCGAGCTTGTCGCGCTCGCGCTGCAGATCGAGGCGTTCCTTCTTCGTGTAATGCTGCGCTTCGGCCGAGGACAGCATCTCCTCAAGGCGGCGCAGCCGCTTGATCGAGCCGGAGATGGTCTTCCAGTTGGTCAGCGTGCCGCCGAGCCAGCGCGAGTTGACGAAGTACTGCGCCGAGCGCCGCGCGGCCTCGGCGACGCCGTCCTGCGCCTGCCGCTTGGTGCCGACGAACAGGATGCGGCCACCCTTGGCTACCGTGTCGCTGATCGCCTGCAACGCGCTGTGCAGGAGCGGCACGGTCTGGGCGAGATCGATGATGTGGATGTTGTTACGCGAGCCGAAAATGTATTCGGCCATTTTCGGATTCCAGCGATGGGACTGGTGGCCGAAATGCACGCCAGCTTCCAATAGCTGACGCATGGTGAAATCAGGCAACGCCATGGGTCTTCTCCGGTTGGTTCCGCCGGAAACGTGTGAGCAAACGCGCCTTGCGGCCCGGATGCCACCGGACGGCCTTGTGAGCCATGTTTCCGTGTGAGATGCGCGGGCTTATAGCCGGCCGGCCGCGCCGGCGCAAGGGAGCGCGGGCGGCGCCGGCAACCGGGACGGGTCAGACCGCCTGCACGTCGAGGACGCCGGCGACCGCCTTGATGGCGCCGGCGATCTGCGGCGACACCGGGAACCGGCCCGGCAGCCTGATTTCCACCTCGGTGTCGAGGTTGAGCAGCATCACCACCCTGACCTCGCCGTCGCCGCCGCGCGCCGCCGCCTCGCCCTCACCGCGGGAAAGCCGCCGCGCCACCGAGTCCAGCGGTTTCGGGTCGCGCAGGAAGATCCGCAACCCCTTGGAGGTTTTGGCCGCAGCCTCGTCGAGCGATTCGACCCCGGCGATGCGCGCCCGCACCTCCTCGCCCTGCAATTCCGCGGTCAGTTGCAACAGCACCGCCGCGCCCGGCTCCAGCGCGTCGCGGAACTGGCCGAGCGCCTCGGAGAACAGCACCGCCTCGAAATGCCCGGTCGGGTCGGACAGCCCGACGATACCCATCTTGTTGCCGGTCTTGGTGCGGCGCTCCTGGCGCGACAGCACGGTGGCGGCGACACGCCCGGCGGTGTGGCCGCCCTTTACGGCACGGGTGAACTCGGCCCAGCTCTGCACCCTGAGCCGCTTCAGCGCCACCGCGTAGTCGTCGAGCGGATGGCCCGAGAGAAAGAAGCCGATGGCGTCGTATTCGCGTTGCAGCCGCTCGGCCGGCAGCCACGGCTCGATTGCCGGCAGGCTCACCACCGGGGCATCCGCCAGGCCGCCGAACATATCGTTCTGGCCGAGTTCGAGGTTGTTGTGGTGGCGCTGGCAGGCGGCCAGGATCGCGTCGGTGCCGCCGAAGACGCGCGCGCGGTTGGGGTCGAGCGCATCGAACGCGCCGCTGGCGGCCAGGCTCTCCAGCACGCGCTTGTTGAGCGCCCTAGGCGGCACGCGGCCGGCGAAATCGGCGATCGAGGTGAAGGCGCGCACGCCGCGGGCCTCGACGATCTGCTGCACGGCTTGCGCGCCGACGCCTTTCAGCGCGGCGAGCGCGTAGTAGATGGTGTTCTCGGCGACCGTGAAGGTCACGTCGCTGTGGTTGATCGAGGGCGGCTCGACCTTGATGCCGAGCCGCTCGGCCTCGGCGCGGAATTCGGAGAGCTTGTCGGTGTTGTTCATGTCCAGCGTCATCGACGCGGCAAGAAACTCCACCGGATAGTGTGCCTTCATATAGGCGGTCTGGTACGACACCAGCGCGTAGGCGGCGGCATGGCTCTTGTTGAAGCCGTAGTCGGCAAACTTCGCCAGCAGGTCGAAGATCATCTCGGCCTGATCGTGGGCGACGCCGTTCCTTTCGGCGCCCGAGACGAAGATGGCGCGCTGCTTCTCCATCTCGGCGCGGATCTTCTTGCCCATGGCGCGGCGCAACAGGTCGGCGTCGCCAAGCGAATAGCCGGCCATCACCTGCGCGATCTGCATCACCTGCTCCTGGTAGATGATGACGCCGAAGGTCTCCTTGAGGATCGGCTCCAGCATCGGATGCAGGTATTCGGGCTGTTCTTCGCCGTGCTTGCGCGTGCAGTAGGTCGGGATGTTGGCCATCGGCCCCGGCCGGTACAGCGCGACCAGCGCGATGATGTCCTCGAAGCGGTCGGGGCGCATGTCGAGCAGCGCGCGCCGCATGCCCTGACTTTCAACCTGGAATACGCCGACCACATCGCCGCGCGTCAGCATGTCGTAGGTCGGAGCATCGTCGAGCGGCAGATGCGCCAGGTCGATGTGGATGTCGCGCTCGCGCAGCAGCTTCACGGCGACGTCGAGCACGGTCAGCGTCTTCAGCCCGAGGAAGTCGAACTTGACGAGACCGGCCGGCTCCACCCACTTCATGTTGAACTGGGTCACGGGCATATCGGACTTCGGGTCGCGATAGAGCGGCACCAGTTCATGCAGCGGGCGGTCGCCGATGACGATGCCGGCGGCATGGGTCGAGGCGTGGCGGTTCAGCCCTTCGAGCTTCTGGGCGATGTCGAACGCGCGCGCCACCACCGGGTCCTCGTCGCGCGCCGCCTGCAATTTCGGCTCGCCCTCGATGGCCTTCGCGAGCGTCACCGGCGCGGTCGGATTCTGCGGCACCAGCTTGGTCAGCTTGTCGACCTGCCCGTAAGGCATCTGCAACACGCGGCCGACGTCACGCAGCACGCCGCGCGCCTGCAGGGTGCCGAAGGTGATGATCTGCGCCACCTGGTCGTGACCGTAGCGGCGCTGCACATAGCGGATCACCTCGTCGCGGCGATCCTGGCAGAAGTCGATGTCGAAGTCGGGCATCGACACGCGCTCGGGGTTGAGGAAGCGCTCGAACAGCAGACCGAAGCGGATCGGATCAAGATCGGTGATGGTCAGCGCATAGGCCACCAGCGAGCCGGCGCCGGAGCCACGCCCCGGCCCGACCGGAATGCCTTGCGCCTTGGCCCACTTGATGAAGTCGGAGACGATCAGGAAGTAGCCCGCGTAGTTCATGCGGGTGATGACGTCGAGTTCGAAGGCGAAGCGCGCGCTGTAGTCCTCTTCAGTGGCACCCGGCGCCAGGCCGTGCCTGGCGAGCCGGTGCTTCAGTCCCTCCTCGGCCTGGCGGCGCAGTTCGGCCGCCTCGGCGCGCGCCGCATCGTCGTGATCGGCGACCTGACCGTCGGCGCTGACGGTAAACAGCGGCAGGATCGGCTTGCGCTTCTTCGGACGGAAGGCACAGCGCTGCGCGATTTCCACCGTCGAGGCCAACGCCTCCGGCAGATCGGCGAACAGCACCGCCATCTCGGCCCGGCTTTTGAAGCGATGCTCCGGGGTGAGGTGGCGCCGGTCGGTCTCGGCCACCAGCCGGCCGCCGGCGATGCACAGCAGCGCATCGTGCGCCTCATAATCGGAGGCGGCGGCGAAATAAGGCTCGTTGGTGGCGACCAGCGGCAGCCCCTTGTCGTAGGCGAGATCGATCAGCGCGCCATCGGTGCGGCGCTCCGCATCGGTGCCGTGGCGCTGCAACTCGACATAGAGGCGATCGCCGAACAGCCGTGCCAGCGTATCGAGCCGTGCCGCCGCCAGCGCCGGCTGGTCGGCCAGCAGTGCCTGCGCGATCGGCCCATCCGGGCCGCCGGTCAGGGCGATCACCCCGTCGGTCTCGCCCTCCAGCCAATCGAGCAGCAGGCGCGGCTCCTGATGATCGGCCGATTCCAGAAAGGCGCGCGAATTGAGCCGCATCAGGCTGCGGTAGCCGACCTCGCGCGCCGCCAGCAGCACGATGCGCGCCCCCGCCACCGCCAGCGCGTTACGGGCGCCCGCCACCTGATCGCCGAAATCGAGCGCCAGCGCGCAACCGATGATCGGCTGAATGCCGGCCGCCGCCATCTTGTCGGAGAATTCCAGCGCGCCGAACATATTGTCGGTATCGGTCAGCGCCAGCGCCGGCTGCTGATCGGCCTTGGCGAGCGCGGCAAGCCGGCCGACCGGCATCGCACCCTGCAACAGCGAATAGGCGGAATGGACGTGCAGATGCACGAAGCCGGGACCGCTGGCGCCCTCGCTGGCCTGGCCCGTCGTCCGTTCCGTCTCCTCCGCCCCAAGGCGGCGGCGCGACGGGCGGGATAGTTCACGGGCACGGGATATCGCAGAAGACATGGGCGGCGGCCGATCCGGGGCGGGCGGCCGGGGCCGCCTGCGATTCGAGACCCCGCGATGGTGGCGCGGCCGCCCGCGCAAGTCCAACCGAAGTGGGCGGTGACACACCGCTATCCCTGCTATCCTCGTTCCGCCGCCGGCCTCCACCGGGCAAGCGGTCAGCCCTCCCCGCTCAAAGCTGCGGAATGACCTGCGCCCATACCGCCACCATGCCGACGAACAACACCAGCGAAGCCAAAGCGGCAGCTTCCTCGACAAACATCTTGAACATCTTGCGTCTCCGGTTTAGAAGAACGTAGAAAGAACATTGTTCCCTTTTTGTTCTAGTTGTCAAGCATGCCAGCAAGGTGCAGTCGCGCATGGTTCGCCAGTCCTTAACCGAAGGTTATCGTATCGCCCTCGCGGGCGTGGCCGGTGTGGCCATCGCGCTCACATTCGCCGCGACGCCGGCGCGCGCCGAGATCGACTATCCGGTCTGCCTGCGCTTCTATGGCGGCATCGAACTGCCGTCCTATGACGATTGCAGTTTCACCAGCATCGCGCAGTGCAATATGACGGCCAGCGGGCTGCCGGCGCAGTGCCTTGAAAACCCGTTCTACGGCGTGCGCGGTACGCCGGTCACCCAGCCGCGCCGGCACCACCGCCATCGCCACCGCCACGCGCGATAGTTTCATCGTCGTGGCCGGGCTTGACCCGGCCATCTCGATCATGAGGCCCTGCGCTCCTCCACGGGATGCCCGGCACAAGGCCGGGCACGACGAGTGGCGATTTCGTCGCGTCCCTCTTTTCGTCGTCATGGCCGGACGTGTTCCGGCCACCCACGTCTTCCTTCGCTGAATCGCTGTTAAGACAGGGATGCCCGCAACAAGTGCGGGCATGACGGCGGAGAGGTCTTTCGTGTATCCGATATCCGACCCAATCGGACCGCATCACGCCAGCTCGATCACCTGCCCGTCGCGGATCGAAACGCGACGGTCCATGCGGTCGGCCAATTCCATGTTGTGGGTGGCGATCAGCATCGCGACCCCGGTGGCGTGCACCAGTTGCATCAGCGCCTGAAACACATGGTCGGCAGTGTGCGGATCGAGGTTGCCGGTCGGCTCGTCGGCAAATAAGACGCGCGGAGCGTTGGCGACCGCGCGGGCAATCGCCACGCGCTGTTGCTCGCCGCCGGACAGTTCGGCCGGGCGATGGGCAACGCGCTCGCCGAGGCCGAGATAGGCGAGCAGTTCGCGCGCGCGCTGAGCCGCTTCCTTGCGCTTCAGGCCGCGGATCATCTGCGGCAACATGACATTCTCAAGCGCGGAGAATTCCGGCAACAGGCGGTGCGACTGGTAGACGAAACCGATATCGGTGCGGCGGATCTGGGTGCGTTCGGCGTCCGACATCGCGGTGGTCGGCACGCCGCCGATATAGACCTCGCCATCGTCGGGATGTTCGAGCAGACCGGCGACATGCAGCAGCGTCGACTTGCCGGAGCCGGACGGCGCCACCAGCGCCACCGACTGCCCCGGCCACAGCGCCAGTTCGGCGTCGTCGAGGATCGTCAGCGTGGCCGCGCCCTGTACATACTGGCGGCGGATCCCTTGCAGGTAGACCACCGGCGCATCGGCCTCGCCCTCAGCCTCCATCGCCGCCTCACTCATAGCGCAACGCCTCGACCGGATCGAGCCGCGCCGCCCGCCACGACGGATAGAGGGTGGCGAGGAACGACAGCGTCAGCGCCATGATCACCACGGCGGCGGTTTCGCCTGGCGCGATCTCGGCCGGCAGTTTTGAGAGGAAATACAGTTCCGGCGAGAACAACTCCGTGTTGGTCAGCCACGACAGAAACTGGCGAATCGATTCGATGTTGAGGCACACCACCAGCCCGACCAGGAAGCCGACCAGCGTGCCGACTACGCCGATCGCCGCGCCGGTGATGAAGAACACTCGCATGATGGCGCCCTGCGTCGCCCCCATGGTGCGCAGGATGGCGATGTCGCCGCCCTTGTCCTTCACCAGCATGATCAGGCCGGAGATGATGTTGAGCGCCGCCACCAGCACGATCAAGGTCAGGATCAAGAACATGACGTTGCGCTCGACCTGCAGCGCGTTGAAGAACGTCGAATTGCGCTGGCGCCAGTCGACCAGGAAGATCGGCCGGCCGGCCGCATCCGTCACCGCCTTGCGGTAGGCGTCGACGTGGTCGGGGTTGTCGGTGTAGACCTCGATCGCGGTGACGTCATTGGCACGGTTGAAGTAGGCTTGCGCCTCCGGCAGCGGCATGAACACGAAAGTGCCGTCGTATTCCGACATGCCGATCTCGAACACCGCGGCGATGCGGTAGGACTTGATGCGCGGCGTCGTGCCCATCGGCGTCACCGCGCCGCGCGGCGCCACCAAAGTGATGCTGTCGCCGGAATGCAGCGAGAGCTGATCGGCGAGCCGGCGGCCGATGATGACCGCCTGCCCCTCGTCGAAACCTTCCAGCGTGCCCTGCTTGATGTTGTTGGCGATGGACGTGACCTTGTCGAGGTCGGCCGAGCGGATGCCGCGCACGAATACGCCCGCCGCATTGAAGGGCGAGGACGCCAGCGCCTGCCCGTCCACCACCGCGGCGGCAAGGCGGATGCCCGGCACCTGCGACAGCCGCTCGGACACGTCCTTCCAGTCGGTCAGCGGGCTTTCCAGCGGCTGCACCACAATGTGGCCGTTGAGGCCGAGAATCTTGCTCAACAGTTCGGAACGAAAGCCGTTCATCACCGCCATGACGATGATCAGCGTCGCCACCCCGAGCATGATGCCGAGGAACGAGAAGCCGGCAATCACCGAAATGAAGCCCTCCTTGCGCCGGGCGCGCAGGTAGCGGCCGGACAGCATCCACTCGTAGGCGGCAAAGGGCCGAGTGCGGACGGGTTCGCTCATGCTGGGGTCCATCCCCCGACTGTGCCGCGATTCGCGCCGAATGTGAGGCGCAGGGCGGCCGCGCTGCGGTCCCGGCGGCGCGCGCTCGCCTGCATCCCCGTCATGCCGTCAGTCGCGCCACCGCATCCTGCGGCGACAGAAGTTCGCGCGAGCCATCGGCACGGCGCTTGATCTCGACCTTGCCCTCGGCCAGCCCCTTGGGGCCGACCATGAGCTGCCAGGGAATGCCGATCAGGTCGGCGGTGGCGAATTTGGCGCCGGGGCGCTGCTCGGTGTCGTCGTAGAGCACGTCGACGCCCTTGGCGGTGAGGTCGCGATAGAGGCTTTCGCAGGCGGCATCGGTGTCGCCTGCCCCCTGCTTCAGATTCAACAGCGCGACCCGGTACGGCGCCACTGCCTCCGGCCAGACGATGCCGGCTTCGTCGTGGCACGCCTCGATGATGGCGCCGACCAACCGTGACACGCCGATGCCGTAGGAGCCGCCGTGGATCGGCCGTTCCGTACCGTCGGCACCGGCCACCAGCGCCCGCATGCTGTCGGAATACTTCGTGCCGAAATAGAAGATCTGGCCGACCTCGATGCCGCGGGTTTCGACGCGGCGCTCGGCCGGCACCTCGCGCTCGTAGCGCGCGGCATCGTGGACGTCTTCCGTCGCGGCATAGACCGAGGTCCACTGCTTGACGATCGGCGTAAGATCGCCGTCGTAATCCACGCTCTCGTCCGGCACCGGCAGGTCGAGCACGGCACGATCGCAGAACACGCCGGATTCGCCGGTCTCCGCCAGCACGATGAATTCGTGACTGAGATCGCCGCCGATCGGCCCGGTCTCGGCGCGCATCGGAATCGCCTTCAGCCCCATGCGCGCGAAGGTGCGTAAGTAGGCGACGAACATCCTGTTGTAGGACAGCCGCGCGGCATTCTCGTCGATGTCGAAGGAGTAAGCGTCCTTCATCAGAAATTCGCGGCCGCGCATCACGCCGAAGCGCGGGCGCTGCTCGTCGCGGAACTTCCACTGGATATGATAGAGGTTGAGCGGCAGGCTTTTATACGAGCGCACCGAGCTGCGGAAAATCTCGGTGATCATCTCCTCGTTGGTCGGCCCGTAAAGGAGTTCGCGCTTGTGGCGGTCACTGATGCGCAGCATCTCCGGGCCGTAGGCGTCGTAGCGGCCGCTCTCGCGCCACAGGTCGGCGAGCTGCAGGGTCGGCATCAGAAGTTCGATGGCGCCGGCGCGGTCCTGCTCCTCGCGCACGATCCGTTCGATCTTCTTCAACACCCGGAAGCCAAGTGGCAGCCAGGCATAGATGCCGGCCGCTTCCTGCCGCATCATGCCGGCGCGCAGCATCAGCCGGTGCGAGACGATTTCCGCCTCGCTCGGCGTCTCCTTGAGGATGGGCAGGAAGAACCGCGACAATCGCATGGCAACGCTCGGGAATCGATAAGCCTTAAGGTGCCCGCAGTGAAACCGGATCGGGCGGCAAAACACAAGGGCGGCGCCGCGCCGCAGGCGGGAAACATCGGGATGTCCCCCTCCCCGCGCCCGCGCCGCCCTTCTGCCCGCGTCGCCGCTATTTGTGCGGACGAGCGCCGCCGCCATCCTTGGCGCCGACACCACGGACGTCGAAGGTGACGTCGACCTTGCCGGCCTTGGCGAACTGAAGCGTTACCGGCACCTTGTCGCCTTCCTTGAGCGGCTGCTTCAAACCGGTGAACATGATGTGGTAGCCACCAGGCTTGAGGGTGACGGATTGGCCGGCCGCGATCGGCAGCCCCCGCTCCAGTTCGCGCATGGTCATGATGCCGTTGGCCACGGCCATTTCATGCACCTCGACCTTGGCCGCAACGCCGGTTGTGCCGCCGACCAGCGTATCGGCGCTGGCTCCCTTGTTTTCGATGACGAGGAAGCCGCCGGCCACCTTGGCGCCGCCCGGCGTCGCCCGGCTCCACGGCTGCACGATGACGAGATCGCCAGCCTTGACGCCGGCCGTGACGTGCTGCGCCTTGGCCGGCAGCGCGGCGACGGACAGCGCCACGGCAGCGGACATGGAAAGAGCGATTGCGAGATGTCTCATGAGATCCGATCCTTCGGAAACGATTGTCTAAAAACAGCGGGAAGACGGCCTGTCCCCGCTCTGCCGCCTCCGCGGCGGAGCGTACCGGCCATGGCCTTTCGTCAGGCCGTGGCCGGCGGGGCGCGCGGCGCGGCCGCAGGATTCAGCAGCGTCCCCGGCAGATGCTGGTCCGGCACCAGCCATGCGACATGCGAGAACAGGGAGAGCGGCGGCGCCCCCAGCGAGCCAGCCGGCGGATCGAGCGTCGCGACCCCACCGGCAAGCGGCGCGCACAGCACGCAGCAGACGGCCTTGTCCGAGTGAGAAGACCGGTTGCCATTGTCGACCCGCGCCAGGTCCGAGCACAGCGCGGCATGGATCAGCGGATCGAACGACGCCGTCGCCAGCGGCGCCAGCGCCATCAGGGGCGCGAGCACCTGCAAGGTGAGCGCCAGCACGGCGACCGGCAGATACCGCAGCGGCGATCGGCGCATCGCAAACGCTCCTTCGTCGGCGCAGGCGTTACCACACCAACACGACGGTGTCGAAGCCGCCGAAACGGCCCGATTGTGCGTCGCACAATCGTCGACATGCTTAACAGAATATCATGACCGGCGCTGCTGCAATTTTGGACAGGGTTTGCCTTATTTGGTGACAAGATGAAATCGATCGGCTACGGTTTCGTTGTTCAGGCTGCCCGCAGAGGCATTGCCTGTTGGGCCAAGTCTTGGGAGGAAACCCTGGCGCGCGACAAGCAGCGCCGCCCCGCGCAAACAACAACAGATCGAACATTTTGCGGGAATAGGGTCGACACAAGTTTCGAGCAGGGCCTGCCCTGCTCTTTTTTTTTGCGTCAGCCGAATTTTGCGTCAGCCGCAAACGCCCTAAAAGCCCATCAGGCCGGCCAGCCGGTCGATCGTCAGCAAACCGGCACGATAAGCCCACAGGCCGAGGCCATAAACCACGGCCGAGAGAATGGTGGTCCATAACAGCTTGCGGCCCATATGCGACGTAACGGGCGCACCGGGATCGGAGCCGGGCACGCCGCCGCCGTCCTCATGCTGGCTGCGCACGCCGAACGGCAGCGTGATGAACAACGTAATCCACCACACGATGAAGTAGATCGCGAGCATCCAGGCGATGGTGACGTACATATCCCTTACGCCTGTTCGATTTCGACCAGCGCCCCGGAAAAATCCTTGGGGTGCAGGAACAGCACCGGCTTGCCGTGCGCGCCGATCTTCGGCTCACCGCTGCCGAGCACGCGCGCGCCCTCTTTCACCAGAAGGTCGCGCGAGGCAACGATGTCGGCCACCTCGTAGCAGACGTGATGAATGCCGCCGTCCGGATTGCGGTCGAGAAACTTCGCGATCGGAGAATCCGCGCCGAGCGGTTCGATGAACTCGATCTTGGTGTTGGGCAATGTCGCGAACACGGTGATGACGCCGTGCTCCGGCAGCGCCACCGCGTCGGAAATGTCGGCGCCGAACGCAACTCCATAGATGCGCGCCGCCTTTGCCGCATCGCGCACCGCGATCGCCACATGATTGAGCCGGCCGAGCATGTCGCCTCCGTCATTCTCCTTGCGCATGATCTTGTCCGAAAACCGGTTTCACCCCTCGGGTCAAGCCGAGGGCAGGCTTTTCGGCATCATGCTCTACACCACCAGCACATGCACCACGCAGATGGGCTTCTTGCCCCACTGCGCCAGCAGCGCCGAGCGCACCGCGCGCCGCACCGATTCCGCAGCGGCATCGGGATCGCGCCGGCGCGCGCGCGGCAGGTTCTCGAAGGTGTCGACCGCGACGTCGAATACCTCGTCGGCGAGCAGCTCCGCCGCGCCATTCTTCTCCGGCACGCCGATCAGGTCCACCTCGGGATCGTCGGCCAGGTCGCCTTTTTCAGTGACCGCTATCGACACCACGACACAGCCGGCAAAGCCAAGCTTGCGCCGCTCGCTCACCGCGCGCGAGCGCGCCTCCTCGATCAATAGCCCGTCCTTGTAGAGCCGCCCGTTCGGCACCTCGCCGACGACAGACGCCGCCCCCGGCGCGAGGCGAACGACATCGCCATCACGGCACAGGACCACCTGCGGCACCCCGGCGGCGCGCGCGAGCCGCGCATGTTCGTCGAGATGCAACGCCTCGCCATGCGCCGGCACCAGGACCTGCGGCCGCACCCAGCCGATCATCTCGCGCAGTTCGTCGCGGCGCGGATGGCCGGAGACGTGGACGAGGTGCGTCCGGTCGGTGATGACCTCGACCCCTTGCGTGATCAGGCCGTTGATAATAGTGCCGATGGCGCGCTCGTTGCCCGGAATCGTACGCGAGGAAAAGATCACGCAGTCGCCCGGCCCAAGCCTGACTTCAGGATGATCGCCGGAGGCGATCCGCGCCAGCGCGGCGCGCGGCTCGCCCTGGCTGCCGGTGCACAGCGCCAGCACCTTGTCGGCCGGCAGATGGCCGAATGCATCCATGCTGCGGAACGGCGGAACGCCGTCGAGATAGCCGGTCTCGCGCGCCACCTGCGCCACGCGCGCCATCGCCCGGCCGACCACCACCACCTCGCGACCGCTGGCGCGGGCGGCATCCGCAACCGCCCGCATGCGCGCGACGTTGGAGGCAAAGGTCGTCACCGCGACACGGCCGCGCGCGCCCTTCACGATCTCCACCAGCGAGGCCGCGACATCGGCCTCCGACGGCGATCGCCCTTCGCGCACCGCGTTGGTGGAATCACCAATCAGCGCCAGCACGCCCTCGTCGCCGATCGCGGCGAGCCGCGCCGCATCGGTCGGCAGGCCGATCACCGGCGTCGGATCGATCTTCCAGTCGCCAGTGTGCAGCACGGTGCCGGCCGAGCTGCGGATTGCCAGCGCGTGCGATTCAGGAATCGAATGTGCGACCGGAATGAACTCGACCTCGAACGGCCCGACATTAACGCGGCCGCCGGAGGCGATCACCGTCACTGGAATATCCGGCGGCGTGCGCTCCGCCTCGCACTTGGCGCGAAACAGCGCCGCCGAGAACGCGGTGGCGTAGATCGGGCACTTGAGGCGCGGCCACAGATCAATGATGGCGCCGAAATGATCCTCGTGGGCGTGGGTCAGCACCAGGCCCATCAGGTTTTTGCGTTCCTTTTCCAGGAAGCGGATATCCGGCATCACCAGGTCAATACCCGGCAGATGTTCTTCGTCGCCGAACGATACGCCGAGGTCGATGGCGAGAAAACTGCGGCGCTGCCGGTTGCCGAGGCCATAGACCGACAGATTCATGCCGATCTCGCCGATACCACCGAGCGGGATGAAAGTGAGTTCGTCCGGCTGTGCCATCAGCCGGCCCTCGCGCTGGCGGCGGTGCCGAAAAAGACGTCGCCGGCCGCGATCGGCACGCGCCGGCCATCAGATGTCGCAACGATCATGCAACCGGTGTTGTCGATGGTCTCGAAGATGCCGTCAATCCCCCCGCGCCCGTCGCGCACCGAAACCGCTTCGCCGACACCGGCGGCACGCTTGAGCCACAACACGCGGATGGCGGCAAAGCCGCGGCCGTCGTCCCAGATGCCGCGGTATTCCGCCCAGGCGTCGGACAGCGCCGCGAACACCGCCTCGGCGCTCGCCGCCACGCCGAGCGAGGCCAGCGACGCTGCCGGATAGGGCGTGTCGGACGGCGCCGCGACGACGTTGACGCCGATGCCGGCGACCACGGCAAGACGCCCATCCGGCAACGCTTCGGCCTCCAGAAGAATACCGACCAGCTTGGCACCGTTCGCCAGCACATCGTTCGGCCATTTCAACGCAAAGTCCGGCGGCGGCGTTTCCGGAGCAAGCGTGCAGACCTCGCGCAGCGCGGCGTGCACGGCAAGACCCGCGACAAACCCCAGCGTCGCGGCAATCCCCGGCTTGACGTCCATCACGTCGAGGATGCTGGCCGCGAGGTTACCGCGCGGAGCAACCCAGGCGCGCTCGCGGCGGCCGCGGCCGGCGGTCTGCTCAGCCGTGGCAAGCCATAGAGGCCCCGGCTCGCCCGCCCTGGCGCGCGCCAGCGCCTCGGAATTGGTGGAGCCGATGCGCTCGAATGCCATCAGCCGGTAGCCGGCCCCTGCCGCCTGCGGCCCGAGCGCAAACCCCATCAGAACAGCGACTTCGCAGCCGCCGTTGCGGCGCTGACCAGCGGCCCCGGATAGGCAAAGAACAGGATGTTGAAGATGCCGGAGACGGCCAGCACGGTGCGCAACTCGACCCGCACCGGATCGACTGCGCCGACCGGCTGGTCGAAATACATCACCTTGACGATGTTGAGATAGTAGAACGCACCGACGACGCTGGTGACGACGCCGATCACCGACAGCGTGAACAGCCCGGCCTTGATGGCGGCGAGGAACACATAGAACTTCGCGAAGAAGCCGGCGAGCGGCGGAATGCCAGCCAGCGAGAACATCAGCATCGCGAAGAAGAACGCCAGCACCGGATTGGTGCGCGACAGCCCGGCGAAATCGCTAATCGCTTCGGTCGCCAGCCCCTTGCGCTTCATGGCGAGGATGACGGCGAACGAGCCGAGCGTCATCGCGACGTAGATCGACAGATACAACACCACGCCCTGCGCGCCCTCGGCGGTGCCGGCGGCCAGCCCGACCAGCGCGAAGCCCATGTGGCCGATCGAGGAATAGGCCAGCATGCGCTTGATGTTGCGCTGACCGATGGCGGCGACGGAGCCGAGTGCCATCGAAGCGATCGAGACGAACACCACGATCTGCTGCCATTGCAGCGTGACGTCGGGGAACGCGGTCAGCACCACGCGCACGAAGATCGCCATCGCCGCCACCTTCGGCGCCGAGGCGAAGAAGGCCGTCACCGGCGTCGGCGCGCCCTCGTAGACGTCCGGCGTCCACATATGGAACGGTACGGCGGAGACCTTGAAGCACAACCCGGCGAGCAGAAACACCAGGCCAAAGATCAGGCCGATGCCAGCCTCGCGTGCCGCGGCGGCAATGCCGGCAAATTCAACGGTGCCGGTGAAGCCGTAGATCAATGATGCGCCATACAGCAGCATGCCCGACGACAGCGAGCCGAGCACATAATACTTCAGGCCGGATTCCGTGGATTTCAGGTTGTCGCGGTTGCTGGCGGCGACGACGTAGAGCGCGAAGCTCATCATCTCAAGGCCGAGATAGAGCGAGATCAGATCGCCGGCCGAAATCAGCACCATCATGCCGATGGTCGACAGCAGCACCAGCACGACATACTCGAAAATGCGGCGCTGGCCGAGGTAATCGGCCGACATCAGCAGGGTTACCGCCGAGGCGATCAGCGCCAGGATCTTCAGGAAGCGGGCATAGTCATCGACGATGAAGCTGCCGCCGAACGTGA
The DNA here is from genome assembly GCA_049646625.1 of Xanthobacteraceae bacterium. Lineage (GTDB taxonomy): Bacteria > Pseudomonadota > Alphaproteobacteria > Rhizobiales > Xanthobacteraceae > PRO6. Next base: position 15,089 of record JBARWE010000265.1, read on the forward strand.
CCAGTCGGCCCGCCGGCAGACAGGCAACCAGCACGCCGGTGACGACGAGCAGCACCAGCGCGAGAACGCCGACCAGCGTGGTCGAGCGCTCGCCGCGAAACGCACCGATCAGCAGCAGCACCAGGGTGCCGGCGGCCAGCACCAGCTCGGGCAGCACCGGATGCAGAGAGTAGCCAGCGATTGCGAAACTCATGCGTCGTCTTCCCGGTTGTGCCGCTTCATTGCACCAGCGCGGCGGCCTTCACCGCCGTGATGGCCTGGCTGTAGTTATCGACAAGCTGCTGCACCGAAGCGGCCGACATATCGAGCACCGGCTTCGGATAGACACCGAACAGAATGGTGAGCGCCACCAGCGGCAACAGGATCGCCGCCTCGCGCCACGTCAGATCCTTGATGGTGGCGAGCGACGGCTTGACCAGCGCGCCGTAAACGATCTTGCGGTAGAGCCACAGCGCATAGGCCGCCGACAGGATCACGCCGGTGGTGGCGAAGAACGCCGTCGCGACGCTGACCTTGAAGGTGCCGATCAGCGTCATGAACTCGCCGACGAAGCCCGAGGTGCCCGGCAAGCCGACATTGGCCATGGTGAACACGAGGAACACGAAGGCATACAGCGGCATGCGGTTGACGAGGCCGCCATAGGCGGCGATCTCGCGGGTGTGCAGCCGGTCGTAAATGATGCCGACGCACAGGAACAGCGCGCCCGACACGATGCCGTGCGAGATCATCTGGAACACGCCGCCGGCGACACCCTGCATGGTGCCGGCGAAGATGCCCATGGTGACGAAGCCCATATGCGCCACGGAGGAATAGGCGATGAGCTTCTTCATGTCCTCCTGCATCAACGCGACCAGCGAGGTGTAGATGATGGCGATCGCCGACAGCGCGAAGATCAGCGGCGCGAAGTCGTGCGAGGCCAGCGGGAACATCGGTAGCGAGAAGCGCAGGAAACCGTAGCCGCCCATCTTCAAGAGGATCGCGGCGAGGATCACCGACCCCGCCGTCGGCGCCTCGACATGCGCATCCGGTAGCCAGGTGTGCACCGGCCACATCGGCATCTTCACCGCGAACGAGGCGAAGAACGCCAGCCACGCCCACGTCTGCAACGTGTGCGGCATCGCCGTCTTCATCAGCGTCGGGATGTCGGTGGTACCGGCGTTCCAGTACAGCGCCATGATGGCGAGCAGCATCAACACCGAGCCGAGCAGCGTGTAGAGGAAGAACTTGAACGAGGCATAGACGCGGCGCGGCCCGCCCCACACCCCGATGATGAAGAACATCGGGATGAGGCCGCCTTCGAAGAACAGGTAGAACAAGACGAGGTCGAGCGCCGAGAAGGTGCCGACCATCAGCGTTTCCAGAATGAGAAACGCCACCATGTAGGCCGGCACACGACTTTTGATCGAGCGCCAGCTTGCGGCGATGCAGAACGGCATCAGGGCAGTGGTGAGGATGACGAACGGCAGCGAAATGCCGTCGACGCCCATGTGGTAGTGGATGACGCCATCAAGCCACGGCGCGTTCTCCTCGAACTGGAAGCCCGCGACCGAAGGATCGAACCGCGCCACCAGGATCAGCGACACCACGAAGTTGATCAGCGTGGTCCACAGCGCGATCCAGCGCGCGTTGCGATCGGCGGCCGCGTCCCGCCCCGGCACCAGCCAGATCAGAAGCGCGCCGACCAGCGGCAGGAACGTGACGACGGACAGAATGGGCCAGGTTGTCATCACTGGCCCCCCAGGGCGAAGATAAACCAGGTCATCAGCCCGGCAACTCCAATCAGCATCGCAAAGGCGTAGTGGTAGAGATAGCCGCTCTGCACCTTGACCGCGGCGCGGGTGGCGTCGAGCACGCGGGCGGACACCCCGTCAGGCCCAAAGCCGTCGATCAGGAAGCCATCGCCCTTTTTCCAAAGCTGATAGCCGATCCATTTCGCGGGCCGCACGAAGATCACCTCGTACAATTCGTCGATGTACCACTTGTTGAGCAGGAACTTGTAGAGAAGCGGGTGTTGGGTCGCGAGTTCGACCGGCAGATACGGACGCCGGAGGTAGAACAGCCACGAGACCAGGAAGCCCAGCACCATCATGACCGTCGGCAGATAGACGATCCATGCCGGCAGGTGATGCATCTCGTCGAGGATGCCGTCCTTCAGCTTCAGCGAGTCGCGGAAAAATTCATCGACGCCGTGGCCGACAAACAGCTCCTTGAACGGGAAGCCGGCGAGGATCGAGCCGGCCGCAAGCACCGCCAGCGGCACCAGCATGGTCAGCGGCGCCTCGTGCGCGGCCTCGTAGTGCTTAACGTCGTGCGGCTCGCCGTGGAAGGTCTTGAAGATCAGCCGCCACGAATAGAACGCCGTCAGGCCGGCCGCCGCCACCGTCAGCAGGAAGGCGTACATCGCGAACGGATTATGCGCGACCGCTGCCGACTCAATGATGGCATCCTTGGAGAAGTAGCCGGCGGTGAGCGGAAAGCCGGTCAGCGCCAGCGTGCCGATCACCATCGTGCCGTAGGTGAAGGGAATGCGGTCCTTCAACCCGCCCATGTTGCGGATGTCCTGCTCGTGGTGCATCGCGTAGATCACCGCGCCGGAGCCGAGGAACAGGAGCGCCTTGAAGAAAGCGTGGGTGAACAGGTGGAACATGCCGACCGAATAGGCCCCCGCCCCCATCGCCACGAACATGTAGCCGAGCTGCGAACAGGTCGAATAGGCGATGATGCGCTTGATGTCGTTCTGCACCAGGCCGACGGTCGCGGCGAAGAACGCCGTCGTCGCGCCGAAGAACATCACAACCGCCTGCGCATCCGGCGCAAGCTCGAACAGCGGCGACAGCCGCGCCACCATGAACACGCCGGCCGTCACCATGGTGGCGGCATGGATCAGCGCCGACACCGGCGTCGGGCCTTCCATCGCGTCCGGCAGCCAGGTGTGCAGCAAAAACTGCGCCGACTTGCCCATCGCGCCCATGAACAGGAACAGGCAGGTGAGCGTCAGCGCGTCGGCCTGCCAGCCGAGCAGATTGATGGTCTTATCCGTAAGCCCCGGCGCCGCGGCAAAGATGGTGCCGAAATCGACCGACCCGACCAGCATGAAGATCGCAAAAATGCCGAGCAGGAAGCCGAAATCGCCGACGCGGTTGACGACGAACGCCTTGATCGCCGCAGCGTTGGCCGACGGCTTCTTGTACCAGAAGCCGATCAGCAGATAGCTGGCCAGGCCCACCCCTTCCCAACCGAAGAACAGTTGAACCAGATTGTCGGCCGTCACCAGCATCAGCATCGCGAAGGTGAACAGCGACAGGTAGCCGAAGAAGCGCGGCCGGTTCGGATCCTCGTCCATGTAGCCGAAGGAATACAGGTGGACCAGCGACGACACCGACGTCACCACCACCAGCATCACCGCGGTCAGCGTATCGACCCGCAGCGTCCAGAACACGTTGAGGTCGCCGGAGACGATCCACGGCAGCAGACGAACCACGATGTCCTGCTGCTGAAAGCCGACATTGACGAGCACCACCCAGGACAGCGCCGCCGAGATGAACAACGGCACCGTGGTGATCAGTTCGGCGGCGCGCGAGCCGGCCGCCGCCGGCTCGGCCGCGTGGTGATCGTCATGGCCATGGGCGTCATGGGTATGGGCTTGCGCGGCATGCGCCTGCCCCGCCCCGCCATGAGCGCCGTGATGAGCGTCGTGATGGGCGTCGTGGCCGGCGTGCTCCACCGTGTCGCCGCCCGGATGGCGGGCGCGGGCGCCGACGAGCGAAATCAGGCCCGCCAGGATGGCGCCGATCAGCGGCAGGAAAACAATGGCTTCAATCATCCTGCGTCAGCCCTTCATCACGTTGACGTCCTCGACCGCGATCGAGCCGCGATTGCGGAAGAACACCACAAGAATGGCGAGGCCGATGGCCGCCTCCGCCGCCGCCACGGTGAGCACCAGGAGCGCATAGATCTGGCCGACGATGTCGCCAAGGAACGCAGAGAACGCCACCAGATTGATGTTGGCCGAGAGCAGGATCATCTCGATCGACATCAGGATGATGATGACGTTCTTGCGGTTGAGGAAGATGCCGAGGATGCCGAGCGTGAACAGGCAGGCGCCGACCGCGAGGTAATGGCCCAATCCGATGGTCATTCCGCAGCCTCCCGTCGCGGCAGTTCCTCCAGCCCCTGCCCGGACGCCACCTTGCGCAACTCCATGGTGTTGGCCTTGGAGCGGGCGTTCTGCACGCTGATATCCTGGCGCTTGACGTAGGCGCGGTGGCGCATCGTCAGCACGATCGCACCGACCATGGCGACCAGCAGGATCAGCCCGGAATACTGGAAGTAATGGATGTAGCGGGTGTAGAGCACCTGCCCGATCGCCTCGGTATTGGTGAGATCGCCGGGGATCGGCGCGGTGATGGTTTTCGCCGCGTGCGGGCTGATGATCCAGCCGCCGCCGACCAGCAGCAGTTCGGCGAGAAAAATTCCGGCCACCACCAGCCCGACCGGCAGGTAGTTGAGGAAGCCGGAGCGCAGCTCGGCAAAATCGACGTCGAGCATCATGACGACGAACAGGAACAGCACCGCCACCGCGCCGACATAGACCACCACCACGATCATCGCCAAAAACTCGGCGCCGAGCAGCACGAACAGCGCCGCCGCGTTGATGAAGGTGAGGATCAGGAACAGCACGGAGTGCACCGGATTGCGCGAGGCGATCACCATCACGGCGGAGGCGACGCACACCCCGGCGAACAGATAAAAGAACAGCGCGGGCAGGATCATGCGCTTAACCTCACCGATACGGCGCGTCGAGCGCCATGTTCTTGGCGATCTCGCGCTCCCAGCGGTCGCCGTTGGCGAGCAGTCTGGCCTTGTCGTAGTAAAGTTCCTCGCGCGTCTCGGCGGCGAATTCGAAGTTCGGCCCCTCGACGATGGCGTCGACCGGGCACGCCTCCTGGCAGAAGCCGCAGTAAATGCACTTCACCATGTCGATGTCGTAACGCACGGTGCGGCGCGTGCCGTCGTTGCGGCGCGGGCCGGCCTCGATGGTGATGGCCTGCGCCGGGCAGATCGCCTCACACAGCTTGCAGGCGATGCAGCGCTCCTCGCCGTTCGGATAGCGGCGCAGCGCATGCTCGCCGCGAAAGCGCGGAGAGATCGGCCCCTTCTCAAAGGGGTAGTTGAGCGTCGGCTTGGGCTTGAAGAAGTAGCGCATGGTGACGATGAACGCCTCCACGAACTCCTTCAGCAACAGCGACTTCGATGCGGCTGCAATACTCATGGGAGCCTCATGCCGGGGCCAGCCCGGAGAAATGGAGAACGGCGGCGACGATCACCACCATCGCCAGCGACAGCGGCAAAAACACCTTCCAGCCGAGCCGCATGAGCTGGTCGTAGCGGTAGCGCGGCACGATGGCCTTGGCCATCGCGATCAGGAAGAAGAAGAACAGCGCCTTGAGCGAGAACCACACCACGCCCGGCACCCAGGTGAACGGCGCGAACGGGATCGGCGACAGCCAGCCGCCCATGAACAGGATCGTCGCCATCGCGCACATGGTGGCGATCGCGACATATTCGCCGAGCATGAACAGCATGTAGGGCGTGGAGCCGTATTCGACCATGAAGCCGGCGACCAGTTCGGACTCCGCCTCCACCAGGTCGAACGGCGGCCGGTTGGTCTCCGCCAGCGCCGAGACGTAGAAGATCACGAACATCGGAAACAGCGGCAGCCAGTACCAGCCGAAGAGGCCGAGCGAGGTGTCCTGCGCCTGCACGATGGCGGTGAGATTGAGCGAGCCGGCGCACATCAGCACGGTGATGACGACGAAGCCGATCGAGACCTCGTAGGACACCATCTGCGCCGCCGAGCGCAGCGCCGACAGGAACGGGTATTTCGAGTTCGACGCCCAGCCCGCCATGATGATGCCGTAGATCGACAGCGACGAGATGGCGAGCACGAACAGAATGCCGACATTGATGTCGGCGATCACCCAGTTGAGGTTGACCGGGATCACCGCCCACGCCGCCAATGCCAGCACGCAGGTGACCAGCGGCGCCAGCAGGAATACGCCCTTGTTGGCGCCGGCCGGAATGATCGGCTCCTTGAAGACGAACTTCAGAAGGTCGGCGAACGACTGGAACAGGCCCCACGGCCCGACCACGTTGGGGCCGCGACGGATCTGCACCGCCGCCCAGATCTTGCGGTCGGCCAGCAGGATGTAGGCGATGGCGACCAGCAGCACCACCAGCAGCAACAGGCTCTGCGCCACCATCACGATCAGCGGCCACAGGTAAGCGGTCCAGAATTCGGCGAACGTCATGCTGTCTACTCCGCCGCCGCCAGCACCCGCCCGGAGGCGAGCCGCGAACATTCCGCCATCACGGCGGAGGCGCGCGCAATCGGGTTGGTGAGGTAGTAATCGGCAATCGCCGGCGCGAACGGGGCTTTGTCGATCGCGCCACCGCGAGCCGCGAGCGCCGCCACCGCGCTCGACTCCGCCGGCGCGATCTGATCGAGCCGCATCAGGTGCGGCACGCTCTTGAACAGCGCCTGCCGCAGCGCGGCCAACGAGTCATACGGCAGCCGATGGCCCAGTACATCGGACAGCGCGCGCAAGATTGCCCAATCCTCGCGGGCATCGCCCGGCGGGAAGCCGGCGCGATTTGCCATCTGCACCCGGCCTTCGAGGTTGACGTAAAGCCCGGCCTTCTCGGTATAGGCCGCGCCCGGCAGGATCACGTCAGCGCGGTGCGCGCCACGGTCGCCGTGGGTGCCGATGTAGACGACGAAGGCGCCAGAGCCGACCTCCACCTCGTCGGCGCCAAGCAGGAACAGCACATCGGTGCCGCCCGCCGCCATCTTCGCGGCATCGAGACCGCCCTCGCCCGGCACAAAGCCGATGTCGAGCGCGCCGACCCGCGAGGCACTGTCGTGCACCACGCCAAAGCCGTTCCAGCCGTCCTTCACCGCGCCGAGGCTGCGCGCCACCTTCGCGGCGAGCGACAGGATCGCGGCGCCATCGGCCCGCGAGGTCGCGGCCGCGCCGACCAGCACGATGGGCTTCTCGGCGTTCTTGAGCACATCGGCAAACGAGTGCCGGCCCTCGGCAAGCTCGGCCAGCGTGTCCGGCCCGGCGCCGAGGTAATCGTAATCGTAAGTAAAATCGCGGCGCTCGCCGATCACGCCGACCTTAAGCGCATTGGTGCGCCAGCGCTTGCGGATGCGCGCGTTAAGCAGCGTCGCCTCCCAACGCGGGTTGGAGCCGACGATCAATAGCGCATCCGCCTGCTCGATGCCGGCGATGGTCGGGTTGAACACATAGGCCGCCCGCCCCAGGCCGGGATCGAACGCCGCCCCGCCCTGCACGGCGAGATTGCGCGAGCCGAGCCGCGACAGCAGATCCTTCAGCGCGAACATCTCCTCGACGGCAGCGAGATCGCCGGCAATCGCGCCGATGCGCTTCGCATCCACCTGCCTCACCCGCGCGGCGATCGCGGCGAACGCTTCCTGCCACGAGGCCGGACGCAGCTTGCCGTTCTCGCGCACATACGGCCGGTCGAGCCGCTGCGTGCGCAGGCCATCGACGATGTGGCGGGTCTTGTCGGAGATCCACTCCTCGTTGATCGCCTCGTTGAGACGCGGCAGGATGCGCATCACCTCGCGACCACGGGTATCGACGCGGATCGCCGAGCCGACGCCGTCCATCACGTCGATCGATTGCGTCTTGCCCAGTTCCCACGGCCGCGCCGCGAAGGCGTAGGGTTTTGAGGTCAGCGCGCCGACGGGGCAGATATCGACGAGGTTGCCCTGCATCTCCGAGGTCAGCGCGCTTTCGAGGTAGGTGGTGATCTCCATATCCTCGCCGCGTCCGATGGCGCCCATCTCCGGCGCGCCGGCGACTTCGGCGGCAAAGCGGATGCAGCGCGTGCACTGGATGCAGCGGGTCATGATGGTCTTGACCAGCGCGCCGAGATACTTGTTCTCGACCGCACGCTTGTTCTCGATGAAGCGCCCGGTATCGACGCCGTAGCCCATCGCCTGGTCCTGCAGGTCGCATTCGCCGCCCTGATCGCAGATCGGGCAATCGAGCGGGTGGTTGATGAGCAAGAACTCCATCACCCCTTCGCGCGCCTTCTTGACCATCGGCGAGCGGGTCGAGACCTCCGGCGGTTCGCCGTTGGGGCCGGGACGGCAATCCTTGACGCCCCAGGCGCAGCTCGCCACCGGCTTCGGGCCACCTTTCAGTTCGACAAGGCACATGCGGCAGTTGCCGGCGATCGACAGCCGTTCGTGGAAGCAGAAGCGCGGAATCTCGGCGCCGGCTGCCTCGCATGCCTGCAACAGCGTGTACTCGGGCGGAACGTCGATTTCCTTGCCGTCGATGATGATCTTGGTCATGACGCTACTCCGCCGCCTGCGCCACGGGGTCGAGGATGCCGACATCGTCGATGTTGGCGTTGCGCGAAAACTCGTCGATGCGGCGCTCGATCTCGTGCCGGAAATGTCGGATCAGGCCCTGCACCGGCCATGCCGCCGCGTCGCCCAGCGCGCAAATGGTGTGGCCCTCGACCCGCGTCGTGACATCGAGCAGCATGTCGATCTCGCGCTTGTGGGCGCGGCCATCGGCCATCCGGGTCAGCACCCGCCACATCCAGCCGGTGCCCTCGCGACACGGCGTGCACTGGCCGCAGCTTTCGTGCTTGTAGAAATAGGAGATGCGGGCGATGGCGCGCACGATGTCGGTGGACTTGTCCATCACGATCACGGCGGCGGTGCCGAGACCCGACTTCAGGCCGCGCAGGGTGTCGAAATCCATATAGGCGTCGGCGATCTGCTCGGCCGGCACCAACGGCACCGACGAGCCGCCGGGAATCACCGCCAGCAGATTGTCCCACCCGCCGCGAATGCCGCCGCAATGCGTTTCGACCAGCTCGCGGAAGGTGATGCCCATCGCCTCTTCGACGTTGCAGGGCCGCTCGACATGGCCGGAGATGCAGAACAGTTTCGTACCGACGTTATTGGGCCGGCCGATGCCGGCGAACCATGCCGCGCCCCGGCGCAGGATGTCGGGCGCCACCGCGATCGACTCGACGTTGTTCACCGTGGTCGGGCAGCCGTAGAGGCCGACATTGGCCGGGAACGGCGGCTTGAGCCGCGGTTGGCCCTTCTTGCCTTCGAGGCTTTCCAACAGCGCGGTTTCCTCGCCGCAGATATAGGCGCCGGCGCCGTGGTGGACGTAGAGGTCGAACGGCCAGCCGTGGATGTTGTCCTTGCCGATCAGTTTCGCCTCATAGGCCTGATCGATCGCCGCCTGCAGATGCTCGCGCTCGCGAATGAACTCGCCGCGTACATAGATGTAGGCGGCATGCGCGCCCATCGCGAAGCTCGCGAGCAGACAGCCCTCGACGAGAAGATGCGGATCGTGCCGCATGATCTCGCGGTCCTTGCAGGTGCCCGGCTCCGACTCGTCGGCGTTGACGACGAGGTAAGACGGCCGTCCGTCGGTCGATTCCTTGGGCATGAACGACCATTTCAGGCCGGTCGGAAAACCGGCGCCGCCGCGCCCGCGCAGGCCCGATGCCTTCATCTCGCCGACGATCCAGTCGCGGCCCTTGTCGATGATCGACTTGGTGCCGTCCCAGCCGCCACGACGGCGCGCGCCATCGAGGCCCCAATCCTCGTAGCCGTACAGGTTCCTGAAGATGCGATCCTTGTCGTCAAGCATCACGCACCGCCCTTCCTGGTCGCGTCATCAGCCGGCGGCTTCGGCGAGGGGCGCTCGGTCGTGTTCGCCGCCTCGCCCGGCTTCTTCGCCTCGGCGTCGGCCAGCACCGGCTCCTTGACCGCATGCGGCACGCCGTCGCCGCGATAATCCATCAGCGTGGTGGGGCCGCCGAGCGGCGCGGAGAAATGCCGACCATTCTGCGGGCCTGGCTTCGGCGGATTGCCGCTGGCAAAGCCGTCCAGCACCTTCTCAAAGGTCTCGACGGTTAGGTCCTCGTAAGTGTCCTTCCAGATCATCGCCATCGGTGCGTTGACGCAGGCGCCCTGGCACTCGACCTCTTCCCACGAGAAATCGCCATCGGCGGACAGCGCGAACTGATCGTGGTGAATGCGATGCTTGCACACCTCGATGAGGTCGCCGGCGCCGCGCAGCCGACATGGCGTAGTGCCGCACACCTGCACATGGGCCTTGCGGCCGACCGGCTGCAACTGGAACTGGGTGTAAAAGGTCGCAACCTCAAGCGCGCGGATATACGGCATCCCGAGCATATCCGCGACATGCCGGATCGCCGCTTCCGTCAGCCAGCCGCCCTCCTGCTCCTGCGCGCGCCACAATAACGGAATGATGGCCGACTGCTGACGGCCCGGCGGGTAACGATCGATCACCATATTGGCCCAGGCGAGATTATCCGCGTTGAAGGCGAAGCTCGCGGGCTGCAGTTCTTTCGGTGCCAGACGGCGGACGGCCATGGTCAGTCTCTCATTGCGCGGAGCGCAGGCGATGCGTTCAGGCGCTCGATGAAGTCGAGCCAGAACGGGCTTGCAGTGGCGAAGACGTTATAGCCGATACGCGCATTCTTTATGCGATCGAGCGGCGCCACGTCGGTCAACCTCTCGAAGCGGCGGGCGACCGGATCGAATACAACGAGTTTCAGCGCGGTCTCGCCGAGAATGAACCGCGACACCGTGTGGTTGCGGTCGCTGCCATGATCCTCGCAGACCGCAATGGAATCGCCCGTAAGCAGCCGTGCCGCGCCCTTCAGTGCCTCGATCTCGACGCCCTCGACATCGAGCTTGATGACGTATTTGCCGTCGGCGGCGATAATCCCGTCATCGACCAGATTGTCGACGGCGATCACCGGCACCTCCTCGCCGCCGGCGGACGACTCGCCGACGATACTCAATCCCTCGTGCTTGAACCCCGACAGCCGCGCCGTGCCGCGCTCCGCGCCGATTGCCGCGCGGATGGTGCGGAAGCGATTCCCATTGGCGGCCGCGCTCCGGGTTAGCAGCTCATAGTTCGCCGACGACGGCTCGATGGCAATCGAGGGGCGGGAGCCGAATTCGGGACTCGACACCAGCACCGAGAAGAAGCCGAAATTGGCGCCGCAATCGATCAGCGTATAGTCCACATCGCGGGCGGCCCGCAGCAGCAGCTCAAGCTCCTCCTCGTAGCGGAACGAGCGATCGAGCATCTTGCTCCAATAGCCGTCGCCATAAGGAAAGATGAAAGTGGCGTCCGGCCCGAGCTTCATGGCCACTTCGCGCGAGGGCAGCGCCCATCGCAGCATGTTGCAGCCCCAGCGATAGCCGTGGTGGGAAAAGCGCGCGGACACCTTGGCGCCGCCGATCAGCAACAGCACCGCAAAGCGCTCCCAGGCGTTGACCTCTTCGAGAACGCCGGTCGAGCGATCGAAGCGGATGGGAGCGCGGGTGATCATCGGTCCACCTCGCCGAACACGATATCGAGCGAGCCGAGAATGGCGGACACGTCGGCCAGCAGATGCCCCTTGCAGAGGAAATCCATCGCCTGCAAATGGGCAAAACCCGGCGCGCGGATCTTGCACTTGTAAGGCTTGTTGGTGCCATCAGCGACGAGGTAGACGCCGAACTCGCCCTTCGGCGCCTCGACCGCCGCATAGACCTCGCCGGGTGGCACATGCACGCCTTCAGTGTAGAGCTTGAAGTGGTGGATCAGCGACTCCATCGAGCGCTTCATCTCACCACGCCGCGGCGGCGACACCTTGTTGTCGGCAACCACCACCGGCCCCTGCCCGTCGCTGGCGCGCAGCTTGGCGACGCACTGCTTCATGATACGGGCCGACTGGCGCATCTCCTCGACCCGGATGCAGTAACGGTCGTAGCAGTCACCGTTCTTGCCGACGGGGATGTCGAACTCCATCTCGTCGTAGCATTCGTAGGGCTGCGATTTACGCAAGTCCCACGCCGCGCCCGAGCCGCGCACCATCACGCCGGAAAAGCCCCAGCTCCACGCCTGCTCCAGCGTCACCACGCCGATATCGACGTTGCGCTGCTTGAAGATGCGATTCTCGGTCAGCAGCACCTCAAGGTCGTCGAGCTTCTCGGGGAAAGCGTCGCACCAGGCATCGATGTCGTCGATCAGCTTGGGCGGCAGATCCTGATGCACGCCACCAATGCGGAAATAGGCGGCGTGCATGCGCGAGCCGGAGGCGCGCTCATAGAACACCATCAGCTTCTCGCGCTCCTCGAAGCCCCACAACGGCGGGGTCAGCGCGCCGACGTCGAGCGCCTGCGTGGTGATGTTGAGCAGATGCGACAGGATGCGGCCGATTTCGCAGTACAGCACGCGGATCAGTTGCCCGCGACGCGGCACCTCGATGCCGAGCAGCTTTTCGGCGGCCAGGCAGAAGGCGTGCTCCTGGTTCATCGGCGCGACGTAATCGAGCCGGTCGAAATAAGGGATCGCCTGAAGATAGGTCTTGTGCTCGATCAGCTTCTCGGTGCCGCGATGCAATAGCCCGATATGCGGATCGACCCGCTCGACCACCTCGCCATCCAGTTCCAGCACCAGGCGCAGGACGCCGTGCGCCGCCGGATGCTGCGGCCCGAAATTGATGGTGAAGTTGCGCAGGCTGTGTTCGGTCATGATCAGACTTTCGGCCCCGCCTTCTCGTCGCCTGGCAGCGGGTAGTCGGCCCCTTCCCACGGCGAGAGGAAATCGAACTTGCGGAATTCCTGGTTGAGCTTGACCGGCTCGTAGCGCACCCGCTTCTCCTCGTCGTCGTAGCGCACCTCGACGAAGCCGGTGAGCGGGAAGTCCTTGCGCAGCGGATGCCCCTCGAAGCCGTAGTCGGTGAGCAACCGCCGCATGTCCGGGTGGCCGGTGAAGATCACGCCGTAGAGGTCGTAGGCCTCGCGCTCGAACCAGTCGGCGCCGGGAAACACCTCGATCAGCGAGGGCACCTGCGTCGTCTCGCCGGCCACGGCGCGCAGCCGGATGCGCGTGTTCATGGTCGGCGACAGGAAGTGATAGACGACCTCGAACCGCTCCGCCCGGCCGGGATAGTCGACCGCGGTGACGTCGATGATGTTGACGAACCGGCAGCGCGGATCATCGCGCAGGAAGCGCGCGACTTCGACCAGACGCGCCGTCACCACCGTGACGGTCAACTGGCCGAAGGCGACGACGTGGCCGGTCGCGGCGCCCGGCAGCGCCTCGACGATCGATCGGCCAAGAGCATCGAGCTTGGTGTCGTCCATGCGGAAGCCTTACATCCCCGGTTCAATCGCCGCATAAGCGGCTCACGGTCGAAAACGGTCGCCGGTCCCGCCGGCGCCGTCCTGCCCTTTCTGAAACGTCCCCACGGCGGATCGGTCCCCGCTCCGCCTCGCCTTTTCTTAACGCTCGATCGTGCCAACCCGCCGGATTTTCTTCTGCAGCAGCATCACGCCGTACAGCAGCGCCTCCGCCGTGGGCGGGCAGCCCGGCACATAGATATCGACCGGCACGACCCGGTCGCAGCCCCGCACGACGGAATAGGAGTAGTGATAGTAGCCGCCGCCATTGGCGCACGACCCCATCGAAATCACATAGCGCGGCTCCGGCATCTGGTCGTAGACCTTGCGCAAAGCCGGCGCCATCTTGTTGGTCAGCGTGCCGGCGACGATCATCACGTCGGACTGCCGGGGGCTTGCGCGCGGCGCGAAGCCGAAGCGCTCGCAGTCGTAGCGCGGCATCGACATCTGCATCATCTCGACGGCGCAACAGGCCAGCCCGAAGGTCATCCACATCAACGAGCCGGTGCGCGCCCAGGTGATCAGGTCGTCCGTCGCGGTGACGAAAAAGCCCTTGTCAGCCAGTTGGTTGTTGACCTCGACGAAAAGCTTGTCATCAGCCCCGACCGGGCGGCCGGTGCGCGGGTCGAGAATACCGGTGGCGGCCGGTGCGACGGCCGGGCCGGCCGCAGGCGCATGACTCGGTGCCGGGTTCAGTCCCATTCCAGCGCACCCTTCTTCCATTCGTAGGCAAAGCCGACAGTCAGCACCCCGAGGAAAGCCATCATCGACCAGAACCCGGCGGCGCCGAGGCTGCCAAAAGTGATCGCCCAGGGAAACAGGAACGCCACTTCAAGGTCGAAAATGATGAACAGGATGGCAACCAGATAGAACCGCACGTCGAATTTCATGCGGGCATCATCAAAGGCATTGAATCCGCATTCATAGGCGGACAGCTTTTCCGGGTCGGGCTGCTGATAGGCGACGATAAACGGCGCGATCAGCAGTGCGAGACCGATCACGGCAGCGATCCCGACGAAGATCACAATGGGAAGATAATCACCCAGAATGCCGGTCATCGGCGATCTCCAAACCACAGCGGCGAGCCGTGGATTCGCGTACCCTGGAATTATTCTGGACGCTCTAGCGCAGTGCAGCAGAGGTGGCAAGACAAGCCACTGCGATGGGACACACTTATGATCCGCCGGCGCCGCGCGCCGCTCCCCCGCCACGCCCCCGCAGCGCCTCTCTCGCCCCGCCCGACCGGTGATTTGAACAGACACTTGCAGCCGCCGGATGTCGGATCGCCAGCCTCTGGCACTCCTCGCGTCACCACAGTGCCATCTGAGATTTGCAGCCCATCAGCACAGTGCGCGGCAACGCCCCGGTTCCCTGAAAAGCCGCCGTTGCCGATACCGGCGACCAGAACCAGCTCCGGCAAATTTCACCTTACCCTTTAGATTTACCGATCAACCAATTGCGTTAATTACAGAAATGTAACGGTGCATTCAGTTCCCGTTCACCCGCCCGCCACTAGGGTCGGCGTCATCGACAAGGAGACAGCACCCATGACACACCTGAAGCACCTCGCCCTCGCCGCGATCGGCCTTTCGATGCTGGCGATTCCGGCTGCACAAGCGCAGCCACGCCACGATGGCCCGCGCGCCGGCGTTCACCGCCATGCCGCACCGCCGCCGGCCGCGCACCGCCCGCACGTCAGGCCGGCGCCTCACGCGCACCACAATCGCTGGACTCGCGGGCAGCGTTACAGCGACTGGCGCCGCCACTCTCATATTCG
Organism: Xanthobacteraceae bacterium; assembly: GCA_049646625.1. Lineage (GTDB taxonomy): Bacteria > Pseudomonadota > Alphaproteobacteria > Rhizobiales > Xanthobacteraceae > PRO6. Next base: position 30,139 of record JBARWE010000265.1, read on the forward strand.
CGATTACCATCGCTACGGCTTGCGCCGCCCCGGCCCCGGCCAGCGCTGGATCAAGGTCAATAACGACTATCTGCTGGTTTCCGCCGCCACCGGTCTCATCGTCAACATCATCGCCGGGCGATAGCCGACCCGGTGTTCGGCAAACCACAAGGCGGCCGCCATCTCGCGGCCGCCTTTTTTGTTTGTCGGCAATCCGGTAGCCGCTCCACCGCACGCCCCGGTTCCGATTGCGGCGCCTCCCTCGCAGGCGTAATCTCGCTGGGCTGCGGCCGGGGGCTGTTCTCGTTGTGAATGACGGGAGGTCATGATGGGACGCAAATTCATCGACTGCCGCGAAGTACCGAGCGAAAATAACTGTTCGGTCGCCATCAGCGCCGACACCGAAGACGAACTGATGGAAATCGCGGTCCAGCATGCCGTCGCAACGCACAGCCATCAGGACACGCCCGAACTGCGGACCATGATCCGCAGCGGCATCAAGGATGGCACACCGCCGGTCGAGCGGCCGCACGCGGCGTAACACGGAAAAAACAGACTGGAATCGGCGTAACATCGCCGTACCGGAAAACCACCGGCGCGGGGGCAATGTTGCGTGCCCGCCGTGTCGACCGAACGAATTGGAATGGCTGCTTAAACTGGCGCGAGAGACGGGGCTCGAACCCGCGACCTCCGGCGTGACAGGCCCACTGAATACCTAGATAAATCAGCCAGTATTCCAACCAAATCCCTGTCGAACGGGGCCCAATACCGGGGGCAAGTTGGAACGTGCCCCCTCCCCTCAACCTACCGAGAATCGGACCGCCCCGGCGAACACTATTTTCGCACCGAAAAGCCTCGCCTTCGGCACAGGACCCCGGCGCAACAGGCCGAGTTCGCCGCCTGGCTGACTGGTGTGAATGCTAGCCGCCGAGCCGCACAGCGCCGAGCAGCGGAGGCGCGGTCATGAAGCGCCCAGACATCACCACCGCCATGGCCGTTTACGAGGGCCGGATCATCCTCGGCTACCTCAAACAGGTCGATGGCGGCTTCCATGCTTGGAGCGCGACCGACACGCCCCTCGGCACCTTCCCGACGCGCGAGGCTGCACTCGCCGCGATCAAGCCAACCGCACAGGAGGCGCCCGCGCTCGCGCGCTGACCGAACTTTAAGCGTTCGGTTGGCCGCGAGCGTTTTGCTGCGGTGCTCGGAGGTCCCACCGCCAGCAATTCTCTACCGGTCAACCGTCCGCCAGCGACGGGTTTTGATCCTGCCTTTTCCCCGTCGTCGGCCAAAGGCCGCGATAAACGACAGCGGTGCCGGTGCCAACCACCGGATAGGTTCCAACCCCGAAAGGTTGGAGAGGTGTCGGCCCCTTGTGACCGAATAGTCTGGCCCCGAGGCGAGCATATCGAGGCGAAGTTGTTCGACGGGAACTTTCTCCTGAGAGCCAATCGCTTGTGAGCGTATCGCGATTGGTGTGGTGACTC